>NZ_JNZR01000003.1:0-338603 GCF_000717585.1 Micromonospora globosa
GGCCGCCCAGACCGTCCAGGTGTCGGCCTACCCGGACCACTACGCCCAGTGGGAGCAGCAGGCCGCCGACCTCGTCGCCCAGCACTGGAACAGCTGAGACCAACAAGCAAGACCAGCTGAAGGCCGGCACCCCGAACCAACGGGGTGCCGGCCTTCACTCGCTTGCGGGGTGCGGGGCGATCTGACCCTGGCGCTGCCGGGCGGCGCAGAGTCCGGCCAGCTTCGCGTACGCGGGCGCGCCGATCAGCGCGGTCAGCTCCGGCCCGTACGAGACGTACATCGGCTCGGCGCCGACGTGCGCATCGGTGGAGGACGTGCACCACCAGTCGAGGTCGTGCCCGCCGGCGCCCCAGCCGCGCCTGTCGAACTCGGCCAGCGTGGAGATCAGCACCTTCGTGTTGTCCGGCCGCTTGTGCCACTCCTGGTCGCGGCGTACCGGCAACTGCCAGCAGACGTCCGGCTTGTACTCCAGCGGGTGCACGCCGTCGCGCAGCGCCTGGGCGTGCAGCGCGCAGCCGCCCCCACCGGGGAAGTCGGCGTCGTTGAGGAACACGCACGGGGCGTCGACGTCGCGGGTGGCGGTACGCCGGGCCGGCGTCTTGCCGTCGACGGTGTCGTTCTCGGTCCAGTTCTTGAAGCCGCGCCGGAAGTGCTGCCACGTCTCCGGCGTCAGCCGCTTCACCGCCGCCCGGACCCGCTTCTCGTCGTCGGAGTCGGTGAAGAACGCGCCGTGCGAGCAGCACCCGTCGGCGGCGCGCCCGGCGATGATGCCGTGGCAGCCCTGACCGAAGATGCACGTCCAGCGGGACAGCAACCAGGTCAGGTCGGCGCGGACGACGTGCTTCGCGTCGGCCGGGTCGACGAACTCGATCCACTCCCGTGGGAAGTCCAGCCCGACCTCGCGGCTGCGCGGGTCCTCGGGGTCGTCCACCAGCACGTGAAGCTCGATCTGCCCTGTCACTCGGACCAGCGTACGCGCGGTGACCCCGCCCGGCCGCCGAGCCGACGAAACGTGTTGGCCCTAGGGTCTTCCCCATGCGACTGGGTGTCCTCGACGTCGGTTCCAACACGGTGCACCTGCTGGTGGTCGACGCCCACCACGGCGCCCATCCCTGGCCGGCGCACTCGGAGAAGGTGGTGCTGCGGCTGGCCGAGCAGATCGGGCCGGACGGCGCGCTCACCGACGGCGGCGCGGACGGCCTGGTCAAGGCGGTCGGCATGGCCCGGGCGGCGGCTGACGGGCTGGGCGCCGAGGATCTGCTGGCGTTCGCGACGAGTGCGGTCCGCGACGCCACGAACGCCGCCGACGTGCTGGCGCGCGTCCGCGACGAGACTGGCGTACGCCTGGAGGTGCTCTCCGGCGCGGACGAGGCGCGGATGACATTCCTGGCGGTGCGGCGGTGGTTCGGCTGGTCCGCAGGGCGGCTGCTGGCGATGGACATCGGCGGCGGCTCGCTGGAGCTGGCCGCCGGCATCGACGAGCACCCGGACGTGGCGATCTCGCTGCCGCTCGGCGCGGGGCGGCTCAGCCGGGAGCGGCTCGCCGTGGATCCGGCCGGCACGGCGCCGCCGTCGGCCGAGGCCGTGGAGGAACTGCGGGCGTACGTGAACGCGCAGCTCGACCCGGTGGTGGAGCAGTTGACAGCGGTGGGCTGGGAGCGTCCGGTGGCCACCTCGAAGACGTTCCGCACGCTGGCCCGGCTGGCCGGCGCCGCGCCTTCGGGTGCGGGTCTGTGGGCGCGCCGCAGCCTGACCCGTACCGGCCTGCGGCAGGTGCTGGGGTTCATCAGGCACATCCCACCGGCCCAGTTGCCCGAGCTGGAGGGGGTGAGCGCGCAGCGGGCCCACCAGCTCCTCGCAGGCGCGGTGGTGGCGGAGGCGGTGATGCGGCGCCTCGACGTGGACTGCGTGGACATCTGCCCGTGGGCGCTGCGGGAGGGCGTCATCCTGCGCCGGCTGGATCAGCTCGCGCCGATGTGACAGTACGAGCGCTCTGGGTTGCTTTGCGGTTGCTCGTCCCGATGCTCGCTGGCGGTTGGAGCTACCCTCGGAGGTGTGACTTACCGCGTTCCGGTGCTCCTGTCCACGTCCTCGGTCTTTCCCGAACGGACCGCGGCGGCGTTCCAGCTCGCCGCCGAGCTCGGCTACGACGGCATCGAGGTGATGGTCTGGACCGACCCGGTCAGCCAGGACGCGGGCGCGCTGCGCGGCCTCGCCGAGCACTACGGCGTCCCGGTGCTGTCGGTCCACGCCCCGTGCCTTCTCGTCACCCAGCGGGTGTGGAGCCCCGACCCGTGGGAGCGGCTGCGCAAGGCCGCCGAGCTGGCCGAGACGCTGGAGGCGCCCACTGTCGTGGTGCATCCGCCGTTCACCTGGCAGCGTGACTACGCGCGCACCTTCGCCGACGGGCTCGACACGATCGCCGGGCAGTTCGGCGGCCTGCACTTCGGGGTGGAGAACATGTATCCGGTGCGGATGGCCGGGCGGCAGTTCGTCCCGTACGCGCCGGGCTGGGATCCGACCGAGATCGGGTACGCCTCCTACACGCTGGACCTGTCGCACTGCGCGGCCTCGCACACCGACGCGATGGCGATGGCCGACCGGATGGGTTCCGGGCTGGCGCACGTGCACCTGGGCGACGGTACCGGCGAGGGGCGCGACGAGCACCTGGTGCCCGGTCGCGGCGGTCAGCCCTGCGCGGAGATGCTCCGCTCGCTCGCCGGGCGGGGGTTCACCGGCTCGGTGGCGGTGGAGGTGACCACCCGGGGCGCGAAGAGCCGCGCGGTCCGGGAGGCGGACCTGCGGGAGTCGCTGGAGTTCGCCCGGGCCAACCTGACCGCGCCCTCACCGGTCGACGTCTGACCGGCACGCGCCGCCCCGGCCGCCGTTCGAGCAAGGGCGGCCGGAGCGCTGCGGAGGTCAGCTCACCGGGGACAGCGGCTGCGCCGGGACGGCCTGCTCGCCGACCGCGGCCCGCTTGCGGGCCCGGTGCGCTGCCACGTGGGAGCGGGTGGCGCAGCGCTCGGAGCAGAACCGTCGGCAGCAGTTGGACGAGGTGTCCAGGTAGACGTTGCCGCAGCGGTCGTCGGCGCAGACCCCGAAGCGGGCGCTGCCGTACTCGCACAGCCACACCGACAGGCCCCAGACCGCGCCGGCCAGGTATTCGGAGGAGACCGACGCGCCCCGGCTGGTCACGTGCATGTGCCAGTCGGAGGAGTCGTGCCCGGAGATGCGCGGCTGCACCGGGAACGCCTCCAGCATCGCGTTCAGTTCGGAGACCGCGTCGGCGTCCCGGCCCGAGGTGCCGTACTCGAAGACGTCCCGGAGGCGCTTCTGCGCCCGCCGGAAGATCGCCAGGTCCCGTTCCGCGACCTCGTCGCGCATCCAGCCCTGCTCGTCCGAGAAGACGGCCCGCAGGCCGTCCAGGTCGTCCAGCCGGGCGTTGACGAGCTCGACCCCGGTCCGGGCGTACGCGTCGAAGTTCACGACACCAACGGTAGACGACTCAGAGCACACGCGGTGCGTCGATGTAGTGGGGCAGGAACCGCGCGTAACCGTCAGTGATGAGGCTCTCGCTCTCACGGACCCCGGCGCCCGCCGACTCGCCGTCCACGATCCAGCTCCCGAGCACCGTCCGGTTGCCCTCGAACTCGGGCAACGCGCGGAACTCCTGGAAGCAGAAGCCCTCGTCGCCGTAGATCCCCGGGTTGGTGATCTCCGTGTCGCCGGTCACGATGCGTACCGAGCCGCCCTCGCGGCCGAGCAGCGGCTTGGCCACGTACTCGGTCATGCCGCGCGGCGAGTCCAGGTACGCGGGCAGCAGGTAGTCGTGCCCCGGGTACATCTCCCAGAGCACCGCCAGCAGCGCCTTGTTCGACAGCAGCAGCTTCCAGGCCGGCTCGATCCAGGTGGTGGGCGTGCCCGGGTCGAGCGCGGGCCGCCCGTACGGCTCGGCCAGCATCCACTCCCAGGGGTAGAGCTTGAAGCAGGTGGTGATCGGCCGGTCGTCGGCGTCGACGAAACGTCGCCCGTCCCAGCCGACCCGCTGGATCGGCATGAGCGTCACGTCCAGCCCGGCCTGGCGGGCCGTCTCGGCCAGGTAGCCGGCGGTGATCTGGTCCTCGCCCGACTCCTCCTCGGAGGACCAGAGCACGTGTGCCCTCGGCTCGTGCAGCCCGGCGCCGATCTTGGCCCACGCGCCGACCAGCCGTTCGTGCAGGCTGTTCCACTGGTCCGCGTCCGGGCGGGTGTGCTCCAGCCAGTACCACTGCACGATGCTCGCCTCGACCAGCGCGGTCGGGGTGTCGGCGTTGTACTCCAGCATCTTCGGCGGCCCGCTGCCGTCGTACCAGAGGTCGAACCGGCCGTAGAGCGTCGGCGGGGACTCCCGCAGCGAGCGGGCGACCGCCTCGGCGGCCCACTCGGGGATGCCGAACTCGGCGTACCGGCGGCGGGCCACCACGTGCTCGGCGGCGGCCACCGACATCCGGTGCAGCTCCTCCGTGGCCTCCTCCAGCCGGAGCACCTCGTCGAGCGTGAAGGAGTACGCCGCAGTCTCGTCCCAGTACGACATGATCTCGCCGTCGGGCAGCTCGGTGTCCACGTACACCAGGCCCTGGGCCCGGATGGTCTCGTCCCAGCCGGGGCGCGGCGTGCTCGCCTCGCGGCGCACGTCAGCCGCCGCAGGAGGCGAGGTGGGTGCCGAAGCCGCCGCGCTCGGGCAGCGCGGCGGTCGGGGCGGGTTCGCCGCGCGCGGCGGTGGCCGGTGCGGGCACGAGCAGGGCGACCGCGACGGTGTCGCCACCTCCGCCGGCCGGGCCGAGCGCGCAGTCGTCATCGTCGTCGTCGTAACCGTTGTTGCAGCCGGAGAGCGCGAGGGCCAGCGCGGTCAGCGCGCCGAGCTGCACGGAGGCCGAGCGGAGCCGGCGCCGGGGGTGTCGTCGATCCACGTGAACGTTGTAGCCGATCCCCGCCAGCCGGGGGTGCCCGGGCCGGTCGGAGGGCGGGAGGGAACGGGCCTCGGACGCACCCGGCGAGGGCCCGGTGGTGAGCGTTACGCTCGGCTCATGCTCCGTTCCGTCATCCTCGCCGCCTCCCGGTCTACCCAGGTGGAGCGGCTCGTCGCGACGGCCCCGTTCACCCGGGACGTCGTCCGCCGGTTCGTCGCCGGCGCCGCCACCGACGACGCGCTGCGCGCAACCCGCGAGCTGGTCGCCGACGGCCAAGCGGTCACCCTCGACTACCTGGGCGAGGACACCACCACCCCGGAACAGGCGAACGCCACCCGGGACGAGTACCTCACGCTGCTGAGCCGCCTCGCCGCCGCCGGGCTCACCCCGGCCGCCGAGGTCAGCGTGAAGCTGTCCGCGCTGGGCCAGATGTTCGACGAGCAGCTCGCGTACGACAACGCGCGGGCGATCTGCGCGGCGGCCGACGCGGCGGGCACCACTGTCACGCTCGACATGGAGGACCACACCACCACCGACTCGACGCTGGACATCCTGGCGAAGCTCCGCAAGGACCACCCGGGTACGGGCGCGGTGCTCCAGGCGTACCTGCGGCGGACCGAGTCGGACTGCCGGGAGCTGGCCTCGGCCGGGTCGCGGGTGCGGCTGTGCAAGGGCGCGTACAAGGAGCCGGAGTCGGTGGCGTACCAGTCCGCCCGCGAGGTGGACAAGTCGTACGTGCGCTGCATGAACGTGCTGATGTCCGGCGACGGCTACCCGATGCTCGCCACGCACGACCCGCGGCTGATCGCGATCGGCGAGGACCGGGCGCGCTGGTTCGACCGCGACCCGGGCCGGTTCGAGTTCCAGATGCTCTACGGCATCCGCCCGGAGGAGCAGCAGCGCCTGGTCGGCGAGGGCTACACGGTGCGGACGTACGTCCCCTACGGCGACCAGTGGTACGGCTACCTGATGCGCCGGCTCGCGGAGCGCCCGGCCAACCTGGCGTTCTTCGGCCGCGCGGTGCTGTCGAAGAAGTGAGTCAGTCGTTCGACCAGGCCCGGGTGCACAGCACGAGGCGGTAGCCGTCCGGGTCGGCGAACGTGACACCCCACCTGTCCCAGTACGGGCCGGCGGAGACCCTGGTCCCGCCGGCCCGTTCCAGTCTCGGGACCAGCTCGTCGTCAGCCGGGCCGTCGAGATAGAGCACGAACAGGTCCTCTCCGGTGGGACGCGGCTCGACCGCGAGCGTCGCGCCGCCGACCAGCTCCAGGTGCCAGCCGGCCCCGGGCAGCCCGAGCATCACCAGGTCGTGCTCGTCCGCGTGACCGCCCTCGCTCCGGTAGAGCACGTCCAGGCCCAGCCCCTGCGTCCAGAACCGTTCAGCGGCGGCGAGGTCGCGGCTCGGGCGGGCGAGGCGTACGTGGGTGTCGGCGGTGATCGGCATGCCCGGGATCGTGCGACCTCATCCCGGGTTGAGGTCAAGCTTGACGGTGGTTGGCTAATGCTATTAGCTTTACGGCTATGACGGTTAGCCAAGTGGCGCGGGACGGCGGCACGATCGCGTACGAGGTGCACGGGTCGGGACCGCTCGTGGTCCTCTCGCACGGCATGGGGGAGAACCGGGCGGCCTTCCGCCACCTGACGCCCCGGCTGGTCGCGGCCGGTTACCGGGTCGCCTCGGTCGACGTACGCGGGCACGGCGACTCCAGCCCGCACTGGCCCACGTACGCCCCCGAGCAGGTCGGCGGCGACCTGCTCGCTGTGGTGCGGGCGCTCGGCGGCGAGCCCGCCACCCTGGTCGGCAGCTCCTCCAGCGCCGCCGCCGTGGTCTTCGCCGCCGCCGAGGCACCGGACCTGGTGAGCGGCATCGTGCAGGTCAGCCCGTTCGTCGGCACGCCGAAGCCGAACCCGCTGATGCGTGTGGCGCAGGCGGCAGTGCTGCGCAGCCCTCGGCTGTTCGGGCTGTTCCACCGCACGCTGTTCCCCTGCGGGCGGCCGGCCGACGACGCCGCGTACCGCAAGGAGCTGGTCGCCAAGCTGCGCGGCCGGATGGCCGCGGTGCGCGGCGTGATCGCACCGGCCGACCCGCACTGGACCGCCCGCGCGCCCGAAGTGCGCCGGCCGGTGCTGGTGCTGATGGGTACGAAGGACCCGGACTTCCCCGACCCGGGCGCCGAGGCGCGGGCCGCCCGCCGGCTGTTCGCCGTCGCCGAGGCGCGCATGGTCGCCGACTCCGGGCACTACCCGCACGCCGACCAGCCCGACGCCACCGCCGCCGACCTGGTCGAGTTCCTGGCGGTGACCGCACGTGCCTAGGGCCGGTCTGACCCCGGCGACTGTCGTGCGGGAGGCCGCCGCGCTCGCCGACGAGGTCGGCTACGAGAAGCTGACCCTGGCCGCGCTCGCCGCCCGGCTCGGTGTCGCGCTGCCGAGCCTCTACAAGCACGTCCGGGGCGCGGACGCGCTGCACCAGAAGCTCGCGGTGCTCGCCACCGCCGAGATCGCCGACGTGCTCACGGCCGCCGCCGCGGGTCGCTCCGGCGGCGACGCGTTGCGCGCCGTCGCCGCCGCCTACCGGGAGTACGCGCGGCAGCACCCCGGCCGCTACCCGGCCGCCCAGCGGGCGCCCGACCCGGCCGACCCCGAACACCTCGCCGCCGGGCAGCGCGCGGTCGGCGCGGTCCGCGCCATCCTGCTCGGGTACGGCCTCGACGGCGACGCCGCCACCGACGCCATCCGGATGTTCCGGGCCGCCGTGCACGGCTTCGTCGCCCTGGAGGCGGCGGGCGGATTCGGGCTGCCCCGCGACACCGACCGTTCCTTCGGCGAACTCGTCGCCGGTCTGGACCGTGCCTACCTCTCCTGGGAGAACCGATGAAGGCGCTGCTGCTCGGCGCGATCTTCCTGCTGGAACTGGCCCTGCTGGGCTCGGCCGGATACTGGGGCTTCACGCTCGGCACCGGCTGGCCGGTACGCCTGCTGGCCGGGCTCGGCACGCCGCTGGTGATCGCCGTGGTGTGGGGTCTGTTCTGCTCGCCGCGTGCCACAGTGGCGCTGCCCGACCCGGCCAAGCTCGCCGTCCAGGCCGCCTGCTTCCTCACCGGCGGCGTGCTGCTGACCCTGGCCGGCCACACGGTGCCGGCGGTCGCCCTGGTGGCCCTCTGGGCAGCCGACAAGACGGCCTTGACGCTGACCGGCACCCCGATCTGAGAGATCTTGGTACGAAACGGCCCCCATCAGGGCGCTTTCGTACCAAGATCTCTCGGCGGGGCGGAACCGTGGCGGGACTCTTTCCCGGAACGCCCGATTGGTCGTACCCTTCGCCGGTGACCGACGGCGACGAGCAGCCTCCCGGCCGGACGACGGACGGCGACGAGCCTCGCCCCACCGCCGCCGCCGACCGCGCCGCCGACGCGAGCGCCGCCAACGTCAGCGCCGCCGCCGACGTCAGCGCCGACGACACCCGCGTCGAAAACGCCGCCACCTCCGCCGGCGTGGACGCCGCCGTCGACACCATCGCACCGGCACCGGCACCGGCACCGGATGCGGCGTCGTTGCCGCACCCCGCCGCTGGTCCGGCGTCGTACCCCGTACCCCTGGCGCAGCCGGACCCGACGCGGACGGTGCGGCAACGGCGGCGGTGGCCGCTCTGGACCGCGCTCGGACTCGCGCTCGGCCTGGTGGCGGGCGCCGTGCCCGGCGTGCTCCTGCGGGAGTCGGCGCCTGATGCGGCCGGGCGGTCGGCCGCGAACGCCGACCCGGGCACGGCGGCGCAGCGGCGGCTCGGCGAGCGGATGCTCGCGCTGCTGGACCGGCAGGCCGCCGCCCTCGTCGGCGCGGACCGGGCTGGCTTCCTCGCGGTCGCCGAGCCGGCGGCCCGGCCGGCGCTGAGCCGCCGGTACGCGGCGCTGCGGGCGCTGCGGGTCACCACCTGGCGGCCGGCTGCGGACGGTGTGCCGGAGGCTGTCGAGGGGCGGCCGGGGGAGTGGCGGCAGACGGTGACAGTGGGCTACTGCTTCGTGGTGCCGGACTGTGCGCCGAGCACTGTGGAGCTGGGTGCGCGCTGGCGGCTGGCCGGGGAGGAACCCCGGCTGACCGCGCTGGAACCGTCCGAGGCGGACCCGGCCGGTGTACGGCCGTGGCAGGCGAACGACCTGGCCGTGACGGTCGGCAAGCGGGTCGTGGTGGCCACCACGCCGGCCCAGCGGCGCAAGTTGCCCGGCCTGCTCGCCCAGGCCGAGACCGCCGCCCGGGCCGCGGACCGGTACGCGATCGGCGGCCGGCCGCCGGACCGGTACCTCGTCTACTACGCCGGGAAGGGCGAGTGGCAGCGCTGGTACGGAGGCGGGCGGCCGAAGTGGACAGCCGGTTACGCGGTGGGCGTCGGCGGTGGACGCCACGACGTGGTGCTCAACGCCCAGATCGTCACCCCGGCCGGCCTCGACGACCTGCTCCGGCACGAGCTGACCCACGCCGCCTCGCTGCCCGACCGGGGCTACGCCGACCGCGCGGACTGGTGGCTGGTGGAGGGGCTGGCCGAGTACGCCGGTGCCGACGGCCAGCCCGTACACCGCTACGACGGCCTGACCGAGGTGCGGGACCTGCTGCGCGGCGGCTGGTCCGGGCGGCTGGAGGCGGTGGCGCCCGCCGACGACGCGAGCGACGACCGGGTCGGCGGCGCGTACGGCGTCGGCTACCTGGCCGTACGCCATCTGGTCGACAGGTACGGCGAGCAGCGGATGCTGGACTTCTACCGGGCTGTGGTGCACCAGGGACGGACCCCGGAGCAGGCCGCCGACGAGGTGTTCGGCGACCCGTGGTCGATGCTGCACGACGACTGCGTGGCCTACGTGCGGGCCGTCGTCGGCTGAACGTCGACGCCTGTCGACGGGTCGTAGCATGGGCCGGGTGGCCCGCACTCCCTCGCCGCGGCTGCCCGCGGCCCGCCGCCCCCGTCTCGTCACAGCGGTGCTCGCCGTCGTCGCGCTGACCGGCACGACCGCCGCGTCCTGCGGCGACGACGCCCCGGCGGTCACAGTCGCCGAGGTGGGCCGCGCGCCGGTCAGCGAGGTGATCGACGCCCCGGCCACAGTCACCGCGCGAGCCGCCGCCACCCTCACCGCACCCGCCGACGGCACGCTCGCACGTCTGCGGGTGCAGCCGGGGCAGCGGGTGACCCGGGGGCAGGTGCTCGCGGTGATCGACTCGCCGTCGGCCCGGGACCGCCTGGCGAAGGCGCGGGACGCGCTGCGTGCGGCGAAGCGGGCCGGGCGGGGCACCGGCACCGGCGACCTGGGTGGCAGCCGGCGCGGCACCGACCGGGCTGCCGACGAGGCGTTCGCCGCCGCCCGCGCCGCCGCCGGCAAGGTCGGCGATCCGCAGGTACGCGCCGCGCTGCTGCTCCAGGTCCAGTCGGCGCAGCGGCAGTACGAGTCGGCCGCCCGCGCCGCCGACCGGGCCGTGGCCCAGGTGCAGCGCGGGGTCGCCGGCCTGAACAGCGCCGTCGGCGCGCTGTCGTCCGCGCAACGACTCCAGGCCCAGCAGGCGTACGACCTGGCGAAGGCGACAGTGGACGCGTTGACGTTGCGCGCGCCGATCGCCGGTGTGGTGCAGCCGGGCGGCACCCGGTCGGCGGGGCCGGCCGACCTGGCCGGGCTGCTCGGCGCGGCGGGTGGCGCGGCGGTGCCCGGTCTCGACCCGTCGGCGCTCGGCACGGGCGGGCAGGGTGGCCCGCCGCCGGGGGTGGACGACGCGATCCCGGCCGGTGGCCGGGTCACCGCCGGCACGCCGGTGCTCACCGTGGTGGACGTCGGCCGGCTCGGCCTGCTCGCCGAGGTGGACGAGACCGACGTGCTGCTGGTCCGGGCCGGGGTGGCCGCGTCGGTCGAGCTGGACGCGGTGACCGGCGCGACGTACGAGGCGACTGTGCGGTCGGTGGACGTGCTGCCGACCAGCTCGGCGCGGGGCGGCGTCACCTACCGGGTCCGCCTCGACCTGGGCGCCGGCCGCCTCGGTGAGGCCGAGGCCGCTCCGGCCCCACGGCCTGGCATGAACGCCGTGGTACGGCTGCGGGTGCGGGAGGCCGCCGACGCGGTGGCGGTGCCGGCGTCGGCGGTGTTCTCCACCGACGGGCGGGACGCGGTCTGGGTGCTGCGCGACGGCCGGGCCGACCGGGTGCCGGTGACGGTGGGCGTGCAGGGGCAGGACCTGGTGCAGATCGTCGACGGCGTACGGGCCGGTGACCGGGTGGTGGTGCGCGGCGCCGACCAGGTGCGCGACGGCCAGGAACTGCGGTGACCGTACCGGCGGTCGAGGCGGTCGACGTCTGGCGCACGTACGAGCTGGACGGTGTCTCGGTGTCCGCGCTGCGCGGGGTGTCGCTCACCATCGACCAGGGCGAGTACGTGGCGGTGATCGGGCCGTCCGGCTCGGGCAAGTCGACGCTCATGCACCTGCTCGGCGGGCTGGACCGGCCCAGCGGCGGCCGGCTGGTGATCGGCGGGCGGGACGTGACCACGCTCACCGCGCCGGAGCTGGCGACGCTGCGCAACGAGACCATCGGCTTCGTGTTCCAGGCGTTCCATCTGCTGGCCCGTACGTCGGCAGTGGACAACGTGGCGTTGCCGCTCGTCTACCGGGGTGTCGGGGCGCGGCAGCGGCGGGAGCGGGCGGCGGCGATGCTGGGCCGGGTGGGGCTCGGTCACCGGCTGCACCACCGGCCCAACCAGCTCTCCGGCGGTGAGCAGCAGCGGGTGGCGATCGCCCGGGCGCTGGTCACCGAACCGGCGGTGCTGCTCGCCGACGAGCCGACCGGCAACCTGGACAGCGCCACCGGCGAGGCGGTGCTGGAGCTGCTGGAACAGTTGAACGCCGAGTCCGGGGTGGCGCTGGTGATGGTGACCCACGACCAGGAGGTGGCCGCCCGGGCACACCGGCGCATCGCGGTACGGGACGGGCTCATCCGGTCCGACAGCCTTCATGATCGACCGGCGTCGGACGGTTCCGGCGTACCTGCGACACTGGACCCCGCTCCCAGCGCGGAGCCCCGGTCCGCGTCCGGAAGCGGCCCGGGGCACCCGCCCGGTGGCCCCGGTGGCGCCACCGGGGCCACCGGGCGCCTTCCGCGCGCCGCAGGCGGCCGTCAGCGGGGCGACGCCGGATGAGGCTGGCCGAGGCGTGGCGGGTGGCGTCGGACGCGCTGCGGGCCAACCGGATGCGCAGCCTGCTGACCATGCTCGGGGTGATCATCGGGGTGGCCTCGGTGGTGATCCTGGTGGCCATCGGCACCGGCACGAAGCAGCAGGTCGAGCAGCAGGTCGAAGGGCTCGGCTCGAACCTGCTGCTGGTGGTGCCGGGCCGGATCGAGGTGGGCAACGCGCCTGTGGTCTCGCCGCTGGACCTCAGCGACGCCGATGCGGTCTCCCGGGTGGTCGGCGACCCCGGCCGGGTCGCCGTCACGGTGGCCTCCGGCGCTACCGCACGGGCCGGCAACCGGTCCGACTTCACCACTGTGCAGGGCGTCCTGGAGACCACCCCGTCGGTGTTCACCAGGTCGCTGTCGCGGGGCCGCTACCTCACCGGGGCGGACGTGGACACCAGCCGCCGGGTGGCGGTGCTCGGTGACTCGGTGGCCCGCGCGCTCTTCCCCGATCGGGATCCGCTCGGTCAGCAGGTCACGCTGGCCGGGGTGCGGTTCCGGGTGATCGGCGTCTTCGCCCCGCTCGGGCAGAGTCTCGGCGTGGACCGGGACGACGAGGTGCACGTACCGGTGACGGCGGCGCAACGGCTGTGGGGCACCCAGCGCATCGACGGCATCGCGGTGAAGGCGCCGGACCGGGAGCGGATCGACGAGCTCGGCGACCGGATCGTCGCGGAACTGTCCCGCCGGCACCCGGACACCGAGTTCAGCGCCGTCACCCAGCGGCAGATCCTCGGCGTGCTCGGCGACATCCTTGGTGTGCTGACCGGCGTGCTGGCCGCCATCGCGGGCATCTCGCTGCTCGTCGGCGGCGTCGGTGTCTCCAACATCATGCTGGTCTCGGTACGCGAGCGGACCCGCGAGATCGGCCTGCGCAAGGCGGTCGGCGCCCGCCCCCGCGACATCGGCGTGCAGTTCCTGCTGGAGGCGGTGCTGCTCACCTCGGTCGGCGGCCTGACCGGGATGGCGGTGGGCGTGGGCACCGCGCTGCTCGTGGACGCGTTCTCGCCGATCCCGGCGGCGATCACCTGGTGGTCGCTGGCGCTGGCGTTCGGCGTCTCCGCGGCGGTCGGCATCGTCTTCGGCGTGGTGCCGGCGCAGCGGGCCGGACGGCTCGACCCGGTGGTGGCGCTGCGCGCCGAGTAGACGGCGGTCGCCCGGATCGGACGAGACACCCGTCCGGGCGAAAAAGCCCTGGTGGACATCGGGTGAACGGCTGTCTCGCCATGATCAAAGGGTGGAAGGGATCGCGCAGGTCACAGCCGTCCCGCTACCGTACTGGTTACACGCGCGTCGCTCGTCGAGGCGGGAACACCTGCCCGGTGACACGCGCCGGGCACGGGAATGGGTCGGTGAGCCATGGCCGGGTCGCAGTCCGACGCACGGCTGTCGGATGTCAGGTTCCTGACCGTCGCCGAGGTGGCGACGGTCATGCGGGTCTCCAAGATGACCGTCTACCGCCTCGTGCACAGCGGTGAGCTGACCGCGGTACGGGTCGGCCGGTCGTTCCGGGTGCCCGAGCACGCCGTGCACGAATACCTCCGGGGCGCCTTCCAGGAGTCCGCCTGAGCCCTCGGCGCACCGTCCGCCGAGTGCGACGAAAAGGGGCATCGACGGGGGCGCGTTGGTCCTGCTGACGCACTCCGGTTAGGCTGGGCCACGACCGTGACCGCTCTCTGGTGTGCCCTGCCCACCACGCTGGTCCGGTCCGTTGTCCGCAAGCGGTCACGGCGCCACCCGTGGTGGTGCCGTCCGGTCCGCCCCGCACGTTGCATCGAAAGGCTGTCGTATGGGCTCGGTGGTCAAGAAGCGCCGCAAGCGCATGGCTAAGAAGAAGCACCGCAAGCTGCTGCGCAAGACCCGCGTCCAGCGTCGCCGTCTCGGCAAGTGACCGGGGCCGGGCAGCAGCCCGGCACCGGCACCACTTGCCAACTGTCGACCCTCGGAGGCTCAGGTGATCAGGCCGCGGACGTCCCGGCTCGATCCCGCCTGCCGCGCTAGGCGCACGACATGACCCCCGGTGACACCTCCGGTGCCCCGGGGGTCGTCGTCGTCACCGGGGTCGGGCGCTGGCTCGGCGCCCACGTGGCCGCCCGGCTCGCCGCCGACGAGCGGATCGAACGCGTCATCGGGGTCGACCCGGCACCACCCAACCCTGAGCTGACCGACCTGCTCTCCGACGTCGAACGCATCCGTCTGGACCTCGACTCGCTCGGCGGCCTCCTGCACGACCTCGACGTCGACACGGTGGTGCACCTGGCGCTCGTCACCGCCCCCGACCCGCAGCAGGGCGGCCGGGCGGGGATGAAGGAACAGAACGTCATCGGCACCATGCAGCTGCTCGCCGCCGCGCAGCGCGCGCCCCGGCTGCGCAAGCTCGTGGTCCGCTCGTCCACCGCCGCGTACGGGGTGTCGTTCCGCGATCCGGCCGTCTTCACCGAGGAGACCGAGCCGCGCGAGGTGCCGCGTGGCGGTTTCGGCCGCGACATCCTCGACATCGAGGGGTACGTCCGCGGGTTCCGCCGCCGTAGGCCCGACGTCACCGCGACGGTGCTGCGCTTCGCGCCGTTCATCGGGTACGCCGCCGACACCACGCTCACCCGCTACTTCTCCCAGCCGGTGGTTCCCACCGTCTTCGGCCGCGATCCGCGCCTGCAGTTCGTGCACTTCGACGACGCGCTGGAGGTGCTGCACCGGTCCGTCGCCGAGGATCACCCGGGCACGTACAACGTCGCCGGGCCGGGGGTGCTGTCGCTGTCGCAGGCGATCCGCCGGGCCGGCCGGGTGGCGGTGCCGGTGCTGGAACCGGGCCTGGCCGGGGTCGCCGCGGTCGCCCGCAGTCTGGGCTTCGGCCGGTACGGCTTGGACCAGGTGGACCTCTTCGTGCACGGTCGGGTGGTGGACACCAGCCGACTGGAGCGGGAGTACGGCTTCACGCCCCGCTCGACCGCCGCCGCGTTCGAGGACTTCATCCGCGCCCACCACGGCGGCGTCGTGGTCACCCGGGACCAGCTCGCCGCCGCCGAGCAGTTGGTGCTGGAGAGCATCCGGCAGGTCCGCTCGACCGTACGGGAGCGTTCGTGAGCAGCCCCGACGAGCGGCGTGACGCGCGTTACGACGTACCGCTGGGTGTGCCGGATCCGGGCGCGGAGCCCGCGCGGCGCAACGGGCACCGCCGGGTGACCGCGCCGTCCGCCCGCCCGGCGGCGCCGCCGGACGAGCCGGACACCTCCGCCGACGAGCCGGGCGCCGCCGCCGGCGCGGGCGTTCCGGCCACGCCGCACCAGCCGGCGAAGAAGACAGTGGCCAAGAAGACGGTCGCGAAGAAGGCCGTGGCGAAGAAGGCCGTCGCCAAGAAGGCCGTCGCCAAGAAGGCCGTCGTGCAGCAGGCCCCCGCGGACGAGGCACCGACCGGGAACGCGCCGTCGGGTCCGGCCGTGGCCGACCGTCCGGGGGACCACTGGGACCGCAAGGTGGCCCAAGGGCTGGCGTTCCTGCGGCGGCGGCTCGCCGGTGACTACGAGGTCGACGAGTTCGGCTTCGACCCCGACCTGACCGACGCGGTGGTCCACCCGCTGGTCCGGCTGCTCTACCGGGACTGGTTCCGCACCGAGGTCAGCGGCATCGAGCACGTGCCCGACGAGGGCGCCGGTCTCGTCGTCGGCAACCACTCCGGCACCGTGGCGCTCGACGCGCTGATCCTCTCCACCGCGCTGCACGACCGGCACCCGGCGCACCGATACCTGCGGCTGCTCGGCGCCGACCTGGTCTTCCGGATGCCCGTCGTCTCCGAGATAGCGCGCAAGACCGGCGGCACCGTCGCGTGCAACCCGGACGCGGAGCGGCTGCTCGGCAACGGGGAACTGGTGGGCGTGTTCCCGGAGGGCTTCAAGGGCGTCGGCAAGCTCTACGCCGACCGCTACAAGCTCCAGCGCTTCGGCCGGGGCGGGTTCGTCTCCGCCGCGCTGCGCACCGGTACGCCGATCGTGCCGGTGGCGATCGTCGGCGGCGAGGAGATCTATCCGATGCTCGCCGACATCAAGCCGCTGGCCCGGCTGCTCAAACTGCCGTACTTCCCGGTCACGCCGACGTTCCCCTGGCTGGGGCCGCTGGGCATGGTGCCGCTGCCGAGCAAGTGGCTGATCGAGTTCTGCCCGCCGATCCCGACCGCGCACCTGCGTGACGCGGCGGACGACCCGCTCGTGGTGTTCAACCTCGCCGACCAGGTGCGGGAGACGATCCAGCAGACGCTGCACAAGCTGCTCGAACGCCGGCCGGACCCGTTCGGACCCTGAGCCGGGTCGCGCCGATCAGGCGTCGCGGTGGCGGCGCCGGTGCAGCGCCAGACCGGCCGTGACCGCGCCGGCGAGCAGCCCGGCCGCCGCGGTGGAGGGCACGGCGATGCGTACGGCCCGGCGCCCGGTGCGGAAGTCGCGCACGTCCCAGCCCTGCTCGCGGGCCTGCCGCAGCAGCGCCGGATCGGGGTTGACCGCCACCGCGCGGCCGACCGCGCGGAGCATCGGCAGGTCGTTCGCCGAGTCGCTGTAGGCCGCGCACCGGGCCAGGTCCAGCCCTTCCACGGCGGCGAGCTGGGTGACCGCCTCGGCCTTCGCCGGCCCGTGCATCAGGTCACCGACCAGCCGCCCGGTGTACGCGCCGTCGACCACCTCGGCCACAGTGCCGATCGCGCCGGTCAGGCCGAGCCGGGTCGCGATCACCCGGCCGATCTCCACCGGGGCGGCGCTGACCAGCCAGACCCGCTCGCCCGCGTCGAGGTGACGCTGGGCCAGGCGACGGGTGCCGGCCCAGATGCGCGGCGCCATCAGCTCGTCGAAGATCTCGTCGGTGAGGCGTTCCATGTCGTCGACCCGCCAGCCCTGGACGAAGGCGAGCGCGGCCTCCTTGGCCTGCGACATGTCGCCCGCGTGCTCGGTGGCGAGCAGCCGGAACCGTGCCTGCTGCCAGGCGAACCGGGCCAGGTCCCCGGTGGTGAAGTACTTCCGGGCGGCCAGCCCGCGGGCGAACCAGTAGATCGACGCGCCCTGCATCATCGTGTTGTCCACGTCGAAGAACGCGGCCGCGGTGGGGTCGGGCGTGACTGTGGTCGCCGGTGCCGAGGGGGTCTCCGACCAGCCCGCGGTGTGCCCGTGCGCGTCGGTGCTGACGGTCACCTTCCGGCTCCCGGCCACGGCGACCTCCCTGCCTCGACGACGGCGTACGCCCTCCTCGTCGAGCGTATCCGGCACGATGTGACGGCCGGGTGTCCGCCGGGAGAAGTGTGGCGCGGTAGGCGTCCGCCGCTCAGCGGTCGGCCGGGCAGGTGGCCGGAGCGGGCCCGAGCATGTCGCTGGCCTGCGGCGCGGGCAGCCCGCAGGCGATCGCCTCGCGGAGCGCGTCGGCGCGCTTGCCCGCCGCGTCGAGCAGGGACAGCGAGCGGCGGGTGCGGTCCCGGTCGGCGTGGTCGGGCCGGTCGAGCAGGCCGCTGACCACCCGGCGCTGGCCGGCGAGGAACGTGTCCACCGCGTCCAGCGCCGTCGGGTCCGAGCGCTGCGCGGCGACAGTGGTCAGCAGGCGTACGCCCTGGCGGGTGTCCGCGTCCATGTCGTCCAGGACGGCGCTGAAACCGATGCGGTCGTCGCGCACCGAGGCGGCCTCGTCGAGCCGGGTGCGGGCGAAGTCGAGGAAGAGCTGGCCTCGGCTGATGTCCGAGCTGGCGAGCGCGAGCTGGGCGCGCTCGGTGGAGCGCTTCATGCCGTACAGGGCGTCGCCGGGCAGCGCGTTCTCGCTGGCGGCGGAGATACCGGAGAGGGCGACCGCCCCGGCGGCCACGCCGACCAGGATCGCGCCCCGGGCCCGCGCCCGGCGGCCGGTGATGGCGGGAAGCAGCGCACCGCGTACGCCGGAGGTGGCGGTCCTGGCCGGAGCGCCGACGCCCTCGCGTTCGGCGGTGGCCACGAGCATCGCCCGCAGGCCGGTACGGAACTCGGCGTCCACCTCGACGTCGGGCCGCTCGGCGGTGAGCCGACGGCTCACCTCGACGAGTGCGGTGAGTTCACCGTCCGCCTTGGACCGGACGTGGTGCCGGCGTCCGCCGTTGGCCTCGTCGAGGAGTTGCGCGAAGCGCTCGGCTCGCCGACGGGAGAAGAGGTCGCTGTCCACCGCGGCACCCCCTCTCGCTGGTCACGGCCGGGCGGCCGTCGTCCTCACCAGCGACCGGTGGCAGCGTGTGGCCCAGGGCCGACCGGAACGGCCGACCTGACCCGCCGGACCGGGTGGCCCGGGGGACGCCGGGACAACCACTGGTCGCACCCGGAGAAACGGACCGCGCCGGTCGCCGGTTACGGCTGGGGCGGCGGCGAAATCACCGGGAGTGAGGGGCGGGTGGGGGTACGTCGGGCATGCGACACCGCCCGGCGTCGTGCGCCGGCCGGGTCGGGACCGTCAGGAGTGGAAGCCGTCGGGCAGCAGCCGGGCCAGCGCCCGGACCGCCCGGTACTGCAGGGCCTTGATGGCGCCCTCGTTCTTGCCCATGGAGCGGGCCGTCTCGGCCACCGAGAAGCCCTGGAGGAACCGCAGCACGATGCACTCCTGCTGCTCCGGGTTGAGCTGCTTGACGGCGGTGAGCAGGGCGACGTTCGTGATGTGCTCCACCACCGCCGCCTCGGGGCTGCCCTCGGGTCCGCGGTCCTCCCGGTCGGCGTCCAGGACGTCACCGGTGGTGACCTCCAGCCGGTAGCGCCCGGACTTGAAGTGGTCGGCGACCAGGTTGCGGGCGATGGTGACCAGCCAGGCGCCGAGGTCGCGCCCCTGCCAGGTGAAGCTGCCGATCCGCTTGAGCGCCCGCAGGAACGTGTCGGAGGTGAGGTCCTCGGCGAGCTGGCGGTTGCCGACGCGGAAGTAGACGAACCGGAAGACGGTGTCGACGTACCTGTCGTAGATCAGCCCGAACGCCTCGGACTCGCCCGCCTGTGCGCGCTCGACCAGCGTCCACACCTCGGTGGCCGGGTCGGACGGGTCGGGGCGGCTGGGGAAGCCGGTGGCGGGCGCGGCGGCCGGCACGGCGGGCAGGACGGCGGTGTCGCCGGTGGTCACCGCCGGCAGGACCGCGGTCTCGGCGGCGGACGGCTCGGCCCCGGTCGCCGCGTCGCCGCGTCGCGCCTGGGCCGGCATGGTCGGGCGGGTCGGACTGCCCAGGCGGCCGGTCGCGGGCTTCGCGTTGCCGCCCGGGGTCGCGGGGCGGGGCGGCGCCTCGTTCGTGTGGTGCGCGCGGCTGCGGACGCGCCGCCCGTCGCCGCGTACCGCGAGCTGGCCGTCGGTGCCCCGGGGGCCGGGGTCCGCGCGCTCGTTGAGCGGGTTGCGCTGGGCCGGGCCGGTGACACCAGCTGGTCGTTCGGCGTAACCGAAGGTGGTCACCGCGCCTCCCCAGGCTGAGCGGACAGTGACCGCGCCGGAGGACCGGGTAACACCCGGTCGGGCACGGCCGGGTCGGGACGTGCCGGCGGGCGGCAGATCCCCTTGAGGTGCTGGTCCAATGCGCTCACGGGCACGGGGGCCTCCTCGGGCTGAGGGGTGTCGACTCACGGCAAATGGGGTGAGCCGACCCGAGTGATGATAGGGCCAACGTCACCCACGCGTGGCAAGTCCGTTACACAGAGCGGAAGTATTTCCCGCCAGGTCGCACACATGGCGGACCCGTTGTCCGTCGTGTGTGGTTGACTTTCGCGCCGGAACCTGGTCCGCAGTGGAAAGTCCTGGTCGGAGCCGATTTTCTTTTCGCTCGGCGTGTCGCGGGAGCGGTGCGGCCGGGTCACGTCCGGCTTCCCGCCCGGGCACCGGTGGAGATCCTCATCCCGTGGCTAGGAATCCCACCGTACGGCAATTGCAGTCCCGTGGGGCGGACCCGGCGCCGTGTTCGGGCATGGCCTGTCGGACACCGCTGTGCCAGACTCAGCCACCGTGCAGGACGCCGCCGAAAGCTCCGCGCCGAACCTCGCCGACCGGCTCCGCCACGCCGCTGCGCAACGGGGCGACCGGGCCGCGCTGCACTGGCGCGACCGGACGCTGCTCTGGTCCGAGCTGGACGACGCGGTCACCGCCACCGCCCGCGCGCTGCTCGCCGACGCGCCACCGGCCGACGGAACCGGCCACCCGCCCCGGGTGGCGATCGCGTTCGGCAACACCCCCGACTTCGTGGTCACCTACCTCGCCGCGCTCCGGGCCGGGCTGGTGGCCGTACCGGTCAACCCGACGCTGACCGCCCGCGAGCTGCGGCACGTCCTCGCCGACTCCGGCGCGACCGTGCTCGTCGGCGCGCCCGAGGTGACCGCTCGGGTGGACCCCGCCGAGCTGCCCGCGCTGCGTGCCGTGCACACCGCGCCGCCGGTGTCCGGCGACGCCGCGCCGGCCCGGTTCCCGGCCCGCTCCGGCGACGACCTCGCCGTCCTGCTCTACACCTCCGGCACCGAGGGCCGGCCCAAGGGCGCGATGCTGTCGCACCGGGCGCTCGCCGCCAACCACGACCAGGTCGACCGCATCGAACCGCCTGTGGTCGGCCCCGACGACGTCGTGCTGCTCGCCCTTCCGCTGTTCCACGCGTACGGGCTGAACTCCGCACTCGGCGCCGTCGTGCGGCACGGCGCGACCGGGGTGCTCGTCGACGAGCCCGGCCCGGCCGGTGCGCTGGACGACATCGCCCGGCACCGGGTCACAGTGCTCGTCGGCGTACCGCCGATGTTCCTGACCTGGGCCGAGGCGGAGCGTGACCCGGCCGCGGCGCTCGCCTCGGTACGCGTCGCGGTGTGCGGCGCGGCGCCGCTGCCGCTCGCGGCCGGCGCGCGCTTCACCGAGCTGACCGGGCATCCGGTGCACGTCGGCTACGGGCTCACCGAGACCGCGCCGGTGCTCACCTCGACGCTCGTCGGCGGCGAGCCGAAACCCGGGTCGATCGGCCGCCCGCTGCCCGGCGTCGGGCTGCGCCTCGTCGGGTCCGACGGCACCGAGCTGTGGCGCGACGGGGTGCCCGCCGACGCCCCCGACGAGGACGAGATGGACCTCTCCGACGAGCCGTCCGGCACCGACCCCGGGCAGATCGTGGTACGCGGCCCGAACCTGTTCGCCGGATACTGGCCGGACGGGCGGGGCGGGCCGGACCCGGACGGCTGGTGGCCCACCGGCGACGTGGCGTACGCCGACGGCGACGGCGACCTGTTCCTGGTCGACCGGCTCGGCGAGCTGATCCTCGTCAACGGCTTCAACGTCTACCCGCACGAGGTGGAGCTGGTGCTCCAGGCGCACCCCGGGGTGGCCGAGTCGGCCGTCCTGGGCGTGCCGCACCCGCGGACCGGCGAGACTGTGCGGGCGTACGTGGTCCGGGCGGCCGGCCCGCCGGTGACGGCGGAGGACCTGCTCGCCCACTGCGCGCGTAACCTGGCCCGGTTCAAGTGCCCGACCGCCGTCGAGTTCGTCGACAGCCTGCCGTACTCGGCGATCGGGAAGGTACGCAAGACCGAGCTGCGCCCGGCGCCCGCGGTGCCGTCCCCGGCGACGCCGACCGAGATCCGCACGGAGGTATCCGATGTCCAGTGACCCGAGGCTCATCCTGATCACCCGGCCCGGCTGCCACCTGTGCGACGACGCCAAGGCCGCGCTCGACCGGGTGGTGGCGGTCACCGGCGACCGGTGGGTGGAGCGGGACGTCACAGGCGACCTGGAGATGGAGCGCGACTACGGCGACCGGCTGCCTGTGGTGCTGCTCGACGGCAAGGAGCACGGCTACTGGCGGGTCGAGGAGGACCGGCTGCTGCGCGACCTGACCACGCCGCAGCTCTAGCACTATGGTGCTCGGGTGACGGGTATGCGACGCCACCTCGTGTGGGACTGGAACGGAACGCTCCTCGACGACCTCGACCTGGTGGTCCAGGCCACTAACGTCGCCTTCGCCAGCGCCGGCGGGCCGGCGGTCACCGCGGCCGAGCACCGGGTCCGGTTCCGGCGGCCGATCGCCGACTACTACGCCGAGATGCTCGGCCGGGCCGTGGACGCCGAGGCGTTCGGGACGCTCGACCGGGTCTTCCACGACGCCTACCGGGCCGGGCTGACCACCTGCGCCCTGGCCGCCGACGCCACCACCGCGATCGAGTCCTGGGAGGGCAGCCAGTCGCTGCTGTCCATGTGGTTCCACGACGAGCTGGTGCCGACCGTGCACACGTACGGCCTGACCCCGCACTTCCGCCGGGTGGACGGGCTGCGCGCCACTGTCGGCGGCGGGCACAAGGCCGAGTGGCTGGAGAAGCACCTGGCCGAGCTGGGGCTGGGCGGGCACGAGGTGGTGCTGATCGGCGACTCGCTCGACGACGCCGACGCGGCCGCCTCGGTCGGCGCCCGCTGCGTCCTCTACACCGGCGGCCTGTCCGACCCGGACCGGCTGCGCGGCAGCGGCCACCCGGCCGCCGACACGCTCACCGAGGCGGTGACGCTGGCCCGCACGCTCGCCTGACCGGCCTGGTCAGGCGCGCAGGTGGGCCAGGACGGCCAGGACGCGGCGGTGGTGGGTGGTCGCATCAGGGGGCAGGTCCAGCTTGGTGAAGATGTTGCGGACGTGCTTCTCCACCGCGCCGTCGCTGACCACGAGCGTCCGGGCGATGGCGGTGTTCGAGCGGCCCTCGGCCATCAGCGCCAGCACTTCGCGCTCGCGCGGGGTCAGCGACGCCAGCGGGTCGTCGCGCCGCCGCCGGACCAGCAACTGGCTGATCACCTCCGGGTCGAGCACGGTGCCGCCGGCCGCCACCCGGGCCAGGCCGTCGAGGAACTCGTCGATCGCGGCGACCCGGTCCTTGAGCAGGTAGCCGATCCCACCGCCGCCCCCGCCCGCGGTGTCCAGCAGGTCGTCGGCGTACGACACCTCGACGTACTGGGACAGCACCAGGATCGGCGTACCGGGCACCCGGCGGCGGGCCTCCACCGAGGCGCGCAGTCCCTCGTCGGTGTGTGACGGCGGCATCCGCACGTCCACCACCGAGACGTCGGGCCGGTGCGCCACCACCGCCTCGACCAGCGCGTCACCGTCACCGACGGCCGCCACCACCTCGTGCCCGTACTCGGTCAGCAGCCGGACCAGCCCCTCCCGGAGCAGTACGGCGTCGTCCGCGATCACCACCCGCATGGGTCCGGTGTCTATCACGCCCGGACCCGGTTGCCGCCCGGCGGCCCGGATGCCGGGCGCGCCGCGCCACCGCGCGACGGCCCGGAGCCCGGGCGAACCAGGTCACCTCGGCAGTTCGGCGTGGATCCGGGTCGGGCCGCCGGCCGGGCTGGCCACCTCCAGGGTGCCGCCCGCCGCCCGGACCCGGTCGGCGATGCCGCTGAGCCCGTGCCCCTTGGCCAGGTGCGCGCCGCCGGCGCCGTCGTCGGTGACGGTGATCTCCAGCCGGCCCACCTTCCGGGTGACCTCCACCCGGCAGATGTTCGCCCGGCTGTGCTTCGAGACGTTCGTCAGGGCCTCGGCCACCACGAAGTACGCGGTGCTCTCCAGCCCCGGGTCGAGCCGTCCGGCGGCGGTGCCCAGGTCGTCGTCCACGGCCAGCTCGGTGGGTACCAGGGCGCGGGCGGCGAGCGCGGCGAGCGCGCTGGGCAGGCCCCGGTCGACCAGGATCGGCGGCGCGATGCCCCGGGACAGGGCACGCAGCTCGTCCAGCGTCTCCCGGGTCTGCGCGACCGCCTCGTCGAGCGTCTGCCGGGCCGCCTCCGGGTCGGCGGCGAGCTGGTGGCGGGCCCGGCCGAGGTCCATGGCGAGCCGGACCAGCCGCTGCTGCGGGCCGTCGTGGATGTCGCGCTCCAGCCGGCGCAGCGCGACCGCCTCGGCCGAGGCGGCGGCCCGCTTCTGCTCCTCCAGCGTGACGATCCGCTGCCGCAGCTCGGCCACGCCGGTGAGCAGCGAGTACGCCAGCCCGGCCTGGAGCCGGGCGCACCCGCGTGCCACCAGCGGGAGGGTGAACAGGGCGAACAGCCCGATCGCGGTGTTCAGGGCGATCCGCGCGCCGGGGCCGTCGCCCATCCCGAGGAGTTGGCTCAGGTCCTGGTCGTCCGCGCCGCGCGGGATGGCCCAGTCGTACGCGATGTAGAGGGTGCCGCCCAGTGCGAGCACCCACCAGACCACGAGCAGCACGAACGTGGGCACCGCCACGAGCAGCCGGACGAAGGCGTGCAGCAGGTCGAGCCACGACTGCGCGTCCCGGATCGGGGTGAACACCCGGCGCCAGAACCCGGCACCCGGCTCCGGTCTGCGGTAGACCGGGCGTACCCGGGGTCGGTCCTGCACCCCGGCGAGCCGGAGCCGCTCGATGTCGGCCAGCCCGCGGGCCGCGTAGAGGAAGCCGGCGAGGATCGGCAGGCCGAGCGTGGTCACCAGCAGCCCGGCGCTGAGTGAGATCCCCACCACTGCCAGCACGAAGCTGACGATCGCCAGCGGGAGGCCCACGAGCACGTAGGTGGTGTCGCGGGCGAGGCGGCGCAGGAGCCCGTGGACGGGGGACAGCGGAGCGGGCGCGGTGGCCAGTGGTGCTGCGGTCATGGTTCGAGGCTATGGGCGCGTGCCCCGCCGACCCATCCCGCACGCTGGCCTGTTCGGGGTGGGGTTCTCCCTACTCGAAACGTGAGACTCGCCTCGCCACGCCGGTCACGGAGCGCTACGGGCCCCGCGCGATTGGTCAGGGAAGTCTGGATTGAGCAATAATCGGCATGCGCCGCCGAGAGACGCGGTTGATCGATCTTGCGGGAATGGAGGGGCAGGTGAAGGCGCGTCGCGAGCTTTCAAGATCGCGATTTGTGCACCCCTTCACAAACACCTACTCTGTAGTTCCGACGCGCCCTGCTAGCACAGCCGGCAATCTCGGTCGCCAGCGGGAGTCCCGAAACGACCGGCCCCCGTCGCTGGTCGAGGATCGCACCGCACGGAGTCTCATGAGCCAGCACCGTCAACCAGGCGCGCCCGGTCGCACCGGTGCCGTACCGGCGCTTCCGGACCTGCCCGAGGCGACCGTGTCCCGGCTCCCGGAATACCTGCGTGCGCTGCACGCGCTCGCCGACGCCGGCCACGAGACGGTGTCCAGCGAGGGCCTCGCCAACGCCGCCGGCGTCAACTCCGCGAAGCTTCGCAAGGACCTGTCCCACCTCGGCTCGTACGGCACCCGCGGCGTCGGCTACGACGTGGCGCTGCTGGTCGACCAGATCTCCTCGGTGCTCGGGCTCACCCAGTGCCGGACCGTCGCGCTCGTCGGCGTGGGTAATCTCGGTCACGCCCTGGCCGGCTACGACGGCTTCGCCAACCGCGGATTCCGCATCGCCGCGCTGGTCGACGCCGACCGGTCCCGCGTCGGCGAAGTGATCAACGGCCTGGTCGTACGGCACGTCGACGAGCTGCCCCAGATCGTCGCCGAGGAGTCGATCTCGATCGGCGTCATCGCCACCCCCGCCCCGGCCGCCCAGGCGGTCGCCGACCAGTTGGTCGCCGTCGGCGTGACGAGCATCCTCAACTTCGCGCCCTGCGTACTCTCGGTTCCGGACGGGGTCGACGTGCGCAAGGTCGACCTCGCCATCGAGCTGCAGATCCTGTCCTTCCACGAGCACCGCAAGGCATCGCTGACCGCGCTCCCCGCCACCGGCGGGTCCGCCCTCACCGCCCTGCCCGGCGGACTCGCGGCAACCGACACCCAGGAGGCGATCGGCACGTGAAACTGCTCGTCGTCGGCGCGTCCTACCGCACCGCCCCGGTCGCCACCCTGGAACAGCTGGCCGTCCCGCCCGCCGACCTCACCCGCACGCTGGACCGCCTGATCGCCCAGCCGTACGTCGCCGAGGCCGTCCTGGTCTCCACCTGCAACCGGGTGGAGGTCTACGCCGCCGTCTCCGGGTTCCACGGCGGACTCGGTGACATCTGCGCGGTCCTGGCCGACCAGGCCGGCTGCCAGCCCGCGGCGCTCGCCCCGCACCTCTACGTCCACTACGACGCCGCCGCCGTGGACCACGTCTTCCGGGTGGCCGCCGGGCTCGACTCGATGGTGGTGGGCGAGGCGCAGATCCTCGGCCAGCTTCGCGACGCCTACCACTCCGCCGGTGGCGCCGACTCCGCCGGGCGGCTGCTGCACGAGCTGATGCAGCAGGCGCTGCGGGTCGGCAAGCGCGCGCACGCCGAGACCAACATCGACCGGGCCGGGCAGAGCGTCGTCACCGCCGCCCTCGATCTCGCCGCCGGGCTGCTCGACGGCAACCTGGCCGGCCGGCCCGCCATGGTGGTGGGCGCCGGCGCGATGGGCTCGCTGGGCGTGGCCACGCTGTCCCGGCTGGGCGCCGGCCCGCTCACCGTGACCAACCGGGGCGCCGCCCGTGCCGTCCGGCTCGCCGAGTCGTACGGCGCGTCCGCCGTGCCGATGGCCGAGCTGATCACCGCGCTCGCCGACGTCGACGTCGTGGTCGCCGCCACCGCCGCCACCGAGGCGGTGCTCACCCGCGACGTGGTGACCCGGGCGCTGGCCCGCCGGGACGCCGACCGCGGCCCGCTGGTCCTGCTCGACCTGGCCGTCCCGCGCGACGTCGAGCCCGGCGTCGCCGAGCTGCCCGGCGTCGAGGTGATCGACATCGACCGGATGGCCGCCGTCCTCGCCGACGGACCGGCCGCGGCCGACGCCGCCGAGGTGGCCCGGATCGTGACCGGCGAGGTCGAGGCGTTCCTGAGCTGGCTGCGCGGCGCCGACGTCGCACCGACGGTGGCCGCCCTGCGCGGCCGGGCCGAGGACGTCGTCACCACCGAGCTGCGCCGGCTCGGCCAGCGCCGCCCCGACCTCAGCGACGACCAGCGCGCCGAGGTCGCCCGCACCGTGCACCGGGTCGTGCAGCGGCTGCTGCACCAGCCGACCGTACGGGTCCGCCAGCTCGCCGCCGAGCCCGGCGGCGACCAGTACGCGGCGCTGCTGCGCGAACTGTTCGACCTGGACGTTCCGCAGACGTCCCCGGTCGACACCGTCCCCGACGTGGTCGCCACCGACCTCGACGGCCGGCCGTCGTTCGACGCCGCCGACGTCCCGCCCACCGGAGGTGCGCGATGACCGCCCCCCTTCGCCTCGGTACCCGGGGCAGCGCCCTGGCGATGGCCCAGTCCGGCCACGTCGCCGAGGCCCTCACCGCGGCCACCGGCCGCCCGGTCGAGCTGGTCGAGGTGGTGACCGCCGGCGACAGGTCCACCGCCCCGGTGCAGCGGCTCGGCGTCGGCGTGTTCGTCTCCGCGCTGCGCGACGCGCTGACCGCCGGCGAGATCGACTTCGCCGTCCACTCGTACAAGGACCTGCCCACCGCGGCGGCGCCCGGCCTGCACGTCGCGGCCGTACCGCCCCGGCAGGATCCGCGTGACGCGCTGGTGGCCACGAACGGCCGTACGCTCGCCGAGCTGCCGCCCGGCGCCCGCGTCGGCACCGGCGCGCTGCGCCGGATCGCCCAGTTGCACGCGCTGGGCATGCAGTTGGAGGTCAGCCCGATCCGGGGCAACGTCGACACCCGGCTCGGCCGGGTGCTCGGCCCGGACGCCGACCTCGACGCCGTCGTGCTCGCCCGCGCCGGGCTCAACCGGATCGGCCGCGCCGACGTCATCACCGAGACGCTCGACCCGATGCTCATGCTGCCCGCACCCGCCCAGGGTGCGCTCGCCGTCGAGTGCCGGGCCGACGACCAGGACGTGATCGAGCTGCTCGCGCTGCTCGACCACGCACCGTCCCGTGCCGCGATCACCGCGGAACGGGCGCTGCTGGCCACCCTGGAGGCAGGGTGCAGCGCGCCCGTGGCCGCGTACGCCGTTCTCGCCGAAGGCGAGCCCACCGACGAGGGCGACGTCAATCAGGAGATCTACCTGCGCGGTGCGGTGATCAGCCCGGACGGTACTCGTGACCTCCGGCTGTCCCGCACCGGAACGCCCGCCGACGCGGCGGAGATCGGCAAGGCACTCGCCGCCGAACTCCTCGAACTCGGCGCCGACTCGATCCTCGGCCAGGACGCACAGGCCGGCCCGGGGACCCAGCAACTTGGGAGCACAGAATGACCCGCACCCGTAAGCCCGTAGGCCAGATCGCATTCGTCGGGGCCGGTCCCGGCGACCCGGGCCTGCTGACCCGCCGGGCGCTGGACGCCCTGGTCGAGGCCGACCAGGTGGTCTACGACCGGGGCGTACCCGAGTCGCTCCTGGCGCACGTCCGCGCCCAGGCCCGGCCGGACGCCGAGTTCAGCCCCGCCGAGGGCGTGCCGGGGGACGTGGCGAAGGTGCTGATCTCCGCGGCCCGGTCCGGGCAGAACGCCGTGCACCTGGTCGCCGGTGACCCGTTCGGCCACGACTCGGTGGTCAAGGAGGTGCAGGCGGTCGCGCGTACCGCCGCGCACTTCGAGGTGGTCCCGGGCGTCGGCCAGGCCGAGGGCGTGGCCACGTACGCGGGTGTCCCGCTGCCGGGCGTACGCACCGCCGCCGACGTCGAGGACGTCACCGCGCTGGACTTCGAGGCGCTCGCCACCGCCGTCGGGCGGGGTTCGCTGGCGCTCGCCGTGGACGCCGGTGACCTGGCCGCCGTCCGGGACGGCCTGCTGGCCGCCGGGGTCGACGGCACCACAGCGGTCGGGGTGACCGGTGACGGCACCGGCGAGACGCAGTACACCACCACGTCGACAGTCGACTCCTTCGTCGCGGCGGCGCTCGGCTTCACCGGCCGGGTGGTGCTCACCGTCGGCGCGGCCGTCACCGACCGCGACAAGCTGAGCTGGTGGGAGAACCGCCCGCTGTACGGCTGGAAGGTGCTGGTGCCCCGCACCAAGGAGCAGGCCGGCGTGATGAGCGCGCGGCTGCGCGCGTACGGGGCGATCCCGTGCGAGGTGCCGACCATCGCGGTCGAGCCGCCGCGTACCCCGGCGCAGATGGAGCGGGCCGTGAAGGGCCTGGTCGACGGCCGGTACGCCTGGGTCATCTTCACCTCGGTGAACGCGGTCCGGGCGGTGTGGGAGAAGTTCGCCGAGCACGGCCTCGACGCCCGCCACTTCGGTGGCGTGAAGATCGCCTGCATCGGTGACGCCACCGCCGAGGCGGTCCGTGCCTTCGGCATCCAGCCCGAGCTGATCCCCTCCGGGGAGCAGTCCTCCGAGGGCCTGCTGGCCGAGTTCTCGCCGCACGACGAGATCCTCGACCCGGTCGGCCGGGTGCTGCTGCCGCGCGCCGACATCGCCACCGAGACCCTGGCCGCCGGCCTGACCGAGCGCGGCTGGGAGGTCGACGACGTGACCGCGTACCGGACCGTGCGCGCGGCGCCGCCGCCCGCCGAGATCCGCGACGCGATCAAGTCCGGCGGGTTCGACGCGGTGCTGTTCACCTCGTCGTCCACCGTGCGGAACCTCGTCGGTATCGCCGGGAAGCCGCACGCGCGGACCGTTGTTGCAGTGATCGGGCCCAAGACGGCGGAGACCGCCACCGAGTTCGGCCTGCGCGTCGACGTGCAGCCGCCGCACGCCTCGGTGCCCGACCTGGTGGAGGCGCTCGCCGCCTACGCCGTCGAGCTGCGGGAGAAGCTCGCCGCCATGCCGGCGAAGCAGCGCCGGGGCTCGAAGGTGCAGGGCCCGACCGCCCTGCGGTTCCGCTGACAGGAGGCCCGTCATGCCGTACCCCGAGATCCGGCCCCGCCGGCTGCGCCGCAACGCGGCCGTGCGGCGGCTGGTCTCCGAGACCCGCGTCGACCCGGCCGAGCTGGTCGTGCCGATGTTCGTCAAGGAGGGGCTGACCGAGCCGCGGGCCATCGCGTCGCTCCCGGGGGTGCTCCAGCACTCCCGGGACTCGCTGCGCAAGGCCGCCGCGGAGGCGGTCCAGGCCGGGGTCGGCGGGATCATGCTGTTCGGGGTGCCGGCGACGCGGGACGAGACCGGCTCCGGTGGCATCGACCCGGCCGGCGTGCTCAACACGGCGATCCGGGACGTGGTCGCCGAGGTCGGCGACTCGACTGTGGTGATGAGCGACCTGTGCCTGGACGAGTTCACCTCGCACGGGCACTGCGGCCTGCTCACCCCGGACGGCGGGGTCGACAACGACGCCACGCTCGCCGCGTACGCCGACATGGCGGTGGCCCAGGCCGCCGCCGGGGTCCACGTGGTCGGGCCGTCCGGGATGATGGACGGCCAGGTCGGTGTGGTCCGCAAGGCGCTCGACGCCGCCGGGCACCAGGACGTCTCGGTGCTCGCGTACGCGGTGAAGTACGCCTCCGCCTTCTACGGCCCGTTCCGCGACGCCGTGGAGTCGGCGCTGGAGGGGGACCGGCGCACCTACCAGCAGGACCCGGCGAACCTGCGCGAGTCGCTGCGCGAGGTCGAGCTGGACGTGGCCGAGGGCGCCGACATGGTGATGGTCAAGCCGGCGCTGCCCTACCTCGACGTGGTGTCGGCGGTCCGTGATGCGGTGAACGTCCCGGTCGCCGCCTACCAGGTCTCCGGCGAGTACGCGATGGTCGAGGCGGCCGCCGCGAACGGCTGGATCGACCGGGAGCGGGTGATGCTGGAGACGCTCACCTCGATCCGCCGGGCCGGTGCCCAGATCATCCTCACCTACTGGGCCGTCGAGGCCGCCCAGTTGCTGCGCGAGCGCTACTGACCTACTGACCGCTGCTCGGCCGACGTGGTCCGTCTGCTGCCGCCACGTGCGGCGGCAGGGCTCGGCTCGCCGTTCTCCGGTTTCGCCCTCCTCGTTGTGGTCGCCGCACGTTGTCCACAGCCCAAGGCGGTCACTCAGCGTATCTTTTCGGCCGGCGGGACACTTCACCCCTCGCCGACTTTGCTCTGCAGCCACGGGCGCAACTGTCACGAACCGTGAGCGCTGCCTCGGTGGCTGCAGAGCAAAGTCTGCCGAGGTGGTTATCCCTGCCGTGGCGATCGTGAGGTTTGTGTCCGCTTAAGTCGGATTTTTGCTTCAGCTGGGTCACTCGCTTTGGTGGCAGCCCTTAGCGCTGAGTGAGCGTCACCCTCTGTGTGTGCTGGCGGTCGCTGCCATGCGGAGTTGGACGCCAATTCCGGGTTCTCCACAGGGGCGGGGAGCGGGGTTGCCGGGCCGGTGCGGGAGACGGGACCGTGGGCGGCGTGACAGACATCGCCGACACCGAGCCGGAGGCGGGCGCCGCCGCCAGCACCGCCACGGGCGCCCACAGCGGCACCGCCACCGCCGCTGCCACGGGCGCGGGGACGGGAGCCTGCGCCGCACCCGGCGTGCCTGGCGCACCCGGCGTGCCCGGCGTGCCCGCCGCGGCGGCGGGAGGCGACGGGCCGGCGCTGCTCACCGAGCCGTTCGACGTGCCGTTCCCGGCGCCGGGGATCGTCCGGGCGGTGCGTCGCCGAGCCGACGCCAGCCAACGTGAGCTGGCCCGGTTCGCCCGGGTGCATCCGAGCACGATCGGGCGGGTCGAGGCGGGGACGCTGACGCCGAGCCTGACCATGCTGTCGCGCATCGTCGGCACGGCCGGCTTCCGGCTCGTGGTCGTCGACGAGGCCGGCCGGGTTCTCAAGCCGATGCGTGACCGGGCCGACCTGCGGGACGGCGCGGAGCGGCGGTACCCGTCCCACCTCGACGTCATCACCGACCCGGAGCCGGGGGAGTGGTGGGCCGACCGGTACGGGCTGGCCCGCCCGCCGGAGACGTTCTACCGCAACCGGGAGGTCCGGGACTGGCTGCGCCGCCGCAGCCAGTGGGAGGTGCGGGTGGCCAAGTACCGGAGCGTGCCGCCTCCGCCCGATCCGCAGCGGTGCGGATACCGCGGCGGCCCGCCGATCCGCCCATGAGGGGATCGACGGGCCGCCGCGCGGCACACCGCTCAGTCGTCGTTCAGGATCGTCCCGACGCCGGACGGGTCGGCGAGCCGCAGGCCCGGCACCCCGGCCACGTACAGCGTGAGCTTCTCGTCCGCCTCGCGCTTGCGGTCACCGCGCACGGTGACCGGGAACGTCAGCGAGGTCCGGCCCGCGGCCAGCACCCGGCAGCCCACGTACGGGTCGTAGTCCGACCCGGCCTGGGCGGTGGTGCCGTAGGTGGCCGCGCAGATCAGGGCCGGCTCGGAGAGCGGGCGGGACACGGTGACGGTGAACGTCATCGTGCTGGTGCCCTTGTCGCCCTCGGTGACCGAGGTGTCCGCGACCCGCAGCGAGGCGCGCGACCGGAACCGGGCCACCTGCGGGTCGTGGTCGCTGGCACCCCGGTCGCCCAGCTCCGGCGCGTCGGTCGGGTAGTCGGCGTTGATGTGCGCCGTCCGTACCTGCACCAGGTCGTCGTGCATCGGGTCGTTCACGAAGAGGTTGTCCAGCGTCTGCGCCTGGCCGCTGAATGTGTACGAGTACGCCGACGCCGGCGCGTCCTTCACCAGGTCGTCCCAGAGGTTGTGCAGCCCGGCCTCGTACAGCGGGGCGAGCTGGTCCGACGGGGTCGGGTTCTGGGCGGTGGCGATCGGGTCGTCCGGGCGGGGGAAGACGTTCAGGTCCCCGCCGTAGACCACGCGGGCGTTCGGGTCGCTCGCCTCGACCGCCTGGACGATCGCTGCCCCGTACGCGGCCTGCTCGCGGCGCTGCCCGACCCGGCTGTCCGGTCCGGACGAGAAGTGGTTGGCGACCGCCCAGAGCGTGAACCGCTCGGTCGATCCGGGGCCGGCCTTCACTGTGAACCGGGCCACCTGCGCCGCGCGGGTGTAGACGTTGCTGCCGTCCACCCCGGTCGACCGGTCGACGTCGGCCGGCAGCACCGCGTTGAGCGCCTTGGGGTTCTGCACGTCTGCGTTGGACGGCAGCGCCGCCGAGCGGTACTGGACGGTCGGGGCGGAGCCCAGCAGCGGGTCCGCGGCGGTCGCCTCGGCGAGCGTCAGCCGGTCGGTCCGGTAGAGGAACGCCGAGGCGATGCCCCGGGCGTCCGCGCCGGTCCGGTCGTACGCGGCGGCGTACGCCGGGCCGCCGTTGGCCGCGATGGCGAGTGCCAGCTCCTGCACGGTGTCCGGCGCGCCGTCGGCGTTGTTGGTGTCGCCGCAGGCCAGAGCGCCGTCGACCACCGAGCAGATGTCCTGGTCCTCGGCCTCCTGCACCAGGATCAGATCCGGGCTGTGCAGCGACTGGACGATCTGCCGGGCCTGCACGGCCAGCTTGGCCGCGTACGCCTCCGGGCTCGCCGGCACGTAGTCGAACGGCGGGCTGACGCCGGGGCAGCCGGTGTTGCCGGCGAAGTCGCAGCCGTCGAACGGGTCGTCGCGGTAGTCGTACAGGTTCTCCACGTTGTAGGTGGCGATCGCGACCTCGCTGCCGCGGTCGGCCGGCTGCGGCGGGTGGTTGGCGGCCGGGTCGGCGCCACCGGTCAGCGTGAGCTGCTCCGGCTGCACGCTGTACTTGCTGAACGCGTACGAGACGGAGCCGTAGGCGTCCTCGGTGAGCGTGTCGAACGTGCGTGCCTCGGGCAGCAGCGCCCGGGAGTCACCGGCGGTCGCCTTCACACCGCCGGCGCCCAGCAGGATGCGCTGGTTGTTGCCGTTGTCGAACAGCGTGCCGGGGATGTCGTCGAGCGGGTGCGCGTCCCGGAACACCCGCCGGGCGTACGGGTCGGACCGCTTCATCACCGGGTCCTCGCGGTCCAGCACGTAGATCTCGGAGTCGGCGGTGGAGGAGTAGATGTGCCGGGGCGCGGAGACGCCGCTGCCGGCGCGTACCCGCATCCGCTCGCCCTCGTGCCGCTCCCAGAACAGGTCGGCGGCGGCCGCCTCGGCCGGCGGGACCGCGTCGTCGACCCGGACCACGGTGTCCACGTCGAGGCCGGAGTCGAGCTTGCGGACCAGCGAGGCGCTGGACAGCTGGGTCTGGCTGAAGTACTCGGAGACCCGGCCGCGCAGCACGACCTCGTCACCGACGGTCGGGGCGTACCCGCCGATCAGCGTGGTGAACGAGCCCATGAAGACGAACAGGCCGTCGGAGGTCAGCGGGTCGCCGTCCTCGCTGCCGAGCCGGCTCTGGAGGTAGAAGCCCCACTGGTCGGCCCCGGCCGAACTGCGGGTCAGCGACATGCCGGTGATGACGCCGCGTACGTCGTACAGCGTGGAGCTGGTGCCGTTGCCGCTGGCCGGTGCGAGCGGCGACCGGTCGGTGCGGCCGTCCTCGTCGTCGGCGGTGCGGCCCTGCACCTCGCCGACCGACAGCACGCTCGTGGCCTGCACGGTGAGCGTGCAGGTGGCGCTGTCGCCGTCGGTGTCGGTGGAGGTCACGGTGACCGCGTAGCCGCCGGCCGGCAGGCCGGTGGCGGTCAGCGTCGCGGTGGCCGTGCCGCCGTCGGCGGTCGCCGGGGTGAACGCGGTACGGCTGATCGAGCCGCTCGCCGGCACCGGCACGACCGAGGTGACCGCCAGGTCGGTGATCGTGTCGTCGGCGTCGGTCGCGGTCACCTCGCGGGTCGCGGTGGCGCCCGCCGACAGTGTCAGCGCGCCGCCGCAGGCCACTGTGGGCGGCTGGTCGACCGGTCCGCCGCCGCCGACGGTGTGGCTGCCCAGGCCGTCGAACGTGTCGGTGGCGAAGCCGGCCCACTGCGCGGCCGGGTCGAACGCGTCCGCCGGGTCGGTGTCGCCGGCGGTCACCGAGGGCAGCCGGCGCAGCGTGTTGTCCGCAGTGCTGGTGAGGCCGCTGCCCCACTCGCTGCCCGGGTCGACGCCGGCCTGGCCCAGGGAGTCGACCACCGTGCCACCCTTGCGCAGCACGATCGCGTCGTCGCCGTTGAACAGCGAACCGGAGTACGTCTGGTCGGCTTGGGCGAGGATCGCCGGCGCGGCCGCCGCGGCGGCGAAGACGAACACGTCACCGGCGGCGACGGTCCCGGTGAGGGCCACGTTCGTCGAGGTGGTGGCGCCGTTGAAGAAGAGCTGGAGCTGGTAGCCGCCGGCTCCCAGGTCGATCGGGGCGCCGGTGCCGTTGTACAGCTCGACGGCCTTGTTGTTGGACGACCCCTCGACGTACTCCGAGATGAACAGGTCGGTGGGCGCGGCGCTGGCCGCGGTGGGTGCGACAGCGATCGCCGTGAGGGTGACGGCGGCGGTGGTCGCGAGCGCGGCGAGGGTGCGGCGCGGGCGCATGGGGCCTCCACGATGGGTGGACAGGAACTAACGAACGTTAAGGCTCTCGTGGGTACACCGTCCAGCCCTTCGATGGCGGGACGGTGAACGGTCAGCGGTGACTGTCCAGCCGGTGCACCAGTTCGGCCACGTCCACACCGTATTCGCACCAGTCGCGGTCGGGGCGGTAGCCCAGCTCGGCGTTGACCTTCAGCATCGACTCGTTGTCCTGCGCGTTCCAGGTCTGCACCTCGGCCACCTCGGGCTCGGCCGAACGCAGCTCCAGCAGCATCCGCGCCTTGATGGCCCGGTCGATGCCGTAGCCGCGGTGGTCGTGGACGACGATCGTGTCGTACTGGTCGGCCCGGGTCGGGTGCTGCGCCGGCACCACCACCTCGGTCAACCCGGCCACCTCGCCGGTCTGCTCGTGCAGCGCGAGCACGATGTACGGCTTCATGCCGCGCCGGTGCAGCGTGGCGAGGCTGTCGCGCAGCCGGTCCGGGTCGTAGGAGCTGGGCCGCAGCTCCACGTCGTCGGAGTCGCGCACCTCGGCCTTGGCCCGCGCGTACGCCTCGATCAGCTCGTCCGGCGGGCCACCCGGCCAGAACTCCACGCGGTAGCCCGCGCCGACCTCGGCGGCCATCTCGGTGAGCGCCGGCCAGTCCACCGAGCGCAGGTCGAGCACGCTGCGGGTCTCCACGTAGTCGCGGGTGAAGCCCAGCGACTCGTAGAACCCCACGGCCGGGGTGTCGCCGACCACCTCCACACCGATCGACTGGAAGCCCTCGTCCCAGACCCGGCGGGCGGCCACCCGCACCAGCTCGCGGCCGACGCCGCTGCGCCGGATCGCCGGGTGCACCAGCACCTCGAGCACGCCGATCCCGCCGAGCAGCAGCACGTGCACATGCCCGAGGATCGCCCCGGGCGTGCCGTCCGGGCCGGCGTCCTCCTGCGCGACCCACGAGATCCGCCGCTCGCCGGGCATCACCTCGGAGAGATACTCCCGCATGGAGCTCTCCCGCCATGGCGGATCCTGCGGCAGATCGGCCGCCAGGACCGCGTTCAGCGTGTCCAGCAGGGACGCGATCTCGGCGGACGACGCGGTCCTGGGATCCCACTCGCGCACCATCACCCGTCTAGCTTGCCGTCAACGGCAGCCGGGGGGAAGGGTTGAGTCCGCGAATGTACGCGAGCCGTCACCTCACGTTGCGGCTGAGCCTGCCGTACTCGTCGGCCTTGTCGAAGACGGCCTGGGCGTACCGACGCACATCGTTGTAGGAAAGGATGGCGCCCCACCAGTCACCCGGGATGGTCATGTTCCGGCCGCCCTTGCACAGGTAGAGCCCGGCGGCCAGCGCCGCGTCGTCGATGTCGTGCGGGTTCTTCACGCCGTCGCCGTCCGCGTCCGCGCCGATCTCCTGCCAGGTGGTCGGGATGAACTGCATCGGGCCGAGCGCCCGGTCGTGGACCCGGTCGCCGTCGAGCAGCCCCTGGTCGGTGTCGAGGATCCGGGACCGGCCGCCCTGCCCGTCGAGTGGCTCTCCCTTGATCTCCGGCAGGGCCCGCCCGTCGGCTTGCAGCGTGGCGCCGTTGGCCGCGCCGTGGCGCGACTCGACGTAACCGATCGCGGCCAACGTGGTCCAGCTCAGCTGGCACCCACGGTTGGTCTGGGCGAGCACCAGCTCGGCGTAGGCGTACGCCTGGAGCGCCACCACGGGGACGCCGGTCACCGCGCCGACCCGCTGCGCCCAGCCGGTGAGCGCGTCGGCGGGACGCCCGGCGGGCAGCACCGGAGCGGTGGTCGCACCGGGCAGCGGCGTGCCGGTGGGCGCGGCGGTTCCGGGCAGGCCGGTCAGCTCCGGCAACGGCGGCGTGGCGGGTGCCGCCGCGGTCTGCGGCACGCTCTGCGACGGCGTGGCCTCGGCGACCGGCTCCGGCCGGCCGACCGCCGCCGGCACGACCACCGCACCGGCAGTGGCAGCGGCGGCGACCAGCGCGAGCAGGAACAGCGCGGGCAGCGTGGTGCGGCCGCCGGGCCGCCGGGACCAGGCGCGGGTGGCCCGGGCCGCGCCGACTGTGAGTTGCCTCGGGCGCGTCCGGACGGCGTGCGCGAACGGCATCCGCCGACGCCGCCCGCCGCTCTCGGCTGCCGCCTCGGCCTGTGCCTTCGACCCCGAGCCCGGCTGCTCGTCCCCGCCCGCTCCGGGCTCGGCGTCCGCCTTCACGGCCGATTCGGGCTGCGGCTTTCCGCCGGGCCGGGCGTCCAGCTCGACGCCCGGCTTGGGGGCCGGCTTCCCACCGGCCTCGACGCCGGGCGTGGCGTCCGGGTTCGCGCCGGGCTCGGCGTCCGCGTCGCGGGCCGGGTCGGCGGGCGACTTCGGGGGGAGGGAATCGCGTTCGCGGCGGGGCCGCGGGATGGGCGGGGTGCCGTCGTCGGGTGGCGCGGCGGGTCGCAGGGGCCGGGCCGTCGCTCGCCGTTCGCCGTCCACCACCCGTCGAGTATCACCCATCCGGGTGACGACGTCAGGCCCGGCCGTACGCTTGGGACATGCCCCGGTACGAGTTCCGTTGCCGCGCCTGCGGCGACACCTTCGAGGTCAACCGCCCGATGGCCGAGGCCGGACGGCCGGCCACCTGCCCGCAGGGCCACGCCGACACGGTGAAACTGCTGTCCACGGTGGCCGTCACCGGCCGGGGCGGCTCCGCTCCGAGCGGTGGGATTCCCAGCGGCGGCGGTTGCTGCGGCGGCTCCTGCGGCTGCTGACTTTCCGCCGTCCGTCCCGCGGGTCGATCGGGGTCTTGCCGCCGGTGTGATCCTTTGGCACCTTGGGGCGGAATCTGCCCAGCCGTTCTCACGATGCGTGACGGCACGACCATAGGGCAGCATGAACCCGACGTCACCGGGCGGAGGTTCGACGTATGTCGCAAGGACACCACCTCCCCAGCGGGTGGGTGACCTTCGTGTTCACCGACATCGAGGGCTCGACGCGGCTGGCCCGGATGCTCGGCCCGGTCTACCGCCCGGTCCTGCACGAGCACCGGCGGCTGCTGCGCGACACCCTGGCCGGCACCGACGGCGCGGAGCTGCTGACCGAGGGGGACTCGTTCTTCCTCGCGTTCCCCGACGCCGCCGCCGCGGTCCGCGCCTGCCTGACCGCGCAGCGCGCGCTCGCCGGCCACGAGTGGCCCAACCCGGACGCCACCCCCCGGGTACGGATGGGACTGCACACCGGGTACGCCGAGCCCCGCGACGGCGAGTACGCCAGCCCCGAGGTGCACCGGGCCGCCCGGGTGGCCGCCGCCGCGCACGGCGGGCAGGTGCTCTGCTCCGCCGCCACCGCCCGGCACGCCGACCCGCTGCCGGACGGGGTGTCCCTGCTGGACCTCGGACTGCACCGGCTGCGCGGCTTCGACGACCGGGAGCGGCTGTTCCAGCTCGTCGCGCCCGGGTTGGAGCGGCGGTTCCCGCGTCCGCGTACCGCCGACGCGACAGCACACAACCTGCCCACCCAGGTCACCTCGTTCGTCGGCCGGCAGGCCGAGCGCGCCGAGCTGGGGCGGCTGGTCGAGGCGTACCGCCTGGTGACGGTGCTCGGCGCGGGCGGCGCCGGCAAGACCCGGCTGGCGGTGGAGCTGGCCTCCGGGATCGTCGAGGACTACCCCGACGGCGTCTGGTTCGTCGACATCGCCGCGGTGACCGACCCGGGGCTGGTGGCGTTCGAGATCGCCGCCGTGCTCGGCCTGCGCCCGGAGCCCGGCCGGCCGATGGTCGACACCCTCGTGGAGTACGCGGCGCCGCGCCGGATGCTCGTGCTGCTGGACACCTGCGACGCCCAGACCGCGGCGTCGGCCGAGGTGATCGGCCGGTTGCTCGCCGGTGGCCGGGGTGTGCGGGTGCTGGCGACCAGCCGGGAGTCGTTCGGCGTACCCGGCGAGGTGGTGTGGCGGATCCCGCCGCTGTCGGTGGACGAGGGGCCCGACGGCGGGGGAAGCGACGCGGTGGCGCTGCTGCTGGACCGTACCGCCGTGGCCCGCGGCGGCCGGGCGCCGGAGCCGGCCGAGCAGGCCGACCTGCACCGGGTGGTACGCCGCCTGGACGGGTTACCGCTGGCCATCGAGCTTGCCGCGGCCCGGCTGCGGGTGCTCTCGGCCGGGCAACTGGCCGAGCGGCTGGACGACATGCTGGGCACGCTCGACGCCGGGCGGGAGACGGCGGAGCCGCCGCCGGTGGAGGCCGGCTGGAGCGGCAACCAGCAGGACACGGTGGACCTGGTGGCCGCCGCGACCGGCGCCGCACCGCCCACCCCGGCGACCCGGGCGGTGCAGCGGTCGGCGAGCGAGCGGCACCTGACCATCCAGGCCACAGTGACGTGGTCGTACCGGACGCTCGGCGCGCGCTCGGCCCGGCTGCTGCGCTGGATGGCGGTGTTCGCCGGCCCGGTGGACCTGCCCACCGTGCAGTGGCTGCTCGACGAGGACCCGCTCGACCCGCTCTCGGTGCTGGTGGACAAGTCGATGGTGCTGGCCGAGCCGCACGCCTCCGGCAGCACCTACCGGATGCTCGACCCGATCCGGGCGTACGCGGCCCGGCGGCTGGTCGAGGCGGGCGAGGAGCAGAGCGCCCGGGACCGGCACGTCGCCTGGTGCCGGCACGCGCTGGACCGGGCGCACCTGGGGCCGGACGGCCGCCCGGTGACGCTCTCCCTGTACGCGCTCGACCCGCTGGCGAACGAGTTGCGGGCCGCGTTGCGCTGGTGCGCCACAGGTGGCAGCGCCCGGTCGGGACTGTCGCTGGCGGGTGACCTGGATCAGTGGTGGCGGGAGCGCGGGCTGGCCCGGGAGGGGCGGCTCTGGCTGTTCCGGCTCTACGGCCGGCTCGCCGAGACCGGCGAGGTGATGCCGGACGCCGAGCTGGCCGCCGCGTACCACATGCACTCGCTGCACGCGGGCGCGGACGGCGAGTTCGGCGAGGAGCTGCGGTACTCGCAGCGGGCCGAGGCGGCCGCCCGGCAGTCCGGTGACCGAGGGCTGCTGGCCCGGGTGCTGGCCGGTCGCGCGGCGCCGCTGGTCGACATGGGGCAGTTCGCCGAGGCGGAGCGGGTCTGCCGTGAGGTGATCGACTGGGCGTACGCGCAGGACGTGGTGGGCGACGCGCTCCTGGCCGTCTACAACCTCGCCGAGCTGCTCTGGCGCCGGGGCGCGCTGGACGAGGCGGCCGACCTGCTCGCCGCAGCCCGTCCGGTCGAGGCGGCCCGGCCCGCCGAGCGGGGCGGCCGGTCGGTGGACATGCTGCTCGGCATGGTGGCCCTGGCTCGGGGCGACCTGGTCGCCGCGCACGAGCACCTGCTGGTGGCGTTGCGGTCCCGGATGAGTCACGGCTACCTGGGCCGGGCCTGCGACACGATCAACGCGATAGCGGTTCGCTGCGCGCTCGCCGGGGACGCGCTGGCGGCGGCCCGGCTGTTCGGGGCGGCGCAGGCCACCCGGGCGAACCTGCGGGCCACACCGGGGATATACGGCCCGTACTGGTCGGCACGGCAGACGGAGCTGCGGCGGGTGCTGGGCGACGAGGCGTTCGACGCCGCCTACGGCGCCGGGACGGGGCTGCGGCTGGACGAGGTGGCGGCGCTGGCGCTGCACGTCGAGCACCCGGACCTGGCCGCCGACTCGCCCCGGTTCGGCAAGCAGACGCCGGGTTCGTGGCCGGCGTTCGAGCCGCGCAGCACAACGGGCTGAGCCGGGCGGCCGACGAGGGCGGGGAGCCCGCCGGGTGGCGGACTCCCCGCGCGGTACGTCAGGCGGTCGCGGCGGCGCGACGCTGGGCGTCGGCCTTCATCCGGGCGGCGCGGTCGAGGTCGGCCTGCGACACGGCGGCGACCGAGCCGAAGACGCTCACCGCCTGGTAGTACGTCCAGGCGAGGCTGTAGCAGGCGGGCCGGACCACCGCGTTGTACGTGGCGCAGACCCGCTTCAGGTCGGCGTAGAAGGCGCTGTCCAGGCGGGACTTGCTGGACGAGAAGACGCCCATCGCCTTGTGGTTGCGGTAGCCGAAGTCGTGCCGGTAGCAGGAGAGCTTGAAGTTGAACCCGATCGGGTTGTCCGGGCTGGACGAGCAGTAGTCGGTGGACCAGTCGAAGCCGTACTCCGTCCAGGGTGCCCGGTTCTGCCGGGCGCTGTTCCAGGCGTTGTAGCTGGACGCGCTGGTCTGCGTCCAGCTGGTCAGGACGGACAGTTTCTGCTGGGTGCTCACCGCGGCGGCGGCCGGTGTGGCCAGGCCGAGCATGGTGAGCAGGGCGAGTGTTCCGGCGGCGAGGATGGTGGCGAGGCGACGGGACACGGGAACCTCCGCGGGTGGTGGCCGGGATCTCCGGATGTCGACAAGTGTCGATCAAGTGGGTGACCTGGGGCGATGCTCCGGGGAACGGCTCGCTGACATCCGCCCAAACAGACGAATGCCCCCGGGCCGGCGAGGCGGCCCGGGGGCATTCGACGGGGGTCAGCGCACGAAGCGCGGCGGGCTCGCCGGGCTCTCGTTCGCCAGCCGGTCCAGCGCGGTCACGTAGTACGTGTACCGGGCGCCGTCGGCCGCCGTCGTGTCCACCCAGGACTGCACCGCGCCGTCCGTGGCCCGGACGGTGCCGACCAGGTGGGAGGCGTCGGCGAAGTCGCAGCGCCCGGCCAGGCCGTGCCCGTCGAACCGGTAGATCGCGTACGACGCGGCGGTGCCGAGCGGGCCCATGCCGTCGGCCGGCTGACGCCAGCTCAGGCGTACCCCGTCCGCCTCCCGCTGGGCCTTGGTGACCACCGGGAACAGCAGCGGCTTGCGCGGCAGGTGCGTCATGGTGGGCACCAGCGCCGGGCGGGAGTAGTGCTCGGCGGCGTAGATGTCGGTGGCGCCGAGCCGGTTCGCCCGCACCTGCACCGCGGAGAAGTGCACGTTGCCGAGCACCTCCGGGTACGACCGGTTGAGCGTCAGGTGGTTCGACAGCTCCTGCGGGTTCATCCAGAACGACCCGTACGCCGGGTCACCGCTCTTGTAGTCGGCCTGGCCGATGTAGAGCTGCACCCGCGTGCCGCGCACCTGCTCGGCCCACCACGGCACCAGCCGGGCGTAGTCGGCGGCCGGGTACTGGCCGATGTACCAGTAGAGCTGCGGCACGATGTAGTCGATCCACTCCTCCTTGACCCACTTGCGGGAGTCGGCGGAGATGATGTCGTACGACTGCGAGCCGGTGGTGTCCGAGCCGTTCGGGTCGGCCGACGCGTTGCGCCAGATGCCGAACGGGCTGACGCCGAACTTCACATACGGCTTGACCGCCTTGATCTTGGCGTTCATCTCCTGGATCAGCAGGTTGATGTTGTCCCGCCGCCAGTCGGCCTTGTCGGTGAAGCCCCTGTTGTACGCCGCGAACGTGGCGTCGTCGGGCACCTGGTGGGTGCCGCTCGGGTACGGGTAGAAGTAGTCGTCGAAGTGCACGCCGTCGATGTCGTACCGCTTGACCGCGTCCATCATCGCAGTCTGGACGAACTCGCGGACCTCGGGGACGCCGGGGTTGTAGTAGAGCCGGCTGCCGGCGACGCCGGCCGGCGGGTAGGCGAAGACCCAGTCGGGGTGCTGGCGGGCCGGGCTGTCCGGGGCCAGTTGCGACAGGTCGGCGCCGGCGCCGCCGGGCGCGGGCATGGAGACGCGGTACGGGTTGAACCAGGCGTGGAACTCCAGGTTGCGCTTGTGCGACTCGGCGACCAGGAAGTCCAGCGGATCCCAGCCGGGGTTCTTGCCGCGTACGCCGGTCAGGTACTCCGACCATGGCTCGTACGGCGAGGGCCAGAACGCGTCCGCGGTCGGGCGGACCTGGACCACGACGGCGTTGTGGTTGAGCTTCTGGGCCAGGTCGAGCCAGGCCAGGTATTCGGCCTTCTGCTTGGCCACCTGGTCCGGCGCGGTCCAGGAACCCTTGCTGGGCCAGTCGATGTTCGTCACCGAGGCGATCCACATGGCCCGGAACTGGCGCTTGGGGGTGGCCGGGTCGGTGACGCAGTCGGTGGAGGGGGAAGTGGCGGTGCCTGTGTTGTCGCCGGGGGCGGCCTGCGCCGGTGTGCCGGCGACCAGCGTGCCGAGCAGCGCCGCGGCCAGCGCGGCGGCTCCGAGCCGAGTTGCCTTCATGCGGTGCGGTCCCTTCGTCGGGTCCGGGGGGACGGTCGGCGGCGGGGCGTCACGGCAAGATTCGCCGCGATACCCATACCTCCGGTAGAAAACTTTCATCTATCCGTGCCCGGCGCAAGACCCTGAGGGCCGATCGATGTCCGGCGTCGTCCGATCGGCCGGATCGTGACGATTCCGAGACACGCCGTGCGGGATTGGAGCGGAAAACGGCTGGGTAGCTTGCCCGGTCACGGACCGCCACCGTGGCGGCCGCACGGCGGGGGAGGTGATCAGATGTCGGTCCTGCGGACCAAGCCGATCGGCGACGTGCTCGCCCAGGGCGACGCCGACGGCGAGGACGGCAAACCGGGCCTGCGGCGCCGGCTCGGCGCGGTCGACCTGATGGGCTTCGGCATCGGCATCGTGATCGGCACCGGCATCTTCACGCTCACCGGTGTCGAGGCGCGCAACAGCGCCGGGCCGGGTGTGGTGATCTCGTTCGGCATCGCCGGCCTGGTCGCGCTGCTCGCCGCGCTCTGCTACGCCGAACTCGCCAGCAGCGTGCCGACCGCCGGCAGCGCCTACACCTACGCGTACGCGACGATGGGCGAGATCGTCGCCTGGATCATCGGCTGGGACCTGCTGCTGGAGTTCGCGCTCGGCGCGGCGGTGGTCGCCCGTGGCTGGTCCGGCTACCTCGCCGACCTGTTCGGCCTGCCCAGCGCCTGGTTCGCCGAGGAGGGCAGCGTCGTCAACCTCGGCGCGATCGGCATCGTGCTGGTGCTCGGTGTGGTCGCCGTCGTCGGCATCCGCGAGTCGGCCCGGGTCACCAACCTGCTCGTGCTGGTCAAGGTGGCGATCTGTGCCTTCGTCATCATCGCCGGGCTGTTCTTCGTCAAGGCGGCCAACCTCAGCCCGTTCATCCCGTCCGCCGAGCCGGCCGGGGCCGGGGACGACGGCGTCAAGCAGCCGGTCACCCAGGCGATCTTCGGGTTGGAGCCGTCCGTCTTCGGCTTCGCCGGGGTGCTCACCGCCGCCGCAGTGGTGTTCTTCGCGTACACCGGGTTCGAGGCCGTGGCGAACCTGGGTGAGGAGACCCGCAAGCCCAAGCGGGACCTGCCGCTGGGTCTGCTCGGCACGCTGCTCATCTCCACGGTGCTCTACATCGGTGTCTCGCTCGTCGTTGTCGGCATGGTCAAGTACACCGAGATCGACGAGGGCGCGCCCATCGCGTCCGCGTTCCGGGCGGTCGGCGCCGGCTGGGCCGCGGTGCTCGTCTCCATCGCCGCCGTCGCCGGGCTCACCAGCGTGATCCTGGTCGACCTGGTGGCGATGGGCCGGATCGGCTTCGCCATCGCCCGCGACGGGCTCATCCCACCCGCCATCGCCAAGGTGCACCCGCGCTGGGGCACCCCGTACCGGATCGCCGGGATCATGACCGTCGCGGTGGCGCTGCTCGCCGGTTTCCTGCCGCTGTCCGCGCTGGCCGACCTGGTCAGCATCGGCGCGCTCTGCGCGTTCACGCTGGTCGCGATCGCGGTGCCGATCCTGCGCAGGCGCCGCCCCGACCTGGAGCGGCCGTTCAAGGTGCCGTTCTCGCCGGTGCTGCCGATCGTCACCGCAGTGGCCTGCCTCTACCTGAGCCTGAACCTGTCGGTGGAGACCTGGCTGCGGTTCCTCGCCTGGATGCTGCTCGGCGCGGTCATCTACTTCGGGTACGGCCACCGCAAGAACCGGCTCGCCCGTCGCGAGCACTCGGACACCCCCGAGCCCGCCCCCACCCCCTGAGGCGGGCCCTTCCTTACCCGCTCACCCCTTCAGGCCGCTGCGGGAGACGCCCTGGATGACGTGCCGCTGGGCGAACACGAACAGGATCAGCACCGGTACGCTCGCCAGCACCGCGCCCGCCATGATGACCGGATAGTCGGTCACGTACGCGCCCTGGAGCAGGCCCAGGCCCGCCGGCAGCGTCAGCCGTTCCGGGCTGAACAGCACGTACACCGGCCAGAGGAAGTCGTTCCAGTTGGTCAGGAACGACAGCACCGCCAGCGTCGCCAGGGCCGGCTTCGACAGCGGCAGCAGCACCCGGCGGAAGACCTGCCAGTGGTTCGCGCCGTCCAGCACCGCCGCCTCCTCCAACTCGGCCGGGATGGACAGGAAGAACTGGCGCAGGAAGAACACCCCGAACGCGCTCGCCGCACCCGGCACGATCACCACTGTGAGCGTGTCGATCCAGTTCAGCCGCTCGGCGATGATGAAGTTCGGGATGATCAGCGAGGTGGGCGGCAGGAACAGCGTGCCCACGATCAGCGCGAACAGCACCTTGCGGCCGCGGAACCGCATCCGGGCCAGCGCGTACGCGGCCATCGACGCGGTCACCAGCACCAGCAGCGTGTGCAGGGTGGCCGCCAGCATGCTGTTGACGAACCAGCGCAGCACCGGGTTCGCCGCGTTGTCGACGATCTGCTGATAGCCGTAGGTGGAGAACGGGTTCGGCAGCCAGCCGGGCGGCACCCGCTGCGCGTCGTCGTACGTCTTCACCGACGTCAGCAGCATCCAGACCAGCGGGGTCACGAAGATCGCGGTGATCAGCAGCAGTACGCCGTACCGCGCCACCGCGCGCATGTTCCTCATGTCGTCCCCTCAGTCTTCCCGGTAGCGGAACAGCCGGAAGTTGACGACGCTCACCACTGCGAGCATCAGCGCGAAGAACACGCTCATCGCGGCGGCCCGCCCGGCGTCGTAGTCCCGCAGCCCTTCGTCGACGATCCGCCAGACCACCGTGCGGGTCTGTTCGCCGGGCGCGCCCTGGGTGATCAGGAACGCCTGCCCGAACACGTTCGCCGAGGCGAGGATCGTGGTGGTGAAGACGAACAGCATCACCGGCCGCAGGCCGGGGATCGTGACGTGGCGGAACCGGTCCCACGCGCCCGCGCCGTCCACCTTGGCCGCCTCGTACAGCTCGGCCGGGATGTCCTGGAGACCGGCCAGGTAGATCACTGCGTTGAAGCCGCACGTCCACCACACGGTCACGCCGACGAGTGACACCCAGGCCCACGGCACGTCGGTCACCCACGGCGTGTCCGAGGGGAGCCCGAGCACGCCGAGCAGCCGGTTGACCAGGCCCAGGTTGGCGTCGAGCAGGAACCGCCAGAGCAGGCCGATCACCGCCACGCCCAGCACGTACGGCGCGAAGAACGCGGCCCGGAAGAACGTCCGGCCGGGGAACGAGCGGTTGAGCAGCAGCGCCAGCCCGAGCGGTACGACCACCAGCAGCGGTACGGAGAACAGCGTGAAGATCCCGGTGGCCCGGACGCTCGACCACCAGTCCCCGTAGATCGCCGAGTCGCTGGAGAACAGGTCCCGGTAGTTGCCGAGCCCGACGAACGGCCGGTTGGGCAGTTGCAGATCCCACTGGTGCAGGCTGATCCAGACCCCGAACAGGATCGGCGCCAGGCCGAAGACGCCGAACAGGATCAGGTACGGCGCGAGGAAGAGGTACGGCGTCGTCCGGTTGCCGCGTTCCGTCGCGCCCCGGCGGCGGGTGCGTGCCGCCGGTGGCGGCGCGCCGTCACGCGCCGCCCCGACCTCGATCACGTCCGCCACGGCGGATCAGTTCCCGTACTTCTTGCGGTTGTCCTCCAGTTGCTTGTTCGCCTTGGCCACGCCGTCGTCGAGCGCCTGCTTCGGCGACTTCTTGCCCAGCGCCGCCTCGTTGAAGGCGCTGTAGAAGGTCAGGATGACCTCGCCCAGGCCGGGCGCGGCGGGCGGGAACGCGGCGTACTCCAGTTCCGGGGCGAGCGCGTTGACCTCGGTGAGCGCGGTGAACTCGCTGCTCTCGCGGACCGCCTTGCGGGCCGGCACCTGGCCGCCCTTGGCCCAGTCCAGCGAGTGCTGGCTCAGCCAGTTGATGAACACCTTCGCCCCGGCGGTCTTGTCGGCGTTCGCGGAGCGCTGCTTGACGATTGTGAAGTTGTGCGAGTTCGCCCAGGCGGCCTTCTGGCTGCCGATCTGCGGCAGCGGCGCGACGCCCCACTGCACGTTCGGACTCTTCTTCAGGTCGTTGATCTGCCAGATGCCGTTCCAGGTGAACGCGTTCTTGCCGCTCTTGAACGCCAGGTAGTCGGCGTCCTGGCCGACGTTCGCGGGGGAGTGGCCCTGCTTGATCAGGTCGACCAGCCAGGTGCACGCCTCGACAGCCGGGTCGGAGTTGAACGTCGCCTTCGCCACCTCGGCGTCGAAGACGGTGCCGCCCCACTGGTGCAGCAGGCTGTAGTACGTCATGCCGCCGGTGAACTGGAACGGGCTGACCCAGAAGCCCTGCACGCCGGACTTCTTCAGCTCGGTGAGCGCGGCTATGTACTCGTCCCTGGTGGCCGGCGGCTTCTCCGGGTCCAGGCCGGCCTTCTGCATGACCGCCTTGTTGTAGTAGAAGCCCAGCGGGTGCATGTCGAGCGGGATGCCGTACCGCTTGTCGTTGTAGAGGCCGCCCTTCCACACAGTCGGGGCGAAGTCGCCCTCGCTCAGCTCCAGCGCCTTCGCCACGTCGTCCAGTTCGGTGATCACGCCGCGGGCGGCGAACGTGGCGAGCTGGTCCATGTGCATGACCGCGATGTCCGGTCCGTTGCCGCTGGAGACCGCGCCGGGGAGCTTGCTGTAGTAGTCCTCCCACTGGTACGTGATCACGCTGACCGCGATGTTCTTGTGCTCGCTGTTGAACTGCTGGACGAGCGTCTTGAAGATGTCGCCGTCGCCGCCGGTGAAGCCGTTCCACAGCTTCAGGTCGACTTTCGGGCCGGTGTAGTCCTTGCCGCCGTTGCCGGAGGCGCCGGAGCTGTCGGAGCTGCTGCCGCCGCCGCAGCCGCTGAGTGTCAGCGTGGCCGCCGCGCCGAGCCCGACGCCGAGCCCGAGCAGGCGCCGCCGGCTCATCTCGTTCTGGATCATGGGTACTCCTTGGGGGACGGGATGGAGTATTTGCTGGTCACAGCGCCGGCACGAAGCGCAGCAGGTTCCAGGAGGTGGCCGGCAGCAGCACGGAGGCCCGGCCGCCGTCGACAGTGGGTGTGGTGAGGTCCCGGGGCGTGACCCGCTCCGGGTCCGCTTCGGTGTTCGTGGCGTTCGGGTCGGTTCCGGCCGCCACCGTGGTGTGCGCCTCGGCCCGCAGGCCGGGCAGGCCGCGCAGGTCCAGGTCGAGCGGGAGGTCCTGCGAGCTGCGGTTGACCGCGAAGACGGCCAGCTCGCCGCTCTCCTCGTCGTGCACGGCGACGGTGTCCAGCGCGGGCACGTCGCCGTACCGCGGGGTCTCGTAGGTCGGGCCGGTGGGCTCGGTCCGCAGCACGGTGCCGCGGGCGTACCGGGCGGTCAGCGCGAACGGGTGGAAGATGCTCTGCCGCCAGGCCGGGCCGCCGTTGCGGGTACGGATCGGGGCGATCACGTTCGCGAGCTGCGCCTGGCAGGCCACGCCGATGCGGTCGGCGTGCCGGAGCAGGGTGATCAGCAGGTCGCCCACCACCACCGCGTCGACGGCTGTGTAGTCGTCCTCGATCAGCGCGGGCGCCTCGACCCAGCCGCGCCGGTCCAGGTCGGACTGGAGGCGGGACTGGTACCAGACGTTCCACTCGTCGAACGAGATCTTCAGCTTGCGCTTCTGCCGCAGCTTGGCGCCGACGTGGTCGGCGGTGGCGACGACCTCGGTGATGAAGGCGTCCATGTCGACGGCGGAGGCGAGCAGGCTGGCCCGGTCGCCGTCGGACGGGTCGTAGTAGGTGTGGGCGGAGATGTAGTCGACGTGCTCGTAGGTGTGCTCCAGCACCGTCGCCTCCCACGAGGCGAACGTGGGCATGCCCCGGTTGGAGCTTCCGCAGGCGACCAGGCTGATCGAGGGGTCGATCATCTTCATCGCGCGGGCGGTCTCGGCGGCGAGGCGGCCGTACTCGTCGGCGGTCTTGTGCCCGACCTGCCACGGCCCGTCCATCTCGTTGCCGAGGCACCACAGCCGCACCCCGTACGGCTTCTCGGCGCCGTGCTTGCGGCGCAGGTCGGACAGCTGGCTGCCGCCCGGGTGGTTGGTGTACTCCAGCAGTTCGAGCGCCTCGGTGACGCCGCGGGTGCCGAGGTTGACAGCCATCATCGGCTCGACCCCGGCCTCCGCCGCCCAGGTCATGAACTCGTCCAGCCCGAACTCGTTGGTCTCGATGGTCTTCCAGGCCAGGTCGAGCCGGCGCGGGCGGTCACCGACCGGGCCGATGCCGTCCTCCCAGCGGTAGCTGGAGACGAAGTTGCCGCCCGGGTAGCGGACCACCGAGACGCCCAGCTCACGGGTCAGGTCCAGCACGTCGCGCCGCAGCCCTCGCCGATCGGCTGTGGGGTGGCCCGGTTCGTACACCCCGCCGTAGACGCAGCGCCCCATGTGCTCGACGAAGGAACCGAAGATCCGGCGGTCCGCCGGCGCGACCCGGAACGCCGGATCGATCGTGAGCTGCGCGTTCGGCACGATGCCAACCTCTCCCTCGCTGCTGGTGCGGGTGACCGCGGTCACTCCGCTGTCAGTGGTTTCTACAACGTTGTAAGCGCTCGTGTAAAGAGGCAGTCGCGTCGTCGTGGCGCGGTACAGTGCGGCCAGCGTTCACCGGAAGGAAGTGCAGTGCGGCACAGGCTCAAGGACGTCGCGGAGCGCGCCGGAGTGTCGGTGAAGACCGTCTCCAACGTCGTCAACGGCTACCAGCACGTGCGCGCCGACACCCGGGCCCGCGTCGAGGAGGCCATCGCCGCGCTCAACTACCGGCCCAACCTGTCGGCCCGCAACCTGCGTAAGGGGCGCACCGGGGTGATCGCGCTGGCCGTACCCGAACTGGACATCCCCTACTTCGCCGAGCTGGCCCGGCACGTCGTCACCGCCGCCGCCGACCACGGCTGGACGGTGCTGATCGACCAGACCGGCGGCCGCTCCGAGCAGGAGCGCAAGGCCGCCAGCGGGATCGGCGACCACATGATCGACGGACTGATCCTGAGCCCGCTCGCGCTCACCGCCGACGACCTCGCCGCGCTGGCCGGCCTGCCCATGGTGCTGCTCGGCGAACGCGTCGACCACGGCCCCGCCGACCACGTGATGATCGACAACGTGGCCGCCGCCCGCGAGATCACCGCCCACCTGATCGGGCTCGGCCGCCGCCGGATCGCCGCCATCGGCTCGCAGCGCACCCCCGAGGGCGCCAGCGCCCGGCTCCGCCTGGCCGGCTACACCGCCGCGCTGACCGAGGCCGGCATCGCCTACGACGACCGCCTGGTGGCGCCCGCGCCGGCCTGGCACCGCGCGGACGGCGCCGCCGCCATGCGGCACCTGCTCACCACGGGGGTACGCCCCGACGCCGTCTTCTGCTTCAACGACACCCTTGCGCTCGGCGCGCTGCGTGCCCTGCACGAGATGGGCCTGCGCGTGCCCGAGGACGTCGCGGTGGCCGGCTTCGACGACATCGAGGACGGTCGCTTCTCGATTCCGACGCTGACCACGGTCGTCCCCGACAAGGAGCGCATCGCCCGCCTCGCGGTCGAGCTGCTGGCGGGCCGCCTGGGCCCCGATCGCGAGTCCCCACCCCGCGAGCTGGTGGCCCCCCACCACCTGGCCCTGCGCGAATCCGCCTAGCCCTGTTTTGCCGTCGATCATGAAGTTGACGGCGAAGTCGATCTCCTTGAGTGCCGTCAACCTCATGATCGACGGGGCGGTCCCTCGGGTCGGCCGGCGCGGCTTCAGTCGAAGAAGCGGGCAAGGTGGGAGGAGGGCGGGGCAGGGGCGTCCGGTGGCAGCGGGGTGAGGTCGGCGAAGATCGAGGCGCCGTCGCAGCCGACGTGCAGCGGGTACCAGCGTGGCGTGCCCGGCGGGCGCTGGCCGCAGATGCCCTTGAACGTCTGCACGTCGAGCAGGCGTACGTGCGTCGGGTCGGCCACCGCGTTGACGTGCCGCCACCAGGGACTCATCACGTGCAGCACCCCGCCCGGCCGCAGCGCCCGGTGGCACTCGTCGAACAGCGGCAGGAAGTCGATCAGATGCTCGACGATGTGCACCGCGAAGAACACGTCCACCGAGTCGTCGCGCAGCGGCAGTGAGCCGGCCAGGTTGGCGACCGCGTTCACCCCCGGCGCCGGATAGATGTCCAGTCCCAGGTTGCCCGGCCACTGCTTGGTCGCACCGCAGCCCAGGTCGACCACCACCGGCGCCCGCCCGGCCACGCTGACCCGGCACCAGACGCCGAGTACGCCGGACAGCCGGCCGATCAGCTCCCGTACCCGCCGTAGCTGTTCCGGGTCGGCGACCTCGCCGGTCAGGTGCGCCACCCCACGGTCGAAGCGCACCTCGACCGCCGTTCCGCGCAGCCGCTCGTCGTGCCGGACCATGTCGGCCCACGCCTCGGCGAGGAAGCCGTCGGTCTGCCGGAGTCGCTCACCCGAGAGCGCGGTCTGCCCCATCGCCACCATGCGCCACCTCCGGCGGCCCGTTACCCCCGATTCACCCCAATATGCCCCCAGGCACCGAGCCCGCCCCCCCGTCACAAATTGATCAAGGAGTTCGTGTCCTGCCAGCGTCGCCCCGCCGACCTCGGTGATCAAGGAGTTCGTGTCCTGTTTCGAGCACGACAATGACGCAAACTCCTTGATCACCGGGGCAGCGGTCGGGGTGTGCGCGCCGATGCCGGCTCCCGCGCCCCCGCCGCCGTCGATCTTGCGCTTGCCGCCCGGACCAAGCTCGCAAAAGGGGCACCTGAAGGGCGGCAACTGCAAGATCGACGGGAACAGGGGGAACAGAGGGACAGGGGGTAGGGCGGGGACGGGGGCGGTCAGGGGGAGAGGGTTCGGCGGACTGTGCGGGAGCCTCGCATGCGCTGGCGCGGCTGGGCAGCCGCTGCCTTCGGGCGCTTGAGGTGGTAGCGGTGCAGCTCGTTGTTGCCCGGCAGCGACGGGTCCTCGCTCATCGCGACCAGTTCCCAGCCCTGGTCACCGGCCCGGTTCAGGTGGGCCAGCGCGGTGTCGCCGTACGGCGTCACGTCGATCATGGAGCCGTCCGGGCCGTACCAGATGAAGACGACCTCCCACCCGGCGTCGGTGGCGGCGGCCTGGCGGCGGCGGACCAGCAGCGCGTACTCCCACTTGAGCATGCGCTCATTGTGGACCCGCGCGCGCCGGTCGGCACGGATCAGTGTTCGGCGATCCGTCCGTCCGCCACGCGCAGCCGCCGGTTCACGCTCACCGCGTCGAGCATCCGCCGGTCGTGGGTCACCAGCAGCAGCGTTCCCGGGTAGCTCGCCAGTGCCGACTCCAACTGCTCGATCGCGGCCAGGTCGAGGTGGTTCGTCGGCTCGTCGAGCACCAGCAGGTTGACGCCCCGGCCCTGGAGCAGGGCCAGCGCGGCCCGGGTCCGCTCGCCGGGGGACAGCGTCGCCGCCGGCCGCAGCACATGCTCGGCGCGCAGCCCGAACTTGGCCAGCAGTGTCCGCACGTCCGCCGGGGCGAGATCGGGTACGGCGGCGCCGAACGCCTCCAGCAGCGGCTGGTCGCCGAGGAACAGTCCCCGGGCCTGGTCGACCTCGCCGACCACCACACCCGGGCCGAGCGCGGCGTGTCCCTCGTCCAGTGGCAGCCGCCCGAGCAGCGCGGCGAGCAGGGTGCTCTTGCCGGAGCCGTTCGCCCCGGTGATCGCCACCCGGTCGGCCCAGTCGATCTGGAGGTCCACCGGGCCGAGCGTGAAGCCGCCACGGCGTACCACCGCTTGCCGGAGCGAGGCCACGACGGCGCCGGCGCGGGGCGCGGCGGCGATCTCCATCCGCAGTTCCCACTCCTTGCGCGGCTCCTCGACCACGTCCAGCCGCTCGATCAGCCGGGCGGTCTGCTTGGCCTTCGCGGCCTGCTTCTCGGTCGACTCGGCGCGGTACTTGCGGCCGATCTTGTCGTTGTCGGTGGCCTTGCGGCGGGCGTTCTTGACGCCCTTCTCCATCCACGCCCGCTGGGTGCGGGCGCGCGCCTCCAGGTCGGCCTTCGTGTCGGCGTACTCCTCGTACTCCTCGCGGGCGTGCCGGCGCGCCACCGCGCGCTCCTCCAGGTAGGCCGCGTAGCCGCCGCCGTAGCGCTTGACCTGCCGCTGGTGCAGGTCCAGCTCGACGATCCGGTTGACGGTGCGGGTGAGGAACTCCCGGTCGTGGCTGACCAGCACGGTCCCGGCCCGCAGGCCGGTGACGAAGCGTTCCAGCCGGTCCAGCCCGGCCAGGTCCAGGTCGTTCGTGGGCTCGTCGAGCAGGAAGACGTCGTACCGGCTGAGCAGCAGCGACGCGAGCCCGGCGCGGGCGGCCTGCCCGCCGGACAGTCCGGTCATCGGGTGGTCCAGGTCGACGTCGAGACCCAGCTCCGCCGCGACCTGCTCGGCCCGCTCGTCCAGATCCGCGCCGCCGAGGTCGAGCCAGCGTTCCAAGGCGTTCGCGTACGCGTCGTCGGCGCCCGCTGACCCGGCGGTGAGCGCCTCGGTGGCGGCATCAAGCGCGGCCTGCGCGGCGGTCACCCCGGTCCGCCGGGCCAGGAAGCCGCGGACCGTCTCGCCGGGCCGGCGCTCCGGCTCCTGCGGCAGGTAGCCGACAGTCGCCGTGGGCGGGCTCAGCGAGACCGAGCCCTGCTCGCGGGGGGCAAGACCGGCGAGGGTACGCAGCAGCGTGGACTTGCCCGCGCCGTTGACCCCGACCAGCCCCACCACGTCGCCGGGCGCGACGACCAGGTCGAGGTCTTCGAAGAGGATGCGGTCACCGTGGCCGGCGGTGAGGTCCTTGGCGATCAACGTGGCGCTCATCAGGTGATCGAGCCTACCGGCGGGCACATCCGGATTACCGTGACCCGCGCTCGCGGCGGCGCCGGTCTGAGGGAGACTCACAGCCGTGGTGACCACACTGGCGATCGACTGTGGTGGCGGCGGGATCAAGGCCTCCGTACTGGATGCCGCCGGAACCATGCGCGCGCGGCCGTTGCGCGTGCCCACGCCGTACCCGTTGCCGCCCGGCCTGTTCGTCAAGACGCTGCTGGATCTCGGCGCCCGCCTGCCCACGGCGGACCGGCTCACCGTCGGCATGCCCGGCATGATCCGGCACGGCGTCGTGGTGGCGACGCCGCACTACGTGACCCGTTCCGGGCCGCGCAGCCGCGTCGACCCCGAGTTGCTGGCCGAGTGGTCCGGGTACGACGCGCGCACCGCGCTGGCCGGGGCGTTCGGCGTGCCGGCGCTGGTGCTGAACGACGCCGAGGTGCACGGCGCGGGCGTGGTCGCCGGGACCGGCTGCGAGCTGGTGCTGACGCTCGGCACCGGGCTGGGCAGCGCGCTGTTCGACGGCGGGGTGCTGGCGCCGCACCTGGAGCTGTCGCACGCGCCGGTGCGGTGGAACACCACCTACGACACGTACGTGGGGGAGCCGGAACGGCGGCGCCTCGGCGACGCGTTCTGGTCGCGGCGGATCCGGCAGGTGGTGGACGGCCTGCGGCCGGTGTTCCGCTGGGACCGGCTCTATCTCGGCGGCGGCAACTCCCGGCTGATCCGGCCCGAGCAGGTGGCCCGGATGGGCGACGACGTGGTGATCGTCCCGAACACGGCCGGAATCGTCGGTGGTGTCCGGGCCTGGGACCTGATCGGCGGCCGGTACGACCCGACCACCTGATCTTCGACCGCAGGAACACTCGCGCTTGCGCCGGTGTTGTGCCAGCGTCGGACCAAGGCCTGGCGCGACACGAGGAGGTGGGTCGAGTGGATCTTCTGGCGGAGTACCGGCGGGCGACCATGTTCTTCGAAGCGGGTGACCCGACCGGAGCGGCCCGGCTGCTCGAACCGATCATCGAGGCGGAGCCGGACAACTCCTCGGTCCGGCAGCTGCTGGCCCGCGCGTACTTCCAGTCGGCCCAGCTCAACCGGGCCGAGGAGCAGCTGCGCGCGCTGGTCGACCGCGACCCGAGCGACCACTACGCGCACCACGTGCTCGGCCGCACGCTGGAGCGGATGAACCGGCCCGTGGACGCGCTGCGGCACCTGCGCATCGCGGCCGCGATGTACTCGACGAACACCGACTACGCCACCGCCCTGCGCCGGGTGGAGGGCAAGGTCGGTCGTTGACTGATCACGCGGAAGGGCAGCCCGGGCGGGCTGCCCTTCCGCGTACCTAGGATGGGACCGTGAAGCTCAAGCTCGACCTCCACGACATCTACAACAAGGGCCACGACATCGATCGTGCGCTGCGCGGGATCATGGACGAGGCGGTGGCGAAGAAGGCCACGCTCGTGGAGATCATCCCGGGCAAGGGGTCGGGCGCGCTGAAGAAGAAGGTGCTGCGCTTCCTCGACCAGAAGGACGTGAAGCAGCTCTACCACCGGGTCGAGAAGGACTCGAAGAACTTCGGCCGGCTGTTCGTGCACTTCCGCTGGAAGTAGCGGTATACGAGCCACGTCAACCGATCGACAACGTTAGGTGCAGAGGATGGACGAGCATGCCGGCAAGCAGGAGGGGCCGTCCGCAGAAGAACTCGCGAGTCGCACCAGGTGGTTTGAGCAGTACGTCGAGGGGTTGAACCAGCGTTCTGTGGTGGCTGAAGCGGGTGGCGAACCCTACGCGTGTCCCTGCTGCCGGCACCCGACGCTCGAAGGGCGAGGTCAGTTCGAGATCTGCTTCGCCTGCGGTTGGGAGGACGACGGGCAGGACGACGAGGACGCTGACACGGTGCGGGGTGGCCCCAACGGTTCGCTCAGTCTGACGGATGCACGTCGTGCCTACGCCGAACGGCCGGTCAGTCTGTCGGATGCGCGGCGTGCCTATGCCGAGCGACGAGCCCGTTGGGAGCGCAGACGCCGTCGATCAACGCCCGGGACGGCTTGACGTGCTCGGACGGCACAGCCGGTCGCTTCCGCGCTCTCGCCGAGAGTCACGCAGGTCCTGATACCGATCTGTCATGTGGCTCCCGAGACCGGACAACGCTCAGGCGCTCTGGGGTGGTGGCCATCGCGTCTGCTCACCTCGGTCAGGCCGCGGTGAGCACCGTTATGGGGAGGCCGAAGGTGGTTGTTCCGGGACCGTGCCCGATGCCGATCAGGACCCGGTTGCCGAGCGGAGCGGCCAGGCGCACCACCACCTCGCGCTCCTCGGCGTAGGCCAGCCGATAGCCGTCTCCGTCGCGGGCGACCTCCACCGGTTCGACGAGCACCGCCGTGTCCGTCTCGAACACCACGGCGTCTGGGTAGTCGGCATATTGCGCGGGCGTTCCGATGAACCGGAACGTCAGAGTGCGCCCATCGTGCGCGAGCACGGCCTCCTCGTGATGAGCGGCTCCTACGCCGGGTGGCCGCCACGTCATCCGACGTTCGAAGTCCGGGTCCAGAGCGATGAACGGCCATCGCCGGTCGTCGGGGTGCATCATCCACGCCGGGAGTTCGCGAGTGCCTCGGTCGGTGGCGAACGGTCCGTTCGCCCGGATGATGTTCGCCAGCGGTCTCTGCGCCCCGCTCTGCACGTCACGGCAGTAGTCGACGGCGGCCGGCACGATCTCCGGCGGTAACTCGGACTCCGGGACGCCGGGGGCGTCGAACAACGACCGCCACTGCGTGTCCACCATGAGTCGGTCGAGCGCCGTGACGCCCATCGCTGTCAGCACGATCGGGCGCGGCTCGCGGTGAACGGGGAAACCGTCCCACATCGCCAGCGCCTGCCGTACACGCTCCGGATCGCTTGGCACGTCGCCAGCCTAGCCACCTGTGGATACTTGGCGGCGTGTCCCAGTCGGCGAATCGCCCCCGCCGGCGAGTTGCTGCGCCTTCAGTTCACCGAGCCGTACGTCGCCTACGACATGGGGGAATACGGTGAGACCCGGGTCGGACCGGCACAACGTCCCGATTTACTGGCGCTGCTGCCGGGACATCGGCTGCTGAACGCCGCGCCCATCCACGGCGGCACGACGCAGCCCGCAGGTCTCCTGCTGCGCTTGGGAGATCACGAGTAGCCGGTTACGCCGGGCGGCCGCCGAACACCCAGTTGTGCACCTCGACGTCGGCGTACCGGTCGGCGGCCAGCACCGCCCGAGCCTCGTCCGGGTCGGCCGCTCGCACCAGCGCCGCCGTACCGAGCCACCTCGCGCCGTCGTCGGACAGCAGCGGCCCGTACGCGATCAGCTCGTCCTGCCGCTGCGGCAACACCCGGCCGGCGCTCTGCTCCGGACCGAGACCGAGCACCAGGTAGCGGTTGCCGCCGGTCCGGCCGCCGGGGAAGTCCCACATGGTGCGGCCCAGCATGTTGCGCCACCGGCGCAGCATCACGTCCCGGTACGCGCCGGCCTGGTAGTTGGGCTCGTCGAAGGCGAACGCCCGGGCGGCGGCGGGGCCGGGCAGGGCCAGGATGTGCACGCTGCCGGTCGGTGAACCGTCGTCGACGAGGGTCGGCCCGCGAGCGATCATCTGCTCCGCGTACCCGTCCATGTAGGACCAGTGCTCCTCGATCAGCTCCTGGCGCAGAGTTGCCGAGTCGAGCCGATCGCGGTGGTAGCAGAAGAATTCCATGACCCGAGTCTCGCGGTCGATCGACAGGCGTAGCCACTTTTTTGTGGGTACTTGTCGGCGTGCGCGACCGCGACGAACCTGGTTGTGGGTGGAGGCGGAAAAGGACAGGTCAGGAGGCGGTGCGGGCTTCGGCGAGTTTGTCCAGGCGGCGGTGGCCCCAGTCGGAGAGAGGTGCCAGCGCCTCGGCGAGGTCGCGGCCGAAAGTGGTGAGCGAGTACTCGGTCTTCAGCGGCAGCACCTCGTACGCCTCCCGGTGCACCAGTCCGTCGCCCTCCATCTCCCGTAGCGCCTGAGTCAGCACCTTCTCGGTGAGGCCCGGAAGCTGCCGGCGCAGCTCTCCGGGGCGGCGCGGGCCGGATTCCAGCAGCCAGAGCAGGGCTGTCTTCCACTTGCCGTCGATGACGGCGATCGCGGCCGTCACTCCACAGACGTTCAGATCCTGGGCCCGGCTGCGCGTCATCTGCGTCCGTTCGACAAGAGGAGTCTGCGTGAACACCAATCCCGACAAGTCTGTCACGGTGCTCGGTCTGGGACCGATGGGTCGTGCGCTGGCCGGCGCCTTCCTGAGCGCCGGAGTGCCGACGACGGTCTGGAATCGCACGCCCGGCAAGGACCGCGAGCTGGTCGAGCGGGGCGCGACGAGCGCCCGGACCGCCGAGGAGGCGGTCGCCGCGAGCGAGCTGACTGTGGTCTGCGTGGTGAACTACGACGCGTCGGACGCCATCCTGCGACGCGAGGCGGTGGCCGCCGCACTCACGGGCCGAACGGTCGTCAGCCTGACGGCCGACACCCCGGACCGGGCCCGGGACACCGCGCGGTGGGCGGCCGGACACGCCATCCGGTACCTGGACGGCGCGATCATGACGCCGACCACCACCATCGGCACCCCGGACGCGGTGCTCATCTACAGCGGTCCGGCCGGCCTCTACCAGGAGCACCAGCCGGTGCTCGACGCGCTGGGCGGTACCCACACGCACCTCGGCGAGGAGATCGGGCGCGCGGCTGCGTACGACATCGCGCTGCTCGACATCTTCTGGACCGCGATGGCGGGCTACGCGCACGCGCTGGCGGTGGCGAAGGCGGAGGGCGTGACGGCCGGGGAAATCGTGCCGTTCGCCGCCGGCATCGCCGCGATCCTGCCGCCGATCTTCGAGGAGGGTGCGGCGGAGATGGACACGGGGATCTTCCCCGGCGACGGCAACCCGATCACCTCCGCCGTGTCGTCCATGGCGCACATCGTCCACACGTCCGAGGCGCACGGCATCGACGCCGGGGTGATGCGTGCGGCCGAGGGCATGGCCCGCCGGGCCGTCGGGCTGGGCCACGGCGCGGACGGTTTCCTGCGGGTCGCCGAGGTGCTGGGGCGGCGCTGACCCACAACCAGTACGCCGAGGTGGCGGTATCCCGGCGCGCGGATACCGCCACTTCGGCGAGGTGGTGTCGATCAAGCGGCGGTCAGAGCGGGTACGTGCGCGCCACCGCCAGCATCTCCGAGCTGTGCGAGCCGACCACCCCCACGCCCGCCGGCCGCTCCCGGAACCCGGGCACCCCGGACAGTCCGTCACTGGCGTCCATGGCCCGCACCGACACCGCACCGCCGCGCGGCACGAGAGTCAGCGTCACCTCGACGCCCTCCGGCGGCGGGGCGTGGAACACGACCCCGAATCCCCACTTCCCGTCGCCCGGCTCGACCGGCACGTTCCGCCCGGCCACGGTGGCGGACCGCACCGTCGCGGTGCTGGTGTCGACGTGCAGCGTGAGCAGGCGTACCTGCCGCTGCGGCACCACCCGTACCCGCAGCACACGCTGGTCGCCGTTGCGGGTGTCGGAGAGCGTCTCCACCTTCGGCGCGGGCAGCGGCGCGGCGGTGGCCGGTCCGGCGCGCATCTCGCCGTTGCCCAGCCCGGGGAAGTCGTCGGCCACCGCGATGTTCCGGTCGACGTAGCCGTCGGTCCAGGGCTGCGGCTTCTCCTCGCGAGTCAGCCAGGCCGCCTTCCCGGTGCCCGCATCCAGCGCGTACATCAGGTGGGTCGGCACGGGATGCGCGGCGTCGAAGCGGTCCACCGCGAGGCCGACCCCGGCGAGCACCACCGCCGCCAGCGCGGCCGCCGCGGCGGGCAGCGCGCCGAGCCGGCGTGCGCGCAGCGCGAGCAGGCCGCGCTGGCCGCCGGCCCGGGGGTGCAGCAGGTCCACCACCGGGAGTACGGCGAGGCCGAGCAGCACCGCGACGAGCGCGGCTACCGCGCCCATGCCCATGCCGAGCGCCGGGAACAGCAGCACCACCGGAGGCAGCAGGATCACCACTGCCACCGCAGCGGCGAGCGTCACCGCGACCACCGGCCACGGTCCGTCGCGGCGGGTGGCGAGCGCGGCGAAACCGGCGAGCGCGCTGGCCAGCGCCGGCAGTGTCGTCAGGTACGCCCCGCCGGGCACCGCCACGGCGAGCAGCACACCGAAAACGGCCAGCCAGGCCAGCCCGCCGAACGCCAGCGCGGCCGGGCCGACCCGGCGGCGCAGCAGCGCGTACCAGCAGAACAGCACCGCGGCGGCGAGCGCCACGACGGCGAGCCGGTACCAGACCGGGCGGTACGGGTCGAGCAGCTCGGCGTACCCGGGGCGGATCGTGGTGATCGCGGCCCAGAGCAGCCACGCGCCGAGCGGGGCCACGACGACCGGCACCAGGGTCAGGCCGAAGCCGGCGGCGAGCGTGCCGGCGGTGGCCCGGCCCCGGCGGCGCAGGAACCAGCCGAGCGCGCCGACAGCGAGCAGCGCGGCCACTGCGAGCGGCAGGGTCAGCCAGCCGGGGTAGCGGACCAGGCCGCCGAGCACCGGGAAGTAGGTGTCGTCGTGGCCGGCGCGCAGGTCGCCCAGGTCGGTGCGGCCGAACTCGCGGGCCAGGCCGAGCGCGTTGTCACCGTGCATCTGGAGGCTGCCCCGGTCCATCCGGGCCGGCACGTCCAGCGGGGTGTGGTAGATCGCGCCGCCGTCGATGTACGCGGAGTTGAGCCCGACGAACTCGCGGTCGAGGAACGCGGTGAAGTCGGTGTCGTTCGGCAGCGCCCGGTAGATCTCCACCGCGAACGAGGTGCCCACCGGGTGCGGTGCGGCCTTGCCGAAGATCTCGACCAGCTTCGCGTTGTTCCGGGACGTCTCGAACATGATCACCGGACCGGTGGAGCCGCGCGCCTCCAGGTTGAGCACCACCCCGCCGTCGCGGGCGAGCGGATGGTCGCCGGCGAACCCGGCGGCCCCGCACAGGCACGCCTCCTCCGCGTCGGTGAGCACGAAGACGATGTCGTTGCGGGGGCGCGGGCCGGTGGTCAGCGCCCGGGCCACCTCCAGGATCGCGGCGGTGCCGGCGGCGTCGTCGTTGCCGCCCGGCCCGGTCTGCACCGAGTCGTAGTGCGAGACCAGGAACACCTTCCCGGTCGGGTCGGTGCCGGGGAGCCGGGCCACCACGTTGCGGACCCGGGCCAGCGTCGCCCCGCCCGCCGCGCCGGACAGCTGCCCGGCCTCGGGCGCGACCGCGTCCTGCACCTCGGTCTGAAGGCCCAGCCCGCGCAGCGTCGCCACCAGGTGTTCGCGTACCCGGTCGTTGGCGGCGCTGCCCGCCACGTGCGGCTCGGCCGCGATCACCTCGACGTTCCGGAACGCCCGGGCGGTGCTGAACTCGCCCGCGGGCGCGTCCGCCGGGCGCGGTGCCGGGGTGGAGAGGCCGACCAGGACGCCCGCCCCGACGGCGAGCAGCGCGGCGAGCGCGGCCAGGGCGGCGATCGGCCGGCGGCGGGGCCTGGTGAACGCGCGGTCGGCGGGGCGGGTGGGGGGTGCGCCCACGGGGACTCCTCGGGGTGGATCTACGGGGTGGGGATCATCCTGCACCCCCGGGGCCTGCGGCGGCAGTCCCCGGTCGGTGCGCTGCCGGTGTGACACCGCTTGCGGCGTAACATCGTGGGTCGACCGTGCCGCTGTCCGGATGGACGTGTCACACGCTCCGCCGCACCGGCAGCGGTCGCGCGGTGTGCGACTGTTGTCTGAGTCAGGATCAGCAGGGCATTCGGAAGGAGCCCGACATCACCAGCGAACTCCCGCGACTCGCGGCGGTTACCCGACCGCAGCGGGGTTCCGGCATGTCGGGTGCCGTCCGCGTGCCGTCGGCCGGGGCGGGGCTGCACGGCGGCGTACCGCCGGGCGAGCGGCTGCGGGTGCTGCTGGTCGAGGACGACGAGGGCGACGCCTTCCTGGTCGGTGAGCTGCTCGCCGAGACCAACTCGATGATCGACCTGCTGGTCGCCACCAGCCTCAGCGAGGCCCGGCAGCGGGTGATGGGCGTGGACTGCGTCCTGCTCGACCTGGGTCTGCCGGACGCGCAGGGCCTGGACGGGCTGCGCCGGGTGCTGGAGATGGCCAGCGGCGCCGCGGTCTGCGTGCTGACCGGCCGCTCGGACGAACACCTGGGCATCGTCGCGGTCGCCGAGGGGGCGCAGGACTACCTGGTCAAGGGCCAGGTCGACGGTGTCCTGCTGACCCGGGCGCTGCGGTACGCGGTCGAGCGCAAGCGGGCCGACGAGAACGCCCGCCGGCTGCGTGAGGTGGAGCTGCGCCAGGCCGAGTCCGCCCGCCTGGAGCGCGGCCTGCTGCCGCAGCCGCTGATGACCACCGACGAGGTGTCGGTGCACACCTTCTACCGGCCCGGCCGGCACGCCGCGCTGATCGGCGGCGACTTCTACGACGTGGTGCAGACCCAGCCGGACCGGATCGACCTGATCGTCGGCGACGTCTGCGGGCACGGCGTGGACGAGGCGGCGCTCGGTGTCGAACTGCGCGTCGCCTGGCGGGCCCTGGTGCTGGCCGGGGTGCCGGACGACGAGGTGCTGCCCGCGCTGGAGCAGGTGCTGATGAGCGAGCGCCGCCTCCAGGAGATCTTCGCGACGGTGGCCACCACACGGCTCGACCTGGCGTCGGCGCGGGCCACCGTACGCCTCGCCGGTCATCCGCCGCCGCTGCTGCTCAGCGGCGGCAAGGTAGCGCCGGTGCCGGCCAAGGGCGGGCTGCTTCTGGGCGTACGCCCGCGCCGCCCGGTCGCCTTCGATCTGGAGTTCGACACCGACGACTGGTCCCTGCTGATGTACACCGACGGCCTGATCGAGGGCCGGGTGGACGGCGGTGACGAACGGCTCGACGTGCCGGGCCTGACCGGGCTGCTCGCCGACCCGGCGAACCGGGCGGTGCCGCTGGCCGAGCTGCCCGCCTGGCTGGTCGGGCGCGCCGAGCAGATAAACGGCGGCCCGCTCGCCGACGACGTGGCGATGTTGCTGGTCACGCGGGGCAGCGGCCGGTGAGCGCCGAGCCGGCTCCGCGGTCGCGAACGAAGATGACGCAGTGAGCGCGAAGGGCGACGGGGAGGAACCTGTGAAGGCGTACCAGCAGGGGTGGACCCTGCGGCGGCGGGTGGTCGCGCTCCTCGGCGTGGTGCTGGTGCTGCTGCTCGGTCTGGCCGCCGCGGAGGCGGTGGTCGCCGCGAAGAACCGCGAGAACATCGACGCGGTGCTGCTCAAGACCGGCCCGCTGCGCGTCCAGGCGCAGGAGCTGATGAGCGTGCTGCTCGACCAGGAGACGTCGGTGCGCGGGTACGCGGTGAACGGCGACCGCAGCGACCTGGAGCCCTACCAGGAGGGCGTGAAGCGCGAGCAGAGCCTGGTTACCTCGATTCGGGACCTCTCCGCCGACTACCCGGACGTGCGGCGGTCGCTGGACGTGGTCGAGCAGCAGACCGCACAGTGGCGGGCCCAGGTGGCCGAGCCGGTCATCACCACTGTCGAGCGGGACGGCGCGGAGGCCGGCCAGGCGCTGATCACGGACGCGACCCGGCAGCAGTTCGACGGCATCAGGGCGTCGGTGAACACGCTCCAGGACGAGATCCTCACCGTCCGGGAGGAGACCGCCGACCGGGTCAACTCGACCAGCAACACGCTCGTCGTGCTGCTGATCATCGCCGCGCTCGTGGTGACGGCGGCCGGCGTGGTCATGCTGCTCTCGCTGGACCGGATCCTGATCCGCCCGCTGGCCGCCCTGGTCAGTCAGGTGCGCGAGGTGGCCGACGGCGACTACCGGCACCACATCGAGGGCTCCGGCCCGCCGGAGTTCCGGCGCCTCGCCGAGGACATCGACCAGATGCGGATGAAGATCGCCCGGGAGCTGGACGAGGTACGTGAGGCGCGGGAGCGCATCGAGTGGGTCAACAGCCAGCTGCAGAAGCAGGCCGAGGAGCTGACCCGGTCCAACCGTGACCTGGAGCAGTTCGCGTACGTCGCCTCGCACGACCTCCAGGAGCCGCTGCGCAAGGTGGCGAGCTTCTGCCAGCTCCTCCAGCGGCGGTACGCCGGGCAGCTCGACGAGCGGGCCGACCAGTACATCGCGTTCGCGGTGGACGGCGCGCAGCGCATGCAGCGGCTGATCAACGACCTGCTGGCGTTCTCCCGGATCGGCCGGTTGACCACCGGTTTCACCGAGGTCGACCTGAACAAGGTGATGGGCGACGTGGCGGGGCAGACCGAGGCGGCGTTGCAGTACGCCGACGCGGAGCTGACCTGGGGCGAGATGCCGACCATCCGCGGCGAGGAGCCGCTGCTGACCAACCTGCTGGTCAACCTGGTCAGCAACTCGGTGAAGTTCCGCCGGCCCGACGTGCCGGCGAAGGTGCACGTGTCGGCGCGGCTGGTGGACGGCGAGTGGGAGATCAGCTGCCGGGACAACGGCATCGGGATCGAACCGGAGTTCGCCGACAAGATCTTCGTGATCTTCCAGCGGCTGCACTCGAAGGACGCGTACCCGGGCACCGGCATCGGACTGGCCATCGTCAAGAAGATCGTGGAGTATCACGGCGGCCGGGTCTGGGTGGACACCGACGCTGACGAGGGCACCACCATCCGGTTCACGCTGCCCGCGCTGGAGGCCGACATCGAGGCCGCCAAGGCGGCGGAGGCGGCAGCGGACGGGGACGCCGCGGACGGGGACGCCGCGGAGCCGGCCGGAACGCCGGCCGCCGAGGGCGCCGGGACCGACCCGGCGGACGTCGGGCGGCAGCCGGACGGCGAGGCACGCGAAGAGCCGCCCGCGCAGGCGGACCGACACGGTACAAACGGTGGCATGAAGGAGACGGTGGGATGACCGCGCCCGCGGACGGCAAGAGCCCGATCGAGGTCCTGCTCGTCGAGGACGACCCCGGTGACGTGCTGATGACCCAGGAGGCGTTCGAGGAGCACAAGCTCCGCAACCGCCTCACCGTCGTCTCCGACGGCGCCGAGGCGCTCGCCTACCTGCGCCGCGAGGGCCGGTACGCGGACGCGGTGACGCCCGACCTGATCCTGCTCGACCTGAACCTGCCCCGGCGCGACGGCCGGGAGGTGCTCAAGGAGATCAAGAAGGACGCGCAGCTCTGCCGCATCCCGGTCGTGGTGCTCACCACCTCGCAGGCCGACGAGGACATCCTGCGCAGCTACCAGCTGCACGCCAACGCCTACGTGACCAAGCCGGTGGACTTCGAGCGCTTCATCTCGGTGGTCCGCCAGATCGACGAGTTCTTCGTCAGCGTGGTCAAGCTGCCGCCGCGTGGCTGACCCGCTGCTGGACGACGTCGGCGCGCTGCTGCGGGAGGCGGCGGCCAAGGTCGTCGTGCCGTTGTTCCGCCGGCTCGACGCGTCCGACATCTCCGAGAAGGCACCGGGCGAGGTGGTCACGGTCGCCGACCGCGAGGCCGAGGCGCTGATCTCCGAAGGACTGCGGCGGCTGCGTCCCGGCTCGGTGGTGGTCGGCGAGGAGGCCGTCGCCGACGATCCCGACCTGCTGCGGCACCTGCGCGGCAGCGGCGACGTCTGGCTCGTCGACCCGGTCGACGGCACCTCCAACTTCGCCGCCGGCCGCCGGCCGTTCGCACTGATGGCGGCGCTGCTCACCGACGGCGTACCGGTGGCGTCCTGGGTGTACGACCCGCTCGACGGCACGATGGCGGCGGGCCGGCTCGGCGCCGGCGCCCGGCTGGACGGGGCGTCGCTGGGTGCGCCGCGGGCCGAGCCGAGGGTGGGCGCGCTGCGCGGCACCGCTGCGACGAAGTTCCTGCCCCCGGATTTCCGCCGCCGGGTGGAGGAGGGCGGTCGCCGCATCGGTGAGCTGCTGCCCGGCCAGCACTGCGCCGGCCGGGAATACCTGGACGTGCTCACCGGCGAGCAGCAGTTCGTGCTGTTCTGGCGCACCCTGCCGTGGGACCACACGCCCGGCACGTTGCTGGTGCGCGAGGCCGGTGGCGTGGCCCGCCGGTTCGACGGTGCCGACTACCACCCGGCCGACGAGGGCCGGGGACTGCTCGTGGCGGCGAGCCCGGAGATCTGGGACGAGGTGAGCGCCGCCCTGCTGGGCGGTTGAGCGGCGCTGCGCGACGGGCACGGCACGCTGCGTCGACGTCGGAGGCCGTACGCCGTCGCCGGCCTGGCGTGTCGCGCGTGGTCCGGTATCGTGACCGGCGGTCTCCGCCAGCAGGCCGCCGTCCGGGGCCGGCGGAGACGCCGCTCGGTGTACGGGGGCCGGCGGTCGACGGAAGGACCAACACGTGCCCAGGACCAGCCCTACCGGCCGGCGCGTCCGGCGGTCGCTGCTCGCCGCGTTCGCCGCGGTGGCCGTGCTGCTCGGCTCCGGCGTGGCCGCCGGCCCGGCCGCCGCCGTACCCAGCCCGAACGCCCCGAACGAGGGCGGCAGCAAGCAGCTGCGGGCGGCGTTGGAGGCGGCGGCGAAGGGCCACATCGAGGCCCAGAACAAGCTGGAGAACTCCAAGCGCCGGCAGAAGGCGCTCGCCGCCCAGCTCACCGACATCGAGGGACGCCTCGTCGGGCTCAGCGCGCAGGCCGGTGAGGTCGCCGCGCAGTCGTACCGGATGGGCCGACTGACCGCGACGTCGATGCTGCTGGCCAGCGCCGACCCGAACGACTTCCTCAAGCGCGCGGCCGAGCTGGACGTGATGGCCCAGCGCGACAGCAAGCGGCTGCGGGAACTGGCCGACGCGAAGGCGCAGGCGGCCGAGGCGAAGCTCGCCATCGACGCCGAGGTGCGCGAGCAGGCCAAGCAGGTCGCCGTGCAGGCCCGCAAGAAGAAGGACGCCGAGGTGGCGCTGGCGAAGGTCAGCTCCGGCGCCGGGTCCGGGTTCAACGGCACCTCCTCGTCGGCGAAGCCCGCGCCGCGCAACTCGGACGGCTCGTGGCCGTCGGAGTCCTGCTCGGTCGACGACCCGACGCCCGCGTCCGGCTGCATCACCCCGCGCACGCTGCACATGCTCCAGCAGGCCAAGTCGGCCGGTTACAAGCGCTACGCCTCGTGTCACCGCAGCGGTGGCGGCGGCGAGCACCCCAAGGGCCGGGCCTGCGACTTCTCCGCGGCCAGCGGCGGGTTCGAGGACAAGACCGCCACCGGTGGCGACAAGGCGTACGGCGACAGCCTCGCCGCCTGGGCGAAGAACAACGCCAACCGGCTCGGCATCATGTACGTCATCTGGTATCGGCAGATCTGGATGCCGAACACCGGCTGGCGGGCGTACAGCGGCGGCGGCAGCCCGGCGGCGGACCACACAAACCATGTTCACATCTCGATGTATTGACCCGGCCCGCCGCGAGCGCTGCGTAGCATCGCCACGGTGAGCAGCACATCGTCCGACGTCATCGCGGGACCGGCGGCCGACGCCCCGGTCCCGCCCCGGGCCCTGCCCAACGGGCTCGCCGCGTTCCTCGTCTTCCTCTCCAGTGGGGCCGTGCTGGTGCTGGAGACCGTGTCGTTGCGCCTGGTCGGCCCGTACGTCGGGGTGACCCTCCAGGTGACCAGTTCGGTGATCGGCATGGCGCTCGCCGCCATCGCGTACGGGGCGTGGTTCGGCGGCTGGCTCGCCGACCGGCGTGACCCGCGCACCCTGCTGGCTCCGGCGCTGGTGCTGGCCGGCATCGCCACCGCAATCACGCTGCCCATCGTCAGGTACGCCGGTGAGGCGCTGCGCGGCGGCGCGGCGAGCGCGGTGCTCCTGCTGACCGCGCTGACCGTCCTGCTGCCCGCCGCGCTGCTGGCCGGGATCACCCCGCTCGTGGTGAAGCTCCAGCTCGCCGACCTGCGCCGGACCGGGCAGGTGGTGGGCAAGCTGTCCGGCATCGGCACGCTCGGCGGCATCACCGCCACGCTCGGCACCGGTTTCGTGCTGGTGGCGGCGCTGTCCAGCACCGTCATCGTGCTGGGGCTGGCCGCCGTGCTCGGCGTGACCGGGCTGGCGCTCGGCTTCTGGCTGCGACGGCAGGCCGGCCCGAGCGGACTGTCCGCGCCGGGCCGGGTCAAGGCCGCGCTGGCGTTGCTCGGGCTCGCCGCCGCCGGGCTCACCGCCGCGGCACCGAACCCGTGCGACGTGGAGACCGCGTACCACTGCGCCCGCGTCGAGGTGGACCCGTCCTGGCCGCAGGGACGCACGCTCTACCTCAACTCGGCCGAGCACTCGTACGTCGACCTGGGCGAGCCGACCCACCTCAAGTACGCGTACACGCAGTGGATCGGCCTGGTCGCGGACGTGGCGCGGCCGGCGAAGCAGCCGATGGACGCGCTGCACCTGGGCGGCGGCGGCTTCACGGTGCCGCACTACCTGGCCGCGACCCGGCCCGGCAGCGACAACCTGGTGTTCGAACTCGACGGCGGCCTGGTCGAGCTGGACCGGCGGGAGCTGGGCCTGCGTACCGGCCCGCAGATGCGCGCCGAGGTGGGTGACGCGCGGGTGCTGCTGCGCGGCGAGCCGGCCGACAGCCGCGACTTCATCGTCGGCGACGCCTTCGGCCACCTGGTGGTGCCGTGGCACCTGGCGACCCGGGAGATGGCCGCCGACATCCGCCGGGTGCTGCGCCCGGACGGGATCTACGTGCAGAACGTCATCGACTACCCGCCGGGCCGGTTCATCCGGGCCGAGCTGGCCACTGTGAAGGCCGAGTTCGCGCACGTCGCGCTGATCGCCCCGCCCGGCGCGATCGACGGGAGGCAGGGCGCCAACTTCGTGATCGTCGCCTCCGACGCGCCGCTGCCGCTCGCCGCGATCCCACCCGGCCTCAAGCTGCTGCCCGAGCCGGCCGCGCTGATGGACGAGGCGGCGGTGACCGAGTGGGTGGGCGACGCGATGGTGCTCACCGACGACTACGCACCGGTGGACCAACTGCTCGCGACCGCCTGAACGGGTGAACTTCCTGACCGATTCCGACAGCTGAGGTGTACCGGGGCCCACTTCGGGCAACAGGACCGACCATGGGTGGACCGGTCAGGAACGGCGTGCAACTGCTCGGCGAGCGATATCGGCTCGTCGAGCAGTTGGGTGCGGGCGGCATGTCGGTCGTCTGGCGCGGCTACGACGAGGTGCTGGGCCGCCAGGTGGCGGTCAAGGTGCTGGCCTCGCGGCTGGCCAGCGACAAGGCGTTCCGGCACCGGATCCGGGTGGAGGCGCAGGCCGCCGCGCGGCTGTGCCACCCCAACATCACCAACGTGTACGACTACGGCGAGTCCGTGCAGGTCGGCCTGACCGTGCCGTACGTGGTGATGGAGCTGGTCGATGGCGGTCCGCTCAGCGGGCGGCTCGGCCGCGACGGGCAGCTTCCCTGGCGGGAGGCCATGACCATCGGCGCGGAGGTCGCCTCGGCGCTGGCCGCCGCGCACGCCCGCGGTGTGGTGCACCGGGACGTGACCCCGGGCAACGTGATGCTGACCCCGACCGGCGTGAAGGTCGTCGACTTCGGCATCTCGGCGCTGGTGGGGGAGAGCGACAAGGGGCCGGACGGCGCGTTGCTCGGCACGCCTGCGTACCTGGCGCCGGAGCGGCTGGACAACGGCCACGTCTCGCCGGCCACCGACGTGTACGCGGTCGGGCTGCTGCTCTACCGGATGCTGACCGGCCGCCTGCCGTGGCAGGCCAGCACCACCACCGAGATGCTGCGCGCCCACATGTACCGCGACCCGGACCCGATGCCCGCGGTGCCGGGGCTGCCCGAGCCGGTCGCGTCGCTCGTGCAGCGGTGCCTGGCCAAGCGTCCCGAGGACCGCCCGGCGACCGCCGAGGTGGCCCGTACGCTCGCCGAGGCAGCAGGTATCGCGGCGATCGTGCCGGTGTCGCCGGCGTTCGGCCGGATGGACCCGGCGCTCGCCGAGAACGCCGGCACCACCATCCTGCCGTGGTCGGCGGAGACCGACGCGCTGCCGTTCTCGGTGGTGCGTACCCGTACCAGGCGGGCGGTGGCGCGGCGGCGCAAGGTGGAGGCCGGGGTCGCCGCCGTCGGGCTGGTCGCGGTGACCGCCACCCTGTGGGGGCTGACGTCGCGGAGCCCGGCCAGCGGCGGGGTGGAGCCGACCGAGGCGCGGATGAGCCTGCCCGAGACGATCCCGTGCGCTGTCGACTACTCGCTGCGCCGCGACACCGGCAAGGACTTCTCCGCCGAGCTGACGCTCACCAACACCAGCGACCGGGAACTGCGCGGCTGGACCATGAACTTCACGTTCCCCGGCAAGCAGACGGTCACCACGGCCCAGCCCACGGCACGTCAGGTGGGGCGTACCGTCTCGATCGCCGCACCGGCGACGGACCCGGCGCTGGCCCCCGGCGCGTCGACGAAGCTGACGCTGGCCGGCCGCTACACCGGGAGCAACACGCTGCCTGTCGAGTTCACGCTCGGCGACAGCACCTGCGGCGTACAGGTCTCCGGCATCGCCGGCTCGGCGCCGACCACCGCGCCGCCGGTGAAGACGCCGGTCAAGCCGAGCACCAAGACCACCGCCAAGAGCGGACCGGCGAAGGCCAAACCGGCGCCGGCGAAACCGAAGGCCAAGGCCGCGCCGAAGCCCAAGGGCAAGGAGAACGGCAAGGGAAAAGCAAAGTAGACCGGCCGAAGGGGGGTGGGCACGGCAAGGGCAAGGGTCCGAAGAAGGGCTGACAGGCGAGACCTGTCGTCAGGTCGGCGCCGTCGTCAGGTCAGCGCGGAGAAGCGCTGCACCTGGGTGATGGCGCCCTCCACGATGAGCACGCTGTCCGCCTGCAGCACCGTGTCCGGCCCGGCATAACGGAACGGCTGCCCGGACTGCTTCTCGCCCACCACCATGACGCCGTACCGGTCCTGCGGTGCGATGTCGCGCAGTGACCGCCCGACCAGCGGCGCGGGCACCTTGACCTTGGCGATGGCGAAGTCGTCGTCGAACTCGATGAAGTCGAGCATCCGGCTGACGATCAGGTGCGCCACCCGCTCGCCGGTCTCCGCCTCGGGGAAGACCACGTGGTGCGCGCCGACCGAGTGCAGGATCTTCGCGTGCTTCTCCGAGGTGGCTCGCGCCCAGATCTGCTCGATCCCCAGCTCGGCCAGCGCCAGTACGGTGAGCACGCTCGCCTCCAGCGACGCCCCGATCGCGACCACGACCCGGCGGAAGTCCGCCAGCCCGAGCTGGCGCAGCACCACCTCCTCGGTGCTGTCCGCCTGCACCACCCGGTCGAGTTCGGCCGACCAGTGCTGGACCCGGGCCGGGTCACGGTCGATCGCCAGCACCTCGTAACCGAGACGGGACAGGGACTCCGCCAGGCGCGTGCCGAACCGGCCCAGGCCGATCACCGCGATGCCTGTCTCCTCCGGATGTCTAGCCGACAATGGGTTGCTCCTCCGGGTAGCGGTACAGCCGTCGACGGGTGTTCAACGCGATGGCCGAGCCGAGGGTGAGCGGCCCGACCCGGCCGATGTACATGAGCGCGGTCAGCACGTACTGACCCGGCGGGGAGAGCTGCCCGGACACCCCGACGGTCAGACCGGTCGTGCTGAACGCGGAGGTGACCTCGAACAACGCGGCCGAGAACGACACGTGCGAGGTCAGCGCGATCAGGCCGACCGTTCCCCCGGCCACGAGCGCCACGCTCAGCAGCGCCACGGTCAGCGCCTGCCGCTGGCTCGCCGCCGCCACCCGGCGGCGCCCGACAGTGGTGTCCGGCTCGCCCCGCAGCTCGGCCCAGATGGCGAAGCCGAGCAGGAAGAACGTGGAGACCTTGATGCCGCCGGCGGTGCTGGCGCTGCCGCCGCCGATGAACATCAGGCCGATCAGCATCGGGTAGCTCTCGTCGGTGAGGTGCCCGACGTTGATCACGTCGAAGCCGCCGGTACGGCTCAACGCGATCTGCGTGAACGACGCCAGCAGCTTGCCCTGCACGTCGAAGGTGCCGATCGTGAACGGGTTGGTCCACTCGGCCATCAGCAGGTAGGCGACGCCGAAGACGGTCAGCACCACGCTGCCCCACACGGTCAGCTTCGTGGCGACCGCCCAGCGCGCCGGCTGCCGCCACTCGCGTACCGCCTCGAACAGCGCCGGGAAGCCCAGCCCGCCGATGATCGCGCCGATGCTGAGCGGCAGCGCCACCCAGCCGTCGCGGGAGAACGCGATCAGGCCGTCGGAGTAGAGCGCGAACCCGCCGTTGTTGAACGCCTGGACCGAGTGGAACACCGCCGACCAGAGCGCCCGGCCCGGCCGGTAGTCGTACGCCAGGAACAGGCGCGTGGCGATCACCGCCGTCATCAGGGCCTCGGTCGCGAAGACGGTCGCCGCGATGCGCAGCAGCAGCCGGCGTACGTCGCCGAGGCCGAACTCGGCGGTCTCCGCCTGCACGAGCAGCCGGTTACGCAGGCCGAGCTGGCGGGAGACCGCCAGGATCACCAGCGACGCCCCGGTCAGGATGCCCAGACCGCCGAGCTGCGTCAGCACGGTGATCATCACGAGCCCGAACCCGTTCCAGTAGTTCGGCGTGTCGGTCACCGCCAACCCGGTCACCGACACCGCCGACGTGGACGTGAACAGCGCGGTGACGAACGGGGTGTACCGCTGCTCGTTGGTGGCCCAGGGCAGCATGAGCAGACCGGTGCCGACCAGGATCACCGCCAGGAACCCCAACGGCACCAGCCGTACGGGCTTCCGGAGCAGGCGGCGCATCCCGTCATCTTCCGTCCGGAGATTCACCGGCAGGTCAGGAACCGACCAACTGGCGGTCAACCACGACCGGTCTGCTGTGCGTACCCATCGACGACAGGAGACGGCGTTGCGACGTACCCTTTCCACCCTCGGCGTGGCCGGCGCGCTGCTCGCGGCCGCTGTGGTGGTGCCGGCCGTGGCCGCCCAGGCCGGCCCGGACCACCGCGCCGAGCGTGCCCCCGCGGCCCAGCGGCCGATCGTGATCGGCCACCGCGGCGCGAGCGGCTACCGCCCGGAGCACACCCTGGAGGCCTACCGGCTCGCCATCCGCCAGGGCGCCGACTTCATCGAGCCGGACCTGGTCTCGACCAAGGACGGCGTCCTGGTCGCGCGGCACGAGAACGAGATCTCCGGTACGACCGACGTGGCCGCCCGCCCCGAATTCGCCGGCCGCAAGGCGACGAAGACCATCGACGGGGTCACCGTCACCGGCTGGTTCACCGAGGACTTCACGCTGGCCGAGCTGAAGACGCTGCGGGCCAAGGAGCGGCTGCCCCAGGTGCGGGTCGCGAACACCGCGTTCGACGGCAGGTTCGAGATCCCGACGTTCCAGGAGGTCATCGACCTGGCGCGGGCCGAGTCGAAGGCCCGGGGCCGGACCATCGGCGTCTACCCGGAGACCAAGCACCCCACCTACTTCGCCTCGATCGGCCGCCCGCTGGAGGAGCCGCTGGTGGCGGTGCTGCGCCGCAACCGGCTCACCCACCGCGCCGACCCGGTGTTCGTCCAGAGCTTCGAGACCGCCAACCTGCGCAAGCTCGACAAGATGATCGACGTACGGCTGGTGCAGCTCATGGACGCGAGCGGCGCGCCCTACGACTTCGTCGCGGGCGGCGACAAGCGGACCTACGCGGACCTGGCCACGCCCGCGGGACTTGCCTGGATCTCCCGGTACGCCGACGGCGTGGGCCTGAACAAGAACCTGATCGTGCCCCGGGACTCCGCCGGCCGGCTGCTCGCGCCGACCTCGGTGATCCGCGACGCGCACCGGCAGAAGCTGGTGGTGCACGCGTGGACGTTCCGGGCCGAGAACCAGTTCCTGCCTGCGGACTTCCGCATCGGCACCGACCCGAACGCGCGTGGTGACATCACGTCCGAGTACGAGCTGTTCCTCGACCTGGGCCTGGACGGCGTGTTCAGCGACCACCCCGACACGGCGGTGGCCGCCCGAGCCGGCCGCTGACCCTGCTCCGCTGAAAAACGGGGTGCTCGCCGTTCCGGCGGGCACCCCGTCCGAGTGCCCGGGCCCGTCGCGCTCGGCCGCCCCCGAGATCTTGGTACGAAACGGCCCCTCCAAGGGCCATTCCGTACCAAGATCTCGCCCCGCTTCGTCGATCTTGGAGTTGTGGCACCTCACGGAGCGCCCTAATCCGGACATCCTAGGCACCACAACTCCAAGATCGGCGGTGGCGGGCGGTGGTCGGCGGTGGTGGGCGGGGCTTGTCGCGCGGGGCGGGCGCCACTTCGGGGAAGTGGCTGCTTCCGGGCGCGATGATGCCGCCACTTCGGCGTAGTGGAGTTGATCAGCTCGGGGGTTCGGCTACGTACGTGCCGCGGCCGGGCTGGCCGGTGATCAGCTCGCGATCGTGCAGCAACGACATCGCACGGTAGGCCGTGTTCATGTGGACGCCGTAGGTCTCGGCGAGTTCACGGGTCGAGGGCAGTCTGTCGCCGGGCTTCAGGTCGCCGCTCTTGATCTTCGCGGCGATGTCGTTGGCGATACGGCGGAACGGTGCTTCAGCTGTGGGCATGGTGGGGACTCCGGTTGGTTCGGCGAATCCGATCCTGCCCTACCTGCACAAGTAACTGCAACAAGTTGCCCAGCACGTCGAGAATGGAGGCTCGCGCATAACCAGATACTGGTGTAGGTTGAGTCGCGTCCGGCTCCGGTTGGTTCGGCAAACCTCGGGAGTCGGACCCGGATTGGGCTCCGGGGTCGTACCGCCGAACGGGCTGCGGTCTCGGGGTCGGCGGCCCGCCCGCGTCCCCTGTCTGCGGGCGGGCCGCCTCCACGGCTCGGTGAGGAGGATCGGCGTGCGCAACGTGCTCAACCTGTTTCAGCCGACCCGGCGACGTGGCAAGGGGCGGCAGCCGAACGAGGGCTGGTACCGCTCGGAGTCGTGCCGGCCGCTGAGCGTCGGGCAGATCCGCGAGCGGCGGTTCCGTACCGTGCGGCACGGGCTCGACCCGGCGGAGGTGCACGCCTTCCTCTACCGGGTGGCGGGTGACCTGGCGCTGGCCCGGCGCGACGCGTCCCGCTACGCCGAGGAGAACACGCGCATCAAGGCGGCGCTCAAGAGCTGGCAGTCCCGGTTCACGCCGGGTACGCAGCGGTGAGCCGGGAGCGGTTCGTCGTACACCTGCCGGTGCTCGCGGCCGACCTCGACGGCGCGCGGGGGTTCGCGCGGGCCATCTGCCGGGCGCTCGGGTTCCTGGCCGACGTGGAGCGCGCCGGGACCACCGTGTCACGGGAGGACGAGCAGTCCGTACGCCACTGGGTCTGGTGTGACCGCCCGCGCGACGGTGGGCGGCGGTGCGCTCGGGTGGCCGACCACGACGGGGAGTGCGGCGGGCGGTGACCGGCGCGCGATGGCGTGGGACGACATCGCCGGCGAGGTGCGCGTGGTGGGGGCGGCCATCCCGGGTCGGTGCGGTTACGTGGCGATGTCCGGCGTTGTAACGTGCGGCCATCCCGTCACAGGTACTTGTGTGCGCCGACCACATAGCCCGTGGGTGACGTCACTTCTAGCGTGAGCCGACAACTGACATTCCCCCTGTCCTCACCTGGAGTCGCAATGACGATCCGGCACACGCGACGGGTGTTCCTTACCGCCGCCACCTCGGTGGCGGTCGCTCTGGCCGCCACGGCCTGTGGCAGCCCGCAGGACACCGCATCCGGCGGCGGCGACGCCGCCCCGGTCAAGGTCGGTCTGGTCTACTCCCAGTCCGGGCCGCTCGCCAGCTACGGCAAGCAGTACATCGAGGGTTTCAAGGCGGGCCTCGACTTCGCCACCAAGGGCACCGGCAAGGTCGGTGACCGCACGATCGAGGTGACCGAGGCCGACGACGCGGGCGACCCGGCCAAGGCCGTGTCCGCCGCGAAGGACCTGATCGGCAAGGGTACGAAGATCATCGCGGGGTCCACCTCCTCCGGGGTGGCGCTCCAGGTCGCGCCGATCGCCGCGCAGAACAAGGTGCTGTTCATCTCCGGCCCGGCCGCCACCGACGCGGTGACCGGCGCGAACAAGTACACGTTCCGTTCCGGCCGGCAGTCGTGGCAGGACGTGGTGACCGCCCGGTCGTTCATCGGCGACGCGGGCGGCAAGAAGGTCGTCGTGTTCGCGCAGGACGGCGCGTTCGGCGACGCCAACGAGGCCGCCGTGAAGGCCGTCATCGGCGGTGCGGGCGCGAACGTGAGCAGCGTCCGGGCCCCGGCCAGCGCCACCGAGTTCACGCCGTTCGCCAGCCAGATCAAGGCCGCCAAGCCGGACCTGCTCTTCGTCGCCTGGGCGGGCACCACCGCCGGTGCCATGTGGCAGACGCTCGACCAGCAGGGCGTCCTCGCCTCGACCACTGTCGTCACCGGCCTGGACATCCGTGCCTCGTGGCCGACGTTCGGCGCGGCCGGGAGCAAGATCTCGTTCCTGTCGCACTACTTCGACGGCGCCAGCGACACCGAGGCCGCCAAGGCCGCGAAGGCGAAGGTGCCGGGCGGCACGCTCGACCTGTTCCACCCGGACGGGTTCGCCGCCGCGCAGATGGTCGTCCGGGCCGTGCAGGAGGGCGGCGACGACGTGGAGAAGATGATCAAGGCGCTTGAGGGCTGGGAGTTCGAGGGCGTCAAGGGCACCATGAAGATCCGCGCCGAGGACCACGCCCTGCTCCAGCCGATGTACCAGGCCAAGCTCTCCGGCAGCGGCACCGCCTTCACGGCGACCGCGCAGAAGTCGCTCACCGGTGACGAGAGCGCGCCGCCCGTCGCGCAGATGAAGGGCTGACCCGTGCTCGCCACCCGCGGTCTGACCTGGCGGATCGGTGAGGTCGCCATCGTCGACTCCGTCTACCTCGATCTGGCGCCGGGGGAGTTCCTCGGCGTGATCGGGCCCAACGGCGCCGGCAAGACCTCCCTGTTCAACCTGATCACCGGCCTGCGCCGGCCCACCGAGGGCACGGTCCTGCTGGACGGCGCGGACATCACCGCGCTTCCGCCGCACCGGCGTGCCCGGCTCGGACTGGGGCGTACCTTCCAGGCGTCCTCGGTCTTCGGCTCGCTGAGCGTGCGGGAGAACGTCCGGCTCGCCGTACAGGCACACCGGGGTGGCTCGATGAAGCTGTGGCGGCGGGCGGCGGCCGACCGGGAGGTGGCCGCCGCCGCCGACGCGGCGCTCGACCGGGTCGGCCTGCACCACAGGGGTACGGCGCTCGCCGGCACCCTGGCCCACGGCGAGAAGCGCAAGCTGGAGATCGCGCTGCTGCTCGCCGGTGAACCCCGCGTGATGCTGCTGGACGAGCCGATGGCCGGGGTGAGCGCCGAGGACGTGCCCGAGCTGGTCAGCGTGATCAAGTCGTTGACCGGCGACAGCGGCCGGGCGGTGCTCATGGTGGAACACCACATGGACGTGATCCTGGAACTGGCCGACCGGATCGCCGTGATGCACCACGGCGCGCTGCTGGCGTGCGACACCCCGGACACGGTGATGGCGAACGCCACCGTGCAGGAGGCGTACCTGGGGGAGGCGCTCTAAATGACCGAACCTGTCCTGTCCGTCGAGGATCTGTCCGTGCGGATCGCCGGGCTGCACATCCTCCAGGGCGTGTCGTTCGAGGTCGCGCCGACCGGCGTGACGGTGCTGCTCGGACGCAACGGCGTCGGCAAGACCACCACGTTGCGCGCGATCGTCGGGCTGACGCCGCGCGGCGGTGAGGTGCGCGGCAGCGTACGCATGGGGGCGCGCAGCCTGCTCGCGCGCCCCACCCACCGGCTGGTCCGCGACGGCCTCGGCTACGTGCCGGAGGACCGTTGCGTCTTCGCCGCGCTCACCGTCGCGGAGAACCTGCGGCTCGCCGAACGGCGGGGCGTCACGCCCGCGTACGACAAGGTCTTCTCGCTCTTCCCCGAGCTGGAGCGGCGCGGACGGCAACGGGCCGGCTCGCTGTCCGGCGGGCAGCAGCAGATGCTCGCGATCGGCCGGGTGCTGCTGAACGACAACCGGCTGCTGCTGGTCGACGAGCCGACGAAAGGGCTGGCGCCGAAGGTGGTGACCGAGGTGGCCGAGGTGCTGGAACGGGTGGCGGAATCGGTGCCGGTGCTGCTGGTCGAGCAGAACCTGGCGGTGGTACGGCGGCTGGCGACCGACGCGGTGGTGCTCTCCGCCGGGAAGGTCGCCTGGACCGGCGACGCCCAGGAACTGCTGCTGGAGACCGCGCTGACGAAGTCGTTGCTCGGTGTGGGTTCGGCGGAGGTGCACTCGTGAACACAGTGGTTCTGCTGACGCTGACCGGGCTGGGCCTGGCGGCGCTGTACTTCCTCGTGGCCTCCGGCCTGTCCCTCGTCTTCGGCCTCGCCGACGTGCTCAACTTCGCGCACGGGCTGTTCCTCGGCGTGGGCGCGTACGCGACATGGTGGGCGGCGGGCAACCTGCCCGGCGCCGGGCCGGACGGGTTCGGCTTCGTGCTGGCTGTCGTCTTCGGCGTGCTGGCCGGTTCGCTCGTCGCGGTGCTCGTGGAGCTGGTGCTGATCCGGCCGCTGTACTCCCGCACCATCGAGCAGGTGCTCGTCACCGTCGGCCTGTCGCTGGCCGGGGTGGCGCTGCTCCAGGCCACCTGGGGCGCGGATCCGCGGCCGTTCCCGCGTCCGGACTGGAGCCGGGGCGTCACCTCGGTGCTCGGCGCCCAGGTGCCGAACGCCGGGCTGCTGCTGATCGTCGCCGCCGCTGTGGTGCTCGGGGCACTGCTGGCGTTCCTGCGCTGGACCCGGTACGGCCTGATCATCCGGGCCGGCGTGGAGAACCGGGAGATGGTGACGGCGCTCGGCATCGACGTGCGCAAGGCGTTCACGCTCGTCTTCGCGATCGGCGGGGCCGCCGCCGCGCTGGCCGGCGCGCTCGGCGGCGTCTACTTCGGCACCGTCTCGCCGGGCCAGGGCGGCTCACTGCTGATCTTCGCCTTCATCGTGGTGGTGATCGGCGGGATGGGCTCGGTGGTCGGGTCCGCGTACGCGGCGGTCGCGGTGGGGCTGCTGCAACAGTTCGTCAACTACTACGGCACGTCCGGGCTGGGCGACCTGTGCGTGGTCGGTCTGCTCGCCGTGGTGCTGCTGCTGCGTCCGCAGGGCCTGGCCGGAAAGGTGGCTCACGCATGACCAACTCGGTGGTCGACGCGCCTCCGGCGCAGGTGCCCGACGAACTGACCCCCGGGCGTTCCCGCTGGCACGGACTGCGCCCGTACCTGCCGCTCGTGGCGCTGGTGGTGGCGGCGGTCCTGCCGTACTCCACACTGCACCTGCCGGGGATCTTCGAGGGGCCGCTGAACTCGCCCGGCACGCTGCAACTGCTCGCCATCTGCCTGGTGTTCGGCGGGCTCGCGGCCGGGTACGACCTGCTGTTCGGGCGTACCGGCATGCTCTCCTTCGGCCACGCCCTCTACTTCGCCGCCGGCGTGTACGGCACCGACATCCTGGTCACCAAGGCCGGGCTGCCGCTGTGGCAGGCCGCCGTGCTCACGGTGATCGGCGGGACGACGCTCGCCGCGCTGCTCGGCGCGGTGGCCCTGCGCACGGTGGGCATCGCGTTCGCCATGGTGACGCTGGCGTTCGCGCAGGTCGGGGCGATCCTGGTGGCCCGCGACTTCGGCGGTCTCACCGGCGGCGAAGAGGGTTTGCCGCTGGACGTCTCCGGGCTGCCGTCGGCGCTGGTGGGCGTCACCAACACGGTGAACCTGTACTGGCTGGCGCTGGCGTACCTGGCCATCGTGGTCCTCGTGGTGCACCGGGTCAGCGCCTCGCCGACCGGGCGGGTGCTCGCCGGGCTGCGCGACGACGAGCGGCGGATCGGGGTGCTGGGGCTCGACCCGTACCGGTTCAAGCTCGTCGCGTTCACGCTGGCCGGCGGTCTCGCGTCGGCCGGCGGTGTGGTCTACGTGCTGATCGTCGGCGGCGCCAGCCCGCACATCACCTCGTCGGAGCTGACGCTGTCGCTGCTGGTCATGGTGGTGCTCGGCGGCCCCGGTACGCGGTGGGGGCCGGTGCTGGGCGGCGTCCTCTACATGTACCTCGACCACCGGCTCACCGCGTTCGGCAGCAGCGACGCGGTGAACAGCCTGCCCGCGTTCCTCAGCCACCCGCTGAGCCAGCCCCTGTTCGTCCTGGGCACCGTGTTCATCCTGGCCGTCTACTTCTCCCCCGGCGGCCTGGCCAGCCTGCGCTCCCGCGTAACCCCCCTCCTGACCGCCCTCCGCCGCTCCCGCTGACCCCCGCCCCGCCCCGGTCGATCATGAAGTTGACGGCACGACACGCCGTGTCCGGCCCGCGCCAACTTCATGATCGACCGGGGCGACGTGCTCGGCCGCTGACACGCGGAAGGGGCGGCGGCCCCCCGTGTGGCCACCGCCCCTCGCACGTCCGTCGTGGTCAGCCGTTGAGCATCTCGTACGCCGACGCCGGCGCCTTCTGCACCTGCGCGCCGGTCGGTGCGCTGAGCTTCGGCGCCTTGCCGAAGTCGTAGTACTTGGCGACCAGCTTCATTGCCTTCTTCTTGCCCGCGGCGGGCACGTCCAGGGTCAGCGACGTGAGGTTCCCGTCCGGCCCGACCACAGCCGTGAACGGCACCTTCTTCGCCGCATCACCGAGCGCGTCCACGTCCACGGTGCTGAAGTTCTCGCGGATGTCGGCGTTCGCGGTCAGGTCGGCGAACCCGCCGTACGTGCCGTTGCCCCGGTCCTCGACCGTCTCCGCGGTCCGGATCACCGCGGCCGTGTTGGCCGGGTCGGCGTTCTGGTAGACCGGCACGTCGGAGGCGTCGTCGAGCTTGGTGCGGTCCAGGAGCATCCAGCGCTTCGGCAGCTTCATGATGTCGTGCAGACCGGGGATGCCGGTGAGCTTGACCCGGACCCAGATGTCCTCCTCGATCACCCGGAAGGTCATCGCCATGGTGAACTCCGGGTCCTTGATCTTCTCCGACATGGACAACTCGAGGCCCTGCGCCGCCGGGTCGACCACCCCGTCGAACTTCTCCGCGCCCTCGATGGTGGAGAACCGGAAGGCCGGGTCCTTCTCGTCCGGCACGGCGGCCAGCAGCGCGGCCTTCGGGTCGGCCGACGGGCTGGGCGCCGCTCCGGTGCCCTCGGAGGCGTCGCCGGTTCCGCACCCCGCGGACAGGACGGTGGTGGCCAGCACGGCCGTCGCGAGAGCCGCGATCCGCCGGAGGCTCGCGGCGGAACCGATTCGCTGCGTCATGGTGTTCGACTCGCTTTCCCAGGTGATTGTTGCCGGGGAAGTATCGCCAGCCGTCACGGCGTTCCCGCTGCCGTTATGCTGCCGTCCGACTGCCGTCGGCCACGGTGGGCGGGGGCAGTCGGTACGGGGGCGGAAACTCGCATGTCAGAGGCGCTGCGCTTCGAACTCCTCGGCCCGCAGCGGGCCTGGTACGCCGGCCGACCACTCGATCTCGGCCCGGCCAAGCAGCGGGCCGTGCTGGCCGTGCTGCTGCTCGCCGCGGGCCGTCCCGTGCCGACCGGGCAGATCGTCGAGGCGGTCTGGCCGGACGAGGCGCCGGTGAACGGCCTCAACGTGGTGCAGAAGCACGTGGCCGGTCTGCGCCGGATGCTGGAACCCGACCGGTCGCCGCGTACGCCGGCCCGGGTGCTCACCCTCACCGACGCGGGCTACCTGCTGCGCGTGCCGCCCGAGGCGGTGGACGTGGCGCGCTTCGAGCGCGGCGTGCGGCGTGCGCGGGCGGCACAGACGGCCGGGCGTACGGCGGAGGCGCTGACCGAGGTGAGCGCCGCGCTGGAGCTGTGGCAGGGGGAGCCGTTCACCGGGTTCGGCGGCGCGTACTTCGAGACGGCCCGGCACCGCCTCGTGGAGATGCGGGCGGTCGCGCTGGAGACGCGTACCGAACTGGAGCTGGCCGACGGCCGGCACGGCGAGCTGGTCGGCCGGCTGGTCGAGCTGGTCGCCGAGTTCCCGGTCCGGGAACGGCTGCGTCACCAGCTCATGCTGGCGCTGCACCGCAGCGGACGGCAGGCCGAGGCGCTGGCCGCCTACCGTGACTACGCCGGGCTGCTCCGCGACGAGTACGGCATCGAGCCGGGCGGGGCGCTCCAGGATCTGCACCGGCGGATTCTGCGCGCCGACCCGGATCTCCTCGCGCAGGCGCCGCGTCGTCCGGCCGGACCCGGCGACAGGTGGGCGGTCGGCGGCCCGGAGCCGTCTCCGGCCCCCGCCGAGGAACCGGCCCGGCCGCTGCCCATGAGCCCGGCCGAGAGCCCGCTTCCGCTCACGGCGCCGCCCCAGCCCGCCGCTCCGGCCCAACCCACAGCTCCGCCCCAGCCCACGGTCTCGGCTCAACTCACCGTTCCGGTGCAGTTCACCGTCTCGGCGCAGCCGGGCAGCCCGTTCCCGCCGCCACCGGCCGGCCCGGGTGAGTCGCCGACGGGCCTGCCGGCCTGGGTCGCGCCACCGGTCGCGCCGCTGTTCGGTGCCGTGCCGCCGTCCCGGCGTCCGGCCGGAGTGCCCGGGTGGTTGAGCGTCGTCGCGACTGTGGGCGGCGCGTTCATCGCCCTGCTCTCGTTCGGCATGCTCACCTGGCTGGTAGTGCTGCTCTACGGGATCTGGCGGCGGGGCTGGGGCAGCATCCTCGCCGCGGTCTGCTACCTGACCGTCGCCGTGACATTCGTGGTGGTCGTCGGCGGCAGCGAGACGGAGGAGGTCAGCGGACCCGAGGGCGCCATGATCCTGATCTGGCTGACCACCTGGATCTCGGGCGTCCCGCACGTGGTGCTGCTCAACGGCCGGCTGCTCGCCTGGCTGCGCGGGCTCTGGCGTGGCCGGCCGTACGCCGACCGCAACCGGCTGCGCCGGGAGTACGCCCGCTACCTGCTCTACCAGTACCCGTCGGCGCGGGAGGACCTGCGCATCGGCCGCCCCGACCTGCCCCGGGCGTACGACGACGGCGGACTGGTGGACGTCAACTCGGTGCCGGACCACGTGATCAGCGGGCTGCCGGGACTGACCCGGTCGCAGGCGCAGCATGTGGTGGTCGACCGGCGGATGCGCGGCCCGTACACGTCGATGGAGGAGCTGGCCTCGCGGTGCCTGCTGCCGGCGGCGGCGACGGACTCGTTGCGCGAGCTGCTGATCTTCCTGCCGCCCGCACCGACACCCGTACCGCCGCCCACGTCGCCGCCCGGTCCGCCGGTGACGTCGGTGGCCCCTGGTAGAAATGCCGGATGAGCCAGGATCGGATGGCCGTCCGGGAGCGTGCCGAGGCGGTGCTGCGGCGGCTGGCGGGTGACCACGCCCGGCTGCGCGAGGACCAGTGGCGGGCCATCGAGGCGCTCGTGGTCGACCGGCGGCGGGTGCTCTGCGTGCAGCGCACCGGCTGGGGCAAGTCGGCCGTCTACTTCGTGGCGACCGCGCTGCTGCGTGAGGGGAATCAGCACGGGCCGACCGTGATCGTCTCGCCGCTGCTGGCGCTGATGCGCAACCAGGTCGAGTCCGCCGCCCGCGCCGGCATCCGGGCGCGCACCATCAACTCGGCGAACCTGGACGAGTGGGACGAGATCACCGCCGAGATCCACGCCGGCGCCGTCGACGTACTGCTGATCAGCCCGGAACGCCTGAACAACCCGGACTTCCGCGACGGCGTGCTGCCGAAGCTCGCAGCCACCACCGGGCTGCTCGTGGTGGACGAGGCGCACTGCGTCTCCGACTGGGGGCACGACTTCCGGCCCGACTACCGGCGGCTGCGCACGTTCCTGGCCAACCTGCCCGAGCGCACGCCGGTGCTCGCCACCACCGCCACCGCCAACGCCCGGGTCACCCAGGACGTGGCCGAGCAGCTCGGTGACGCCCTGGTGCTGCGGGGCACCCTGGACCGCGAGTCGCTGCGCCTCGGCGTACTCGATCTGCCGAGCCCGGCCCACCGCCTGGCCTGGCTGGCCGACCACCTGGACCGGCTCCCCGGCTCGGGGATCGTCTACACGCTCACCGTCGCGGCGGCCACCGAGACGGCCGACTTCCTGCGCGGCCGGGGCTGGTCGGTCGCCTCCTACACCGGGCAGGCCGAGGACGCCGACCGGCGGGCCGCCGAGCAGGACCTGCTGGACAACAAGATCAAGGCGCTGGTCGCCACCAGCGCGCTCGGCATGGGCTTCGACAAGCCCGACCTGGGCTTCGTCGTGCACCTGGGCGCGCCGCCCTCGCCGATCGCCTACTACCAGCAGGTCGGCCGCGCCGGCCGGGCCGTCGAGCACGCCGAGGTGCTGCTGCTGCCCGGCGTGGAGGACGCGGCGATCTGGCGGTACTTCGCCTCGCTCGCCTTCCCGCCCGAGGAGCAGGTGCGCGCCGTGCTCGCCGCGCTGGACACCGAACGGCCGATCTCCACCCAGGCCCTCGAACCGGTGGTCGACCTGCGCCGGGCCCGGCTGGAGCTGATGCTCAAGGTGCTCGACGTGGACGGCGCGGTCCGCCGGGTGCGCGGTGGCTGGCTCGCCACCGGTGAGCCCTGGTTCTACGACGAGGCCCGGTTGCGGCGCGTCGCCGACGCGCGCGCCGCCGAGCAGCGGGCCATGCGGGAGTACGCCTCGACGTCCGGCTGCCGGATGCGCTACCTGCGGGAAGGGCTGGACGACACGGGGGCGCAGGACTGCGGGCGGTGCGACAACTGCGCCGGCCCGTTGTTCGACGCCGCTGTCTCCGACCAGGCGCTGACCGCCGCGCAGACGTTCCTCGGGCGGCCCGGCGTGCCGATCCCGCCGAAGAAGCTCTGGCCGACCGGGTTGGAGTCGGTCGGCGTACCCCTGAAGGGCCGCATCCCCCCGGCGGAGCAGGCGCTGCCCGGCCGGGCCGTGGGCCGCCTGTCCGACCTGGGGTGGGGTGGGCGGCTGCGCGGGCTGGTCGGGCCGGAGGCGCCGGACGGCCCGGTGCCCGACGACGTGGTGGCCGCTGTGGTCGAGGTGCTGAAGGCGTGGGCGCACGGCGACGACCCGTGGCCCCGGCGGCCGGCGGGTGTGGTCGCGGTCGGCTCCCGGACGCGACCGCTGCTGGTCGGCTCGCTGGCCGAGCGGATCGCCGCCGTGGGCCGGCTGCCGCTGCTCGGCCAGGTCGTCCCGGCCGGGCCTGGCGGCGGCGGGCCGCGCGGCAACAGCGCCCAGCGGGTACGCGCGCTGCACGACGCCTTCCGCCTGCCGGACGAGCTGGCCGGTGCGCTGGCGGGGCTGGACGGCCCGGTGCTGCTGGTGGACGACCTGGTCGACTCGGGCTGGACGATGGGCACGGTGGCGCGGCTGCTGCGCCGGGCCGGTGCGCCGGACGTGCTGCCGCTGGCGCTCGCGGTGGCCGGCTGACCCGTCCCTCGGCCTGCCTGACGGGAGTCCCGGCGTGGCGTGCCGCCGGTCGGCGCGGCAGTTCCCGGCCTGCGGGAAAAGTTCCCGGGCCGGGCGGAATGCGAGCGTCACCACCGTCGGCGGACCGTCGTCGGGCCCGCACCCGGGCGGCGGTACCGTGGGGTCATGACCGAGCAGCGACCCGTCGTCCAGACGTACACCGTGACCGGGATGACCTGCGGACACTGCGTCAAGGCGGTGACCGAGGAGCTGTCCGCGCTGCCCGGCGTCGACGAGGTCCGGATCGATCTGACGAGCGGCACCGCCACTGTCACCAGCGCGGCGCCGCTGCCCGTCGAGTCCGTGCGTGCCGCTGTGGACGAGGCGGGTTACGAGCTGGTCGGCGGCGGTGCCTGAGTCGTCGTCCGTCACGTCCGGCACCGGCGTCGTCCCCGACGACTCCGAGGCCGGTTCCGGCGCTCCCGCGGCGCAGCCCGGGGGTGCGGCTCTGGCCGGGGACGCGGCGCTGGCCGGGGACGGCGCGAGTGGTTCGGCCGGGGCGGCCGGGCCCGTCGCTGTTGACCGGGAGACGTTGCGGCTGGCCCTGGTGGTGGGCGGCCTGGTGCTCGCCGTCCTGCTCGGCTTCGGCCTCGGGCGGATGAACGCGCCGGCCGACCCGGCCCGGCCCACGACTGCCGGCGGGGCCGCCACCACGGGCGGCACAGACGGCGGCGCGCACGCCCACTCACCCGGGACCGGCGCGCACACGCACGACGGCGCAACAGTCACCCAGGGCGGCGGCGACGGCGCGACCGGACTGTCGATCACCTCGGCCGGCTACACGCTGGTGCCGTCGACCGAGCTGGTCGCGGGCCGCGCCGGTGAGCTGCGCTTCCAGATCCGCGACGACCAGCGCCGGGCGGTCACCCGGTTCGCCGTCGTGCACGACAAACCGATGCACGTGATCATGGTCCGGCGTGACCTCGGCGGTTACCGGCACCTGCACCCGACGATGGCCGCCGACGGCACCTGGTCGGTGCCGATCACGGCGCCGGAGGCGGGCCCCTGGCGGATGTACGCGGACTTCACCGCGGTGGCCGACGACGGCCGCCAGGTCGCCGTGGTGCTCGGCGCCGACCTGACCGCGTCCGGCGCGTACCGGCCCCGGCCGCTGCCCGCCGCCGCGACGTCGGCCACCGTCGACGGGTTCACCGTCGGGTACGGGGGCACGCCGGAGGTGGGGAAGTCGGTGCCGCTGCGGTTCCGGGTCACCGGCGCGGACGGCACGGCGGCGGCGCTGGAGCCGTACCTCGGGGCGTACGGGCACCTGGTGGCGCTGCGCGAGGGCGACCTCGGTTACCTGCACGTGCACCCGGAGCCGGTGCGCGACGGCGACGACGTGACGTTCTGGCTGACCGCGCCGGGGCCGGGTAGCTACCGGATGTTCCTGGACTTCCAGGTCGGCGGCGTGGTGCGGACCGCCGAGTTCACGCTGACCGTGGCCTGAGCCCTCGTCGCCCGCCCGGCGCTCAGCCGGCCCGGCGGACCGGGCGGCGGGCCAGGTAGCGGAGCAGATCGCGGATGTGGTGCTTCTCCTCGGCGGGCACGTTCGGGTCGGCGAGCCGATCCAGGATGACGCGCACGTCGGCCTCCACCGGGCCGTCCTCGGCTCCCCGGCGGCGGGGCAACGGCCCGGCGTCGGGCAGGCCCAGCGCGCGGAACGCCGCAGCCACGGGCAGGTCGAGGGCGGCGCAGAAGCCGCGGACCTTCGCGAGTTCGGGGTAGTCCTGCCAGTCGCCGGCCAGCCAGCGGAACACAGTGGAGCGGCCGACGCCGGTGTGGGTGGCGAGGTCGGTCACCGTCCAGCCGCGCTCCTCGCGCGCGGCGTCGATGGCCCGTCGTACGAAGCGCGCGAAGGCCATCTGTGGCGAAACGTCTGCGGAACCCATCCCTGGTGGATCTGTCCCCTTCCTCCGGTGGCCCGGCTCGCGCACCGAGCCTAGTACGCCGGGCCGGAGAAGTAACTGACTGATCGCTCCGGAGGTCTCATTGGCGGGACCGCCCGACTACGGAAAGTTGCCGCCGGTCAACTAAGCTGAGGCAATCCTGGATGTCGATGGAGGAACAGCATGGCCGAGCCGGACCGCCCCGTACCGCATCGCCCCGGCGCGGTGAGCCTCTTCTTCGTGGCCAAGGCCGCCGTGTTCGCGCTCGGCTTCTGGATCTGGCTGCTGGTGCTGGCGGTACGCGGAGGCGAGGCGACCGGCGTACACCTGATCGCCGCGACCGGCGCGATCTGCACCACACTGGCCGCTGTGGTGCTCGGCGCGCGGATGGCGTTGCAGCGCAACGCGGCCGTCCGGCACGCCGAGGTGAAGCGGCTGCTCGTGGACATCTCGTGGAACGCCTTCGCCGCCGCCGGCAACGCCGAGCATGCCGGGAAGGTGGTGCCGTTCCGGAGCGCGTCACACGACGGCGAGCGAGGTCCGACCCGTGGTGAGCGGGTGTCGGTGCTGGACCGGGGCGACCGCAACCGGGGCGACCGGGGGCGGTAGGACCGCCGCGCTCGGCGCGCCTCGGCTCAGCGCGCCTCGGCCAGCAGCGTCTCCAGCCGGGGCGTGACACCCCACTGGCCGACCAGCTCGCGATACTCGGCGCGCTGCCCGTCTGTCGGCGCGCCTGCCGTCCGCCGTGCCCGGATCAGCAGGTTGCGCGGCGTGTGCTGGGAGTCGACGAACTCCACCACTTCGGCGCGGTACCCGTGCAGCCGCAGCAGCGCGGCCCGCAGCGAGTCGGTGAGCACGTCGGCGAACCGTTCCCGCAGGATGCCCTGCCGGGTCAGCAGCTCGTACGGCGCGGGCGCCTGACCGCTCCGGAGCTGGGCGGCCAGGTCGTGGTGGCAGCAGGGCGCGGCCAGCACCCAGCGGGCGCCCCAGCGCACCGCCCGGGCCAGCGCCTCGTCGGTCGCGGTGTCGCAGGCGTGCAGCGCCAGCACCAGGTCGGGCGCCGGTTCGACGGGCGCCTCGGCGATGGTGCCGGCCACGAAGCCCACGCGGTCGGCCCAGCCCAGCCGCTCGGCCAGCTCGGTGTTGCGGCGGCGCTGGTCCTCTCGCACGTCCACCCCGACGAGCGTCACGTCCAGGCCGCGCTGGACGAGGTAGCGGTAGGCGGCGAAGGTCAGGTACGCGTTGCCGCAGCCCAGGTCCACGACCCGCAGCGGGCCGGTGAGGTCGTCGGGCAGCGTGGCCGCGAGCGCGCGCAGGAACGCGTCGACCTGGCGGCGTTTGGCCGCCGAGCCGCCGATCTCCCGGAACAGGGGATCACCGGGGTCGAGCAGCCACTCCTTCGCCCGGTCGTGCCCGCCCGGCTCGGCGGCCGGACGGCTGGCCGCCGCGCGGTGCACCTGCGCCTCGCCGGACTTGGTGACCCGGAGTTGGAGCGTGGCGTCGGCGGTCTCGACGTGCCAGTTGCCGAACGGCTCGGCGAGCAGTTCGTCGACAGCCGCGCCGGCCTCCGTACCCGGTGCCACGTTGCGGGTGTGCGGACGTGATCCGTCGGAGACGGCGATCTGCAACCGCGGACCGGCCTTCAGCGTGACCGGGCGCAGCTCCGCGCGTACCACCGAGGGACGCTGCCCACGACGGCGCCCGGCGGCGACCGCGCGGGTCAGCCCCGGCGCGAGCAGCAGCGCCCGCACCTCGGCCAGCGCCGAGTCCAACGCTTCCGGCATCAGTACCTACCTTCCTGCTTCCCGCCCTCGCCCTCGCCCCGGCGATCATGAAGTTGGCGGCCGTGAGCACGGCGTGTCGCGCCGTCAACTTCATGATCGTCGCAGCCGGCGAGTGAGCGAGAGGGCGGGGATGGGGACGGCCTCCGGGACCGGGGTCCGGGAGGCCGCATCCGTTGGTGTTCGTCAGTCGGCGTTGGTGGCCTCGGCGGGCGCGCCGGTGCTGCCGCTGCGGCGACGGCGACGCGGCTTGCTCGCCGCCTCACCCTCCGCGGCCTGCTGCGGTGCGGCGGCGGTCTCGGCCGCGCCCTCGGTGCCGATCACCGCGGTCGGCTCACCGGCCACCGTCTCGCCGGCCCGGCGGCGACGCCGACGACGCGGCGTACGCGGGGTCTCGTCGTCTCCGGCGTCGGCCTGCGCGGCGGGCGAACCGGCGGACGAACCGCCCTCGCCGCCCCGGCCACGACCGCGGTCGCGGTCGCCGCGCTCGCGGCCCCGGCTGTCGCCGCGCCGTGCGCCCCGACGCGACCGGCCGCCACCGCCCAGGTCTTCCTCGACCTCGGCGGACAGGCCGGCGCGGGTGCGCTCGGCGGTCGGCAGCGTGCCGCTGACGTCCGTCGGGATGGCCAGGTCCGTGTAGAGGTGCGCGGAGGTGTGGTACGTCTCCGGCGGCTCGGGCATGTCCAGCCCGAGCGTCTTGTCGATGATCCGCCAGCGGGGCATGTCGTCCCAGTCGACGAACGTCACAGCGACACCCGTGGCCCCGGCCCGGCCGGTACGGCCGATGCGGTGGGTGTAGGTGTCCTGGTCCTCCGGGCAGTCGTAGTTGATCACGTGCGTGACGCCCGTGACGTCGATGCCCCGGGCCGCCACGTCGGTGGCGACCAGCGTGTCGATCTTGCCGGCCCGGAACGCCCGCAGCGCCCGCTCACGCGCGCCCTGGCCGAGGTCACCGTGCACGGCGGCGACGGCGAAGCCGCGGAAGTCGAGATCCTCGGCGACCCGGTCGGCGGCCCGCTTGGTGCGGGTGAAGATCATGGTCAGCCCGCGGCCCTCGGCCTGGAGGATGCGCGCCACGATCTCGACCTTGTTCAGCGAGTGCGTGCGGTACGCGAGCTGCGTGGTCTGCGGCGACGGACCGGTCTCGGCCGTGTGCCCGGCGTGGATGGTCACCGGACGGCGCAGGAAGCGCCGGGACAGCGCGACGATCGGGTCCGGCATGGTGGCCGAGAACAGCATGGTCTGCCGGTCCTCCGGCAGCATCGCCAGGATCTTCTCGACGTCGTCCAGGAAGCCCAGGTCGAGCATGCGGTCCGCCTCGTCGAGGACGAGCGCGCGGACCCGGTCGAGCCGCAGGTGCTTCTGCTTCTGCAGGTCCAGCAGGCGGCCGGGGGTGCCGACCAGGATCTCGACGCCCTTGCGGAGCGCCTCGATCTGCGGCTCGTACGCCACGCCGCCGTAGATCGGCAGCACCCGGACGCCCCGGGTACGGCCGGCGGCGTCGAGGTCCTTGGCGACCTGGATGCCCAGCTCACGGGTGGGTACGACGACGAGCGCCTGCGGGACGCCGTCGCTGCCCTCGGACGGGGCGAACACGCGCTCCAGCAGCGGGATGCCGAAGCCGAGCGTCTTGCCGGTGCCGGTCGGCGCCTGCCCGATCAGGTCGACGCCGCGCAGCGCGATCGGCAGCGCGTACTCCTGGATGGCGAAGGCGCGGGTGATGCCGGCGGCGGCCAGCGCCTCGACGGTTTCCTGCCGCGCACCGAGCGCGGCGAACGTGGGTGCCTCCGGGGGGACCGGAGCGGTGGGGGCCAGTGGCTGGCCGGAAATCTGCTCGCTCATATGGATTTGGGGGTGCCCTCTCGTGGTGCGCCCCTCAGGTCCTCAGGGCGCGATCGGTGTGGCGCGGGCCACGCGGTCAGGGGCGATTTCGCCGAGCCGGACCGGGCCGCACGCGCGTCGGGGACCGGCGTTGATCAGCAAGTGACCGATTCGGTGCCCACGGCAACTGTCTCATCGTACCTGAACGGTCCCTGAGTCGTCCCGATTCCCAGGTGGTGGCCGTGCACGCGGGGCGGTTCGCTGTGACTTGAGTCACAGGCGCAACGTCGGTAGCCTGCGCTCGTGTCCGCCCCCGACCCCGCCGCGACCGACCCTGCCGCCGCCGATCCCGCCGCCACCGACCTGCTCGGGCTCGTCGCCTACGGCGAACTGCTCGCGTTCGACCGCCTCGCCGCCGACGCGCGCCTCGCGCCCGACCTGCGCCGCCGGGCCGCGCTCAGCGAGATGGCCGCCGCCGAGATCGCGCACTACAGGTGGCTCACCGACCGGCTCGCCGCGTGGGGCGTCACGCCGGAGGAGGCGATGGCGCCCTACGTCGAGGCGCTGCGGGCGTACCACGACTCGACCGAGCCGCGGGACTGGGCGGAGGCGGTGACGAAGGCGTACGTGGGCGACGCGATCACCGACGACTTCCTGCGCGGGATCGCCGACGGCCTGGACGGGCCGAACCGGACGCTGCTGCTCGACGTGCTGCACGACTCCCGGTACGCCGAGTTCGCCGCGGCCGAGATCCGGGCCGCGATCGAGGCCGATCCCCGGGCGGCCGGGCGGCTGTCGATGTGGGCGCGGCGGCTGCTCGGTGAGGCGCTCTCCCAGGCGGGCCGGGTGGCCGCCGCCGACCGGGGCGCGCTCGTCGCGTTGATCGGGCGGACCGGCGGGGACGTGCCGGGGCTGCTGCGCCGGCTGACCGAGGCGCACTCCGCGCGGATGACGTCGGTCGGGTTGAACAACTGAGCCGCCGTGGCGGGGAGGCCCGCCACGGCGGCCGGTGCCGCGGGAATCAGCGAACGGTGAATCCGACCGCGCGGGGCGACGCCTCGGCGATCTCGACGTAGGCGACCTTGCCGACCGGCACGATCACGCGCCGGCCCTTCTCGTCGGTCAGGGAGAGGGTGCCCTCGCTCTTGGCGAAGGCGTCGGTCACGATCTGCTCGATCTCGGCCGGCGACTGCGCGCTCTCCAGGACCAGCTCCCGCGGCGCGTACTGCACGCCGATCTTGACCTCCACTGTGCCTCCTCAACTGGGGCGAAAAAGCCACCGTGGGAAGGCTATCCGATCCGGCGGCCCGATGTTCAGGCTGACTCACCTTGCAGCGGGAAGCTGGCGATGCCGCGCCAGGACAGGGCCGCGACCAGCGCCTCGGCCTCCGCCTTGGGCACCTGACGGCCGCCGGCGAGCCAGAACTGGGCGGCCGTCTCGGCGGCGCCGACCAGGCCCGAGGCGAGCAGTTCGGCGTGCGAGCGGCTGACCCCGGTGTCCGAGATGATCGTGTCGGTGATGGCCGCGATGCAGCCCTGCTCGACCCGCTCCACCCGCTGCCGCACCGCCGGGTCGTTGCGCAGGTCCGACTCGAAGACCAGCCGGAACGCCTCGCTCTCGTGGTCGACGAAGTCGAAGTACGCGCGCACCGCGGCGCCGACGCGCTCCTTGTTGTCGTTGGTGCCGCTCATCGCGTCCTGCACGTTGGCCACTATCGCGTCACAGTGCGTGTCCAGCAGCGCGAGGTACAGCTCCATCTTCCCGGGGAAGTGTTGGTAGAGCACCGGCTTGGAGACACCGGCCCGCTCGGCGATGTCGTCCATCGCGGCGGCGTGGTAGCCCTGCGCGACGAACACCTCCTGGGCGGCGGCGAGCAGCTGCTTACGGCGCGCCGAGCGGGGCAGGCGGGTGGGCCGACCGGCGGTCTGTGCACCGTTCCCCACTGCGGTCATCGGATCCTCCGAGTATCTGCGTACGAGCCGGCACGTATCACCCGAACCGGTCCGGGTTCGTGAACCCGTCGCGGAATTGGCCCGCCGCTGTAACTTATCGCCACTGTCACCACACGGTAGCCTCAGCGGGGGCGACCAAGGAGCGCGCGGTGAGTGAAACAGGGCAACCCGGAGCCGCCACCCCGGGAGAGCACGGCGACGGGACGGGCCAGCAGGACGACCCGGCCCGTACCGGCGGCGGTTGGGCGCCCCCGCCGAACGGCTGGTCCCGCGGCGCTCCGGCGCCCGGCGGCTGGCCCTACGGCGACCTCGGCGGCTGGGCCGCCTCCTCGCCCCGGCACGGCGACCTGCCGGCCCCGCTGCCCGGCCACTCCGCGCCGGAACCGGGCCGCGTCAACGGCCGCCACGTCAACGGCGTGCACCACGCCGGGGAGGAGTCGCCAGTGACCCGCCAGGCGCCGGTCAGTGCCCCGCCCGCGGACGAGCTGCCCCGGCCTGCCGACGGCGAACGGCTGGCCGTACCGGCCCCGCGCCCGGCGCCGACGATCGAGCAGCCGACCGACCCGGGGGAGCCCGCCGGTTCCCGGCACGCCGCGGACGACCCGGCCGCCCGGGCTCCGCGCTGGGCCGAGAGCGGGCCGACCTCCGCGCCCCCGGCGCTCCAGGTCCCGCCGGTCGGCGCCGCCGCCTCCGGGTTCGAGGTGCCGCCGGGCTTTCACGCGCCGAACACCGAATCCACCCCGTCGCTGTCCCACGGCTGGGCCGACCGGCCGGTCACCCCGCCGCCGGCAGTGAGCCGGCCGGAGCACGCACCGGGCGAGGTCCACCCGCCCGAGGGCCGGGCGGCCGGCGCCGAGCCGCGGGCCGCGGCCGAGACTCCGGCGGCCGACGACCCGAGGGCCGCCGAACCGGACTGGTCCGGGCCGTCCTGGAACCGCCCGAGCTGGGGTGACGGCTGGGCCCCGCCGTGGGCCCGGCCCGACGAGCCAGCGGCCCGCCGCGCCGAGGAGCCCGCCGCCGAGCGGCGGGAGTGGGAGGACGACAGCGCCGCCCACCGCAGCGCCCGCGAGGACCGCGCGGCCGAGTGGGCGCCCGAGCCGGTGCGGCCGTACGAGCCGGCCCGGGTCGAGCCGCCCGCCGCCTACGAGCCACCCCGGCCCGAGCCGGTACGGCCGTACGAGCCGTTGCGCGCCGAGCCGGCCCCGGGACCGGATGCGGCGCGGCAGTACCCGCCGCCCGCCGAGTCCGAGGTGTCCCGGCCGTACGAGCCGGGTGCCGGGCCGGAGCCGGCGCGCCGGTACGAGCCGCCGGCCGCGCCCGAGCCGGCGCCCGAGGCGACCCGGCCGTTCCGGCTGCCCCGGGGCGACGCCGAACCACCGCACGGCTACGAGCGGCCCTCCTGGGCCGGGCCGCCGGTGCCGGTCGCGCCGCTGATCACGCCCCCGGGCCCCCCGCCGACGAGTGCCCCGCCCGCGCCCGGCGCGCCGCCGGTAGCCGGCGCCCCGCCCGCCCCGGCCGGTGGATACGCCCCGGCGCCGCCCGCCGAGGCGGCTGCCGCCGTCCCGCCGACCTCAGGCGTTCCCGCCACGAGCGGCACGCCACGGTTCGACCCCGCACCCGCGCCCCACCCGACGAGCGCCCCTCCCTACGCGGCCCGCCGGTCCGCACCGGAACCGGTGCCGGCCGCCGACGCGGTCGCCGAGCCCCGACCGGAGGAACCGTCCCCCGTGCTGCCGCAGCGCGTCCCCTCGGAACCGGACGTGCCCGTCGTGCCGGAGCCACCGGCAGTGGAACCGTCCGCCGAGACCCCCGAACTCGCCCGCATCGCCACCCACCTGCGCCGCGACGACGAACCCGCGCCACTGCGGGAGCGGCCGGAGGGCTTCGACGTCAACGCGATCCTCGACGCGGTCCGGGAGGTGGCGGGCGTACGCGACGCCGCGCTGCGCCGTACCCCGGCCGGCGCGCACAGCCTCCGGCTCGACCTGGCCGACGGCGCGGACCCGGCCGAGGTCAGCCGCATGGTGGCCCGGCTGCTCCAGGAGCGGATGGGTCTGGCCGCCGCCCCGCAGAACCTGCCCGGCGCGCCCGCCGTACCGCCCCCGGCCCCGCTGCGCCGCCGGTCGGCCCGGCTGGACCGCTCCGGTGAGACGCGCGCGGGCGAGACACGAGCACCCGGGACGCAGCCGGCACCGGTCGAGGCCCGTGCCCCGCAGGCGGAGCCGGGCGAGGCCCGTAACGGTGAGGAGACGGGCGGCGACGAGATGCCGGCGCGTACCGGTGTGGTCCGTCCGGCCGCGAACCGTTCCGGCGATGCGCGGTTCGGTGCGGACCGCGCCACGCGCCCGGCCGAGGCGCCCGGCGACGGCGACGAGCCGCCGCGCCGCCGCCGGCAGGCCACCCACCGGGGCCGGGCCGCTGTCGACGAGACGTCGCTGGCCTCCGCGCCGACCGGCATGTCCACCGGCAGCCCGGTCACGCTCGGTACGTCGTACTCCGGTGGACAGATGACCACGACGGAGACCGCGCCGTCGCGACCGCTGGACACCGGCGGCGTGCCGGGGCCGCGGGTGGTGATCGAGCACGTCCTGGTGAGCACGTTCGGCCTGGACGCCACCACCGAGGTGCGCCTGGTCGCCGGCGACCGGACGGCCGAGGGGCACGCGACCGGCCCGGCTGTCGACGGGTACGTGCTGCGGCTCTGCGCGGTGGCCGCGGCCGCCGCGGTGGACGAGCTGCTCGGCCGGGTCGTCCCGGCCGGCGAGCGGGGCCGGTGCTTCGTGGAGCACGCCGCCGTGGTGCCGTTCGGCAACTGCGAGGTCGCCACAGTGGTGGTGCTGCTGGTCTGCGACGGCTGGGTGGAGCAGCTGGCCGGTTCGGCGCTGGTGGCCGGGGATCCCCGGCAGGCGGTCGTGCGGGCCACGCTCGCGGCGGTGAACCGGCGGCTGGAGGCGCTGCTCTCCTGAGCCGGTGTGCGGTACGGCGCGTGCGGGGAAGACTGGAGGCATGAAGCGCGCCGCACTGTGGCCGGAGCACAGCCTTCCCACCCACCACGTCCCGCCGCCCTGGCCCGGCCGGCACGTACGCCTCGACGGCACGCTCGTGCACGTCCGCGACACCCCGGCCACCGGTCCCGGCGCGGAGCCCGCGCTGTACGTGCACGGCCTCGGCGGGTCGGCGCAGAACTGGACCGACCTGGCCGGGCTGCTCGCGGACCGGCTCGACGGCCAGGCGATCGACCTGCCCGGATTCGGGCGCAGCGAGCCGGGGCCGCGCTACACGATCCCGTCCTTCGCCGAGCGGGTGATCCGCTGGATCGAGCACAGCGACCGGGGTCCGGTGCACCTGTTCGGCAACTCGCTCGGCGGCGCGATCTCGGTGCGGGTGGCGGCGTTGCGCCCGGACCTGGTCCGCACGCTCACACTGGTCTCGCCCGCGCTGCCGTTCCTGGACTTCCGCCGCTCGTTGCAGGGGCGGATGCTCCCGTTGCTGGCGATCCCCCGGGGCGAACGGCTGGCCGCCTGGCGGCTGGCCCAGTTCAGCCCGGAGGTGACCGCGCAGCAGGTGATGGAGGCGTGCGTGGCGGACCTGACCCGGATCAGCGATCAGCGCCGGCAGGAGGCGATCGACGAGATCCGGGTCCGGTACGAGGCGGCCCACTACGCCGCCGCGTACGTGCGGACGTTCCGGGGCCTGGTCGGCAGCTTCCTGCGTTCGTACCTGCCGGGGGAGGGCGCGCTCTGGCGGCAGGCGGCGGCGGTACGGGCGCCCACGCTCGTGGTGGGCGGGCGGCAGGATCGGCTGGTCGACGTGCGGGTGGCGCCGCAGGCGGCCCGGGTCATCCCGGACAGCCGGCTGCTGATGCTCGACGGCGTCGGGCACGTGGCCCAGTTGGAGGTGCCCCGGACCGTGGCGCGGGCGGTGCTCGGCCTGCTCGCCGAGGCGACACAGTCGCTCACCACCGGCATGGGGGAGAGCGGAACGGAGCGTGACATGGCAGGCTGAGCCGGATGCCCAGCTCCCGCCGTCCTCGTGCCGCCCGCTCCCGTTCCTCGCTTCGTCACTGGCGTACCGCGCTCGTGGTCTGCGCCTTCGCTGCCGCCGCCGCGGTCGGCGTCGGCGTGGCGGTGCAACTGCCGTCGGCGGGCGCGGGGACGCGGATCACCGACGGGTTCGTCGCCCAGCCTCCGGCGCCTACGCGGGAGCCGTCCACGCCGAGCGTCGCGCCGCCGCCGGCGGTGACGCCCAGCTCGCCGGCCGCGCCGGTGCTGACGCTGGCGGGCCCGGGGCCGGCGAAGGGCCGGGGCAGCTTCGCGTACGACGACCGGACCAGCGGCGTGCTCGGCCGCTCGGGGACGCTGCGCCGCTACCGGGTGGCGGTGGAGAACGGCTCCGGCGAGGAGGTCCGCGCGTTCGGCGAGGCGGTGCAGCGGGCCCTGGCCGGCCCGGGTAGCTGGGTCGACGGCGGCAGGCTGCGGTTGCAGCGGGTCGGCGCGGACGACCGGTACGACTTCACGATCTACCTCGCGACCCGGGACACGGCCGGGCGGCTGTGCGGGGCGGGCGGGATCGACATCCGGGTGGGCGGGGTGCCGTACACGTCGTGCCGGGTGCCGGGCAAGGTGGTGATCAACCTGGACCGGTGGCGGACCTCGGCGCCGCACCTTGTCGACGCCGGGATGCCGCTGGACACGTACCGGCTCTACGTGGTCAACCACGAGGTGGGGCACCAGCTCGGGCACCGGCACGAGGGGTGCCCGGGCGCGGGCCGGGCGGCGCCGGTGATGCAGCAGCAGACGCTCTTCCTCAAGGGCTGCCGGCCGAACCCGTGGCCCTACGTGGGCGGGAAGCGGTACACCGGGCCGGCCCTCTGACCACCCGGTTTGTGAAGAACATTCGCGGCATAGACGGCAAAAGCAGCTAAATGCCCGAATTGCATGGCACGCTGAGGTCATGACGTCGTCGTCCCCTTACGACACCCCTGCCGCGCCGCCGTCCGAGCGTCCCACCCTGCGCCGGATGCGACGGCGGCGCCGCCGCTCGGTGCTGCTGCTGGCGATGCTGCTCGCGGCCGTCGGCGGCGCGGTCGGCATCACCCGGCTGAACGCGCCGTCGTCCGGGCACGGTGGGACGTCGCTCGCCGCCGAACCGTCGCTGGCGCGCGGCGCCGAGGCCGACGTCCCGGCCCCGGCGCCGACCGGCTACCCCACCGCCGGCCCCGGCACGTTCGCGGTGGCCCAGGGTCGATCTCCGGTACGCGGACAGGAGGGCCCGCTGCGCCGCTACCGGGTCGAGGTCGAGCAGGACACGGGGCAGGACGCCGACGAGTTCGCCGCCACCGTGGACGCGGTACTGGGCGACCCGCGCAGCTGGATCGCGTCGGGGGACCTGCGGGTGCAGCGGGTGCCCGAGGCGGCCGCCGCAGACTTCACCGTCTACCTCGCCACCCCCGTCACCTCCGAGCGGATGTGCGCCGAGGGAGGCCTGCGCACCGACCGGTACACCTCCTGCCGGCTGCCCGGCCGGGTCGTGCTCAACCTGGCCCGGTGGATGACGGCGGTGCCCGACTACGGCGCCCCGCTGGAGGTCTACCGCACCTACGTGATCAACCACGAGGTCGGGCACGAGTTCGGCGAGCTGCACCAGGCGTGCCCCGAGCCCGGCGCGCCCGCCCCGGTGATGCAGCAGCAGACGTACGGGCTGGACGGCTGCCTGCCGAACGCCTGGCCGTATATCGGCGGAATGCGGTACGAGGGCGAGCCCACCGACGGCGTCTGAGTTATTCCCGGTCCCGCAGTTCGGGCCGAGTGTCCCTCATCATGGCCGATCCCCGTCCGGGCGAGCGACAATGGCGCGGTCACACCGCCGATCCCGGGGAGTCCACCGTGTCGTTGCCCCCGCTCGTCGAACCCGCCGCCGAGCTGACCGTAGACGAGATCCGCCGCTACTCGCGCCACCTGATCATCCCGGACGTCGGGGTGGAGGGGCAGAAGCGGCTGAAGAACGCCCGGGTGCTCTGTGTGGGTGCCGGTGGCCTCGGCTCGCCGGCGCTGCTCTACCTGGCCGCGGCCGGTGTCGGCACGCTCGGCATCATCGACTTCGACACCGTCGACGAGTCGAACCTCCAGCGCCAGGTCATCCACGGCGTCTCCGACGTGGGCCGGTCCAAGGCCGAGTCCGCCGCGGCGTCGATCCGCGAGATCAACCCGCTGGTCAACGTGGAGATCCACAACACCGCGCTGGACCGGGAGAACGTCCGGGACATCTTCTCCCGGTACGACCTGATCGTCGACGGCACCGACAACTTCGCCACCCGCTACATGGTCAACGACGCGGCGGTGCTGCTCGGCAAGCCGTACGTCTGGGGTTCGATCTACCGCTTCGACGGCCAGGCGTCGGTGTTCTGGGCCGAGCACGGCCCCTGCTACCGCTGCCTCTACCCGGAGCCCCCGCCGCCCGGCATGGTCCCCTCCTGTGCCGAGGGCGGCGTGCTCGGCGTGCTCTGCGCGTCGATCGGGTCGATCCAGGTCAACGAGGCGATCAAGCTGCTCGCCGGCATCGGTGAGCCGCTCGTCGGCCGGCTGATGGTCTACGACGCTCTGGAGATGAGCTACCGCAAGATCAAGGTTCGCAAGGACCCGAACTGCGTGCTCTGCGGCGAGAACCCGACACTCACCGACCTGATGGAGGACTACGAGGACTTCTGCGGCGCCGTCTCCGACGAGGCGCAGGAGGCGGTGGTCGACTCGACCATCACCGCGCTGGAGCTGAAGGACTGGCAGGACTCGGGCAAGGACATCTTCCTGGTCGACGTGCGCGAGCCCGCCGAGTACGAGATCGTCCGCATCCCCGGCGCGACGCTCATCCCCAAGGGCGAGATCCTGTCCGGCGAGGCGCTGGCGAAGTTCCCGCAGGACCGGCAGATCGTGCTGCACTGCAAGTCCGGCGTCCGCTCCGCCGAGGCGCTGGCCGCGCTGAAGGCGGCCGGGTTCTCCGACGCGGTGCACCTCCAGGGCGGTGTGCTCTCCTGGGTCAAGCAGGTCGACCCGTCGCTGCCCGCGTACTGAGTCGTGTCGATGGGCCCGCCCGGCGCTCCGGGCGGGCCCGTCGTGCTTTCCGCGCCCCTGGCGTGGGCAAACGCCGGGTCGGGCAACCCTCCGGCGGATGCCCTCGACGACCGGTGGGCGGTACCGGCCCTGACCGAGCTGCCGAGGCGTAACCTCGGCCGCGCCAGTACCGTCAGTGCCGTGGTCGACTTGGACGCGGCGATCGGATTCGTCGTCGCTCACGGTGACGCGGTGGACCGCGCCCGTCTCTCCCGGCTGCGCTCCGGCGCTCCGGTGCCGCCCGACGTGCTCGACGCCGCCGAGGCCGGGCAGGCGCCGGGCGGCGGCTGGCCCGCGGTCCTCGACGGCGAGGTCGCCTCGATCGACGCGACCTGCTTCCGCCTGGCCGAGCTGGACGACCTCGGCGCGCTGGGCCGCCCGGCCGCCCGGCACGCGCTGGACTGGCTGGCCGCCCGGCAACTGCCCGACGGCGGCTGGGACGAGGACCCCTCGCTGGCCGGGCTCGCCCCCGAGTGGGCGGCCCCGGGCGACCCCGAGGCCCGGCTCTACCAGACAGCCAACGCCGGGTTCTGGCTGACAGTGGCCGGTCTTGACGCGCGGGCCGCCGGTCCGCTCGACCACCGGGTCGGCGGCGCGTACGCCGGTGTGGTGCAGGCGGCGGCCCAGGCGCTCGCCGCCCAGCTCGCCCCGGACGGCAGTTGGCCGTCCTTCCTGCCCGCCGGCTGGCTCGCCGCCGCGGTGCTGCACCGCCAGCAGATGTACTACGAGTCGGCGCGCATCCAGGCGGTGCTGGCCGACCGGATCCCCCGGATGTCCCCGGCGGACGTGGCCTGGCTGGCCGCCACGCTGCGCCGGGTCGACGTGGGCGAGGAGCAGTGGCTGCTGGTCTCCGCGCGCAGGCGGCTCGCCGAGACGCAGCGCAGCGACGGCGGCTGGGACAGCGACGACGGCCACCAGTTCGACGTGCACACCACGCTGCGGGCGATCCGCGCGTGCCGCCCGAACACGCCCGAGGCCCCGGCCTCCGGAGCGCCGTTCGTGGTGCCGCAGGCCGCGGAGCTGCCCGCGCCGCCGGCCGTACCGGCCCCGCGCCCGCGCCGCCTCCCCACATCGCCGCCTGCGCCCGCGCCTGCGTCGCCCGCCCCGCCGGTAACCGCGCCCGCGCCTGCGTCGCCCGCCCCGGCTCCCGATGCCGGGCCGCCGCCGCACCGCCTCGGCTCCGACCCTTCGCCGGGGCCGGGTGGCGTGTCGTCGGCCGGGCCGGAGACCGCGCCCGCTTCGTCGGCCGGGCCGGACGGCGGGCAGGGGCCGTGGTCCGCCTGGATCGTCGCGCCCGACCTGCTCCCCGACGGGAGCACCGAGCCGGCTGCGCCGTCAGTGCCGGACCCGCCGTCCGGCCCGGTGCCGCCCGCTGCTCCGGTGCCCCCGGGGCTGCCTCCGCTCGTCACACCGCCATCGGCGGACGGGGATCCACTCCAGATCGCCTAGCCCGGCCAGTTGATCAACACCAGTTCGGCGAGATGGTGGCATCGGAGGCACCATGATGCCCCCACCACCCCGTACTGGTGGCCGCCCAGGGGACCGGACCGATCAGCGCAGGTGACCGTCTCCGGTGACCACGTACTTGGTGCTGGTCAGCTCCGGCAGGCCCATCGGCCCGCGTGCGTGCAGCTTCTGCGTCGAGATGCCGATCTCCGCGCCGAAGCCGAACTCGCCGCCGTCGGTGAAGCGGGTGGACGCGTTGACCATGACCGCTGCCGAGTCCACCCGGGCCACGAACTCCCGGGCCGCCCGCTGCGAGTCGGTGACGATCGCCTCGGTGTGGCCGGTGCCGTACCGGCGGATGTGCGCGACCGCCGCGTCGAGCGAGTCGACCACTGCGACGGAGATGTCGGCGGAGAGGTACTCGGTGCCGAAGTCCTCCTCGGTGGCCGCGACCACGGCGTCGGAGTGGGCGGCGACCTCGGGCGTGCCGTGCACAGTCACCCCGGCGTCGGCGAACGCGGCCAGCACCGCCGGCAGGAACGCGTCCGCGACGTCCCGGTGCACCAGCAGCGACTCGGCGGTGTTGCAGGTGGACAGGCGCTGCGTCTTGGCGTTCAGCGTGATCGCCAGGGCCTTGCCGAGGTCGGCGGCGGCGTCCACGTACACGTGGCAGTTGCCCACGCCGGTCTCGATCACCGGGACCGTCGACTCCTCGACCACGGCGCGGATCAGCGACGCGCCGCCGCGCGGGATCAGTACGTCGACCAGGCCGCGGGCGCGCATCAGCTCCTTCACCGAGTCGCGGGTGCTGGAGTCGAGCAGCTGCACCGCGTCCGCCGGCAGCCCGGCGCCGGAGACCGCGTCGCGCAGCACCGCGACCAGCGCCGCGTTGGAGTGCGCGGCCGACGAGGAGCCGCGCAGCAGCGCCGCGTTGCCGGACTTCAGGCAGATCCCGGCGGCGTCGACAGTCACGTTGGGCCGGCCCTCGTAGACGATGCCGACCACCCCGAACGGCACCCGCACCTGCCGCAGTTCCAGGCCGTTCGGCAGGGTCGAGCCGCGTACCACCTCGCCCACCGGGTCGGGCAGCGCGGCCATCTGGCGCAGCGCGTCGGCGATCGCCGCCACCCGGCCCTCGTCGAGCGCGAGCCGGTCCAGCACGGCCGCCGACAGCCCGGCCTCGCGCCCTGCCGCCAGGTCCGCCGCGTTCGCCGTCAGGATCTCCGGGGTACGCGTCACGAGCGCGTCGGCCATCGCGTGCAGCGCGGCGTCCTTGACGGTACGGGTGGCCGTGGCCAGGGCTTCCGCCGCGTCCCGGGCTCGCCGGGCCTGCTCGACGACGCTCATCGTGCGTACTCCTTCAGACAGGGTTCAAGGAGGGGCCCCTTCTTAACAGACGTCTGTTAAGAAGGGCCCCTTCCTTACAGCAGGACCAGGTCGTCGCGGTGGACGACCTCGCGTTCGTACGCCGGGCCGAGCGCCGCGGCGAGTTCGGAGGTGGAACGGCCGAGCAGCCCCGGCAGCTCCACCGCGTCGTAGTTGACCAGCCCTCGGGCCACCGGCGCGCCGGCGGTGTCGACCAGGTCCACCGGGTCGCCCGCGGTGAACGCGCCGTCGACGGCGGTGATGCCGGCGGGCAGCAGCGACTTGCGGCGGCCGACCACCGCCTGCACCGCGCCCGGGTCGAGGTGCAGGCGGCCGCGGGGAGCGGTGGCGTGCGCCAGCCAGAACAGACGGGCGGCGGGGCGGCGGCTGCTCGGGTGGAAGTACGTGCCGACCGGCTCCCCGGCCAGCGCCGGCGCGGCCAGCGGCGCGGCGGTCAGCACCACCGGGATGCCGAAGCCGGTGGCGATCCGGGCCGCCTCGACCTTCGTCACCATGCCGCCGGTGCCCACCCCGGCCCGGCCGGCCCCGCCCACGTCCACGCCCGCCAGGTCGCCCTCGCCGTGCACCTCGGTGATGCGGGTGCTGCCCGGGCGGGCCGGGTCGCCGGTCCAGAGCGCGTCGACGTCGGAGAGCAGCACCAGCAGGTCGGCGTCGACGAGCGCGGCGACGAGCGCGGCCAGGCGGTCGTTGTCGCCGAACCGGATCTCCTCGGTGGCCACCGTGTCGTTCTCGTTGACGATCGGCACCGCGTGCAGGTCGAGCAGCTTGCGCAGCGTCCGGTACGCGTTGCGGTAGTGGGCCCGCCGGGTCACGTCGTCCACGGTGAGCAGCACCTGCCCGACGGTGCGGTCGTGCCGGGCGAACGCGGCCGCGTACCGGCCGATCAGCAGGCCCTGGCCGACGCTGGCGGCGGCCTGCTGGGTGGCCAGGTCGCGCGGGCGCCGGGGCAGCCGCAGCGGGGCGAGCCCGGCGGCGATCGCGCCGGAGGAGACCAGCACCACCTCGCGTCCGGAGGCGGCGAGCCCGCCGAGCGTGTCGACGAGCGCGTCGACCCGGGCGTCGTCGAGGCCGCCCGTCGCGGTGGTCAGCGAGGACGAACCGATCTTGACCACGATCCGCCGGGCCGAGGTGACTGCTTCGCGCACCCGACCATTCTGCGCGCTGCGGTCTGCCGCGCCGCGGCGCGTTCCCATATCGTGGCAGCTCGTGACACCTGACGAATACGTCGAGGCGGTGCTGGCGCTGGTCGAGCGGATCCCGCCGGGGCGGGTGATGTCGTACGGGGCGGTGGCCGACGCGCTCGCCGACCGCTCGGGACGGGCGTCGCCACGGCTGGTCGGCTCGATCATGGCGCGGCACGGGGGCGGGGTGCCGTGGCACCGGGTGGTGAACGCGGCCGGTCGGATGCCGCCGGGGCACGAGCGCAAGGCCCGGGAACGGCTGCTCGCCGAGGGCTGCCCGTTGCGTGGCGACCGGGTGGACCTGGCGGCGGCGTCCTGGTCACCGGACGAGGGGATGTGACCCGGGCCATAACGTGAGTAACATTCGGCGCCATGACAGCTTCGGGCCTGCCCCGCCGGGTGCACCTCGGGTACGCGCTGGGTTCCCTGGTCACCGGCGCGTTCGGCACCGTGCCCGGGCTGCTCCTGCTGCCGTACCTCACCGACACGCTCGGCGTCGCCGCCGGGCTGGCCGCCCTGCTGGTGCTGCTGCCGAAGGCGTGGGACGTGCTCGTCAACCCGGTCGCCGGGCGGATCTCCGACCGGACCCGCTCCCGCTGGGGCGCGCGCCGCCCGTACCTGCTCGGTGGCGGGCTGGCGCTCGCGGTGCTGTTCGCCTCGATCTTCGCCGCGCCGTTCGCGAACGGTCCGGCCGCCGCCGCGTACGTGGCGCTGGCGTTCCTGGCCACCGCCACCGCGTTCGCGTTCTTCCAGGTGCCCTACGTGGCCATGCCGGCCGAGCTGACCGCCGACCCGGCGGAGCGTACCCGGTTGATGACCTGGCGGATCGCGGTGCTGGCGCTGGCCATCCTGGTCTCCGGCGCGGTGGCCCCGGCGGTGGTGAGCGCGGGCGGCGACGGCGTGCCCGGCCACCGGTGGATGGGTCTGTTCGTGGCCGCGCTGATCGTCGCCGGCACGGTCGGCGTGTTCCTCGGCACCCGATCCGCGCCGACCGGGACGGTGGGGGAGAGCGAACCGAGTCTGCGCGCGCAGCTCGCTGTCGCCACCGGCAACCGGCCGTTCCGGGTGCTGCTGATCTGCTTCGTGATCCAGTCCGCCGGGGTGGCCACCGTGCTGGCCGGGGTGAAGTACTTCGCCGACCAGGTGCTGCGTGAGCCGGACAGCGGCCCGACGCTGCTGTTCGCCTGCTTCGTCGCGCCCGCGCTGCTGGTCATGCCGCTCTGGTCCCGGGCCGGCGCCCGGCTGGGCAAGCGGGCGTCGCTCGTCGCCGCGTCGCTGATCTTCGCCGCGGGCGCGCTGGCCCTGGTCGCCGCGCCCGCTCTGCCCGCCGCCGCGGCCTACGCGGTGGTCGCGGTGATCGGCGTCGGGTACGCAGGCCAGCAGGTCTTCGCGCTGGCCATGCTGCCGGACTGCATCGCGTACGACACGGCGCGCACCGGGCGGCGGCAGGCGGGCGTGTTCACCGGGCTGTGGACGGCAGGGGAGACGTTCGGGCTGGCGCTGGGGCCGGGCATCTACGGCCTGGTGCTCCAGCTCTCCGGCTACGTCTCCTCGTCCACCGGCACCGCCGCCGTCCAGTCCGACACGGCTCGGCTCGGCGTGCTGCTCGGCTTCACAGTGCTGCCCGCCCTGCTGGTGGCGATCCCGCTGGTGCTGCTGCGCGGCTATACCCTGACCCCGGCCCAGCTGGCCACCGCGTCCGGGGCCACAGTGCCCGAGGCCACCGCGCCCGGAACCACCGAGGCCGACGCCCCGGTCACGCGGGCGTGAGCACCGTCCGGCCCGTCCACGAGAGGAATCACCCGATGACCGACACGGCAGACGTGGGTGCGCTGCCCGCGCAGGGGATGCCCGCGGCGGACGTACTAGGCGAGATCCGCGCGCTGCGGGCCGCCGACCGCCCGACGCACGGCGGGCGGCTGTTCGCGTACGTCTACGACCCCGGTGTGGCCGGACTGGACGAGCTGGCGCAGGCCGCGTACGCGGAGAGCGCACACGTCAACGGCCTCGACCCGACCGCGTTCCCGTCCTTGCTGGCGATGGAGAACGCGCTCGTCGGCGCCGCCGCGCGGCTGCTCGGCGGCGGTCCCGGCACCGGCGCACCGGACGTGGTCGGCAGCGTCACCAGCGGCGGCACCGAGTCGCTGCTCCTCGCCGTCAAGGCGGCCCGGGACGCCCGCCCCGACCTGACCGAGCCGCGGATCGTGGCGCCGGCAAGCGCGCACGCCGCGTTCGCCAAGGCGGCGCACTACCTGCGGGTCACGCTGGACACCGTGCCTGTCGACCCGGTGACGCTGCGGCCGGACCCGGCCGCGGTGGCCGCCGCGATCCGCCCGGAGACCGTGCTGGTGGTGGCGTCCGCCCCGTCGTACGCGCACGGGGTGGTCGACCCGGTGACCGAGATCGCCGCCGTCGCGCAGGCCGCGGGTGTGCGCTGCCACGTGGACGCCTGCTTCGGCGGCTGGGCGCTGCCCTGGCTGCGCCGGCTCGGCGCGCCGGTGCCGCCGTTCGACTTCGCCGTACCCGGGGTCACCTCGATCTCGGTCGACCTGCACAAGTACGCGTACGCGCCGAAGGGCGTCTCGGTGCTGCTGCACCGCGATCCGGCGCTGCGCGCCCCGCAGTTCTTCGCGTACGCCGACTGGCCCGGGTACACGATGGTCAACCCGGTGATCGCCTCCACCCGGTCCGGCGGGCCGATCGCCGCCGCGTACGCCACACTTCGCCACCTCGGCGAGGACGGCTACCTGCGGCTGGCCGCCGCCACCCGGGACGCGGTAACCGGGCTGGCCGACGCGGTACGGGCCACCGGAGGCCTGCGGCTGATGGCCGAACCGGAGACCACAGTGGTCTGCTTCACCAGCGACGATCCGGGGCTCGACCTGTTCGTGCTGGTCGACGAGCTGACCGCGCGTGGCTGGCACACCCAGCCCCAGCTCACGTACGCCGATCTGCCGGCCAGCGTGCACCTCACGGTGACTGCGGCGGTGGCGCCCCGGGTGGCCGAGTTCGGCCCGGCGCTGGCCGAGGCGGTCGCGGCGGCCCGCGCCGCCGGGCCGGTCGTGCTGCCGCCGGAGCTGCTGGCGCTGGCCGGCAGCCTCGCGCCGGAGGCGCTCACCCCCGAGCTGGTGGCCGGACTGGCAGGCGGCCTCGGCCTGGCCGGCGGCGCCGGTGTGCCGGACCGGATGGCGGTGGTGAACACGCTGCTCGACGCCGCCCCGGCGCGGCTGCGGGAACGGCTGCTCGCGGAGTTCGTCGGGTTGCTCCAGCGTCCGGCCTGGTGACGCCGCGACGCCCGGCCGGCGCGTGGGCGCCGGCCGGGCGGGCGACGGGTCAGCTCGCGGCGGCCGCGGTCACCGTGAACGACGTGGTGTTGTCCGACGGGTCCACGTCCTGCGGGTCCTCGGCCTGCCAGAAGTAGCTCCCGGTCACGGTGAGGCTGCCGGTGCCCAGCTCGCCCGCCGCCGTGCCGACGGGCGCGCTGAGGAAGACGTCGAAGGTGCGCTCCTCACCGGGCATGAACCGGCCGCCCGGCACGGTGAACCCGAGCGGGAAGCTCGGCATGTCCTGCGGCTCGATGTGGTCGACCTGCACCCCCGAGGGCAGGGCGGCGGCGACGTTGAGAGCGAAGGTCGGCGCGTCGTTGCCGTAGCGCACGGTGACCGGCATCCGGCCGAGCAGGGTGCCGTCCGGCTGCGGGGTCAGCGTCACGGCGCCGCCCCGGATGCTGAGGTCGGTGTCGACGGCCTGCACGTACGGTCGCGGCTTGCGCAGGCTGCCGGTGGTGGAGCGGAAGAGGGTGGTGAAGCCGGTGGCGTCCGAGGCCGCGGCGGCGCCGTCCGGGACGACCTCGATCCGCCCGCCGTTCGCGACCATCGGGTACGTGCGCGCCGTGGTCCAGACGTGGAAGCCCAGCCGGAAGGTGCGGCTCTTGCCGGCCTCGATCTGCTCGCCGCCGCAGCCGATCACCAGCCGGTTCTCCACCAGGCGGTCGTAGAGGCAGCCGCCGCCGGGCTCGATGGAGGTGAACGACGCCCCCGCCGGCTCGGTGACGACCAGGCTCACCGACGTCGCGGTCGACCGCCGGTTGGTCACCGTCGCGGTGAGCGTCCCGACGTACCCCCGGTCGGTCGGGTCGAGGACGAGCCGCTGGGCCGTGACGTCGACGCGGCCGGTGGCGGCGCCCGGCGCGGCGGCGGCCGGCGCGGCCAGGGTGATCAGTGCGGCGGTCCCACCGAGCAGTGCGGTGGCGATCCGTGCCGTACGTGTGGTCATGCTGTTCCTCCCGTGATTCCCCGTTGCCGGACGGCGGCATCTCCGCCCGTCCGATGCCGGTGACACGTCCGGACGGGACGGTCGGTTGCGATCTGTCGGTCAGCCGACGGAGGTCAGCTCGACCTCGTTGTCCTTCCAGTTCAGGTCGTTCCAGTACCGCTCCTGCGAGTCGATGTGGATCGCCCGCAGCGTCGGCGGCTCGTCGGCGGTCGCCGGATGGTCGAACGTGAACGTGTACGTCCTGCTCGCGCCCACCGACAGGGTGTCCAGCACGCAGGCGATGCCCCCGTCGAGACGCACGTTCCGGCACCGGTCCAGGGCGGACCCGTTCGGTCTCGTGTAGTCGTACCAACCGGTGAACCCGAGCTGACGCACGCTCACCGGCCCTCGGTTCACCACCGTCACGGTGACCGTTACCTTCCGGATACCCTTCTTGTCCGGCGGCCCGGCCACGACGTCGCGGGCGGTCATCGTGAGGTCGGTCAGACGGGGGTCGGTGCCGAACTTCGTGGGCCCGTCGACCTGCCGGAACCGTTCACCGTTCCAGGCGTACGTCCGCCACTGCCGTTGCGGCGTCCATTCGGGCGTGCCGCAACAGGGCTGGATGTCGGCGACGTGCGCCCGGACCTCCCCGCCGTCCCGCACCGAGAACTCGGTGATGTCATCCATGCCCTCACGGGTGCCGACCACCCGGCCCATGGTGATGATCCGGCCGTCCCCGCCCCGGTCGAAGGCGAGCACCTGTTTGCCCGACGCCTCGCCGTAGCGGCAGGCGACGAGGACGACCGTCTCGGTCGCGCCGTCGCCGTCGAGGTCGGCGTACTCCGGCCCGGCGAGCAGCGTCGGGACCGATTCGTCCTGCGGGCCGGACCGGAGCCGGACGTCGTCACTGACACAGGTCTTCGGTGCGTCCGGCCAGGACACGAGGTCGAGCTGGGCCGCGAGCAGCTGGGACCGCGTGATCCGCCCGTCCGGAACGGCCGGGGTCGAGCCGGCCGTGCTCGGCGGCGGCGTCGACGATGGCGGCGACGTGCTCTCGGACGGAGTCGGGGTGACTGTCTGCGCGGGCGCCGGGGGCGGTCCGGGCCGCCGGTCCAGGGCGGCGTTCGCGCCCACCGGGATCACCACGGCAAGCACCACGGCCGCCGCGGTGACCACCGCTGTACGTCGGCGGCGGCGCCGGACCGTGCGCCGGACCGCGGCCGTCCCGGCCGGGTGCACCACAGGCGTGTACGCCGTGCGGAACTCGGCGAACTCGCCGCCGATCAGGATGTCGTCGGGCTCAGTCATGGTGGTTCACCTCGCTCGTGGTGGTGAGCTTCGCCGCCAGCGCGGTCCGCCCCCGGTACAGCCAGGACTTGACGGTGCCCTCCGGCACGTCCTCCTGCGCCGCGATCTGCGCGACGCTCAGATCGGCCAGGTAGTGCAGCACCACGGCGCGGCGCTGATGCGGCGGCAGCTCGGCCAGCGCGGCGGTCAGCGCGACCCGGTCCGGCCCTGGCCCCGGCACGTACTCCTCCCGCTGGCGGTGCAGCCACGCCTGGGCCGTCCGCAGCCGCCGCCAGCGGCTGGTGGCCAGGTTCCAGGCCACCCGGCGGACCCAGGCCACCGGATCGTCGTAGCGGGACACCCGGGACCAGCGCGCGAACGCCCGGCAGAACGCCTCCTGCACCATGTCCTGCGCCTGGGACAGGTCACCGCAGTAGGCGGTGAGCTGAAGCGTCAGGGACCGGAAGTGTGCGTGGTAGAGCCCGTCGAAGTCGACCGCCTCGCGCCTCTCGGCGCGCCTCGCTGTCCCCTCGGGTGGCTCGTCGAGCATCGGCTCCCTCGTCACCGTCACCTGGTCCTCCCCGTGTGCGTACCGCCGACGCGGTCACGCCGGTCACACGCCCTGACGCCCGTACCGGTTGCGGGGGTTGCCGATCCGGGCGCTGTGGTTGACTGTCGGTTCAGGGACAGCGGAATTTCGCAGACAGGGGAGGGCCCGAGGTGCAGGTGCCGGCCGTGCTCGGCGAGCCGATCCGGTTCGTGCTGAACTGGGGCCGCCGCTACTCGCTCTGGGTGTTCAACTTCGGCCTGGCCTGCTGCGCCATCGAGTTCATCGCCACCAGCATGGGCCGGCACGACTTCATGCGGCTCGGCGTGATCCCGTTCGCCCACGGGCCCCGGCAGGCCGACCTGATGGTGGTCAGCGGCACCGTCACCGACAAGATGGCCCCGGCGGTCAAGCGGCTCTACGACCAGATGCCCGAGCCGAAGTACGTGATCTCGTTCGGCGCCTGCTCGAACTGCGGCGGCCCGTACTGGGACTCCTACTCGGTGACCAAGGGCGTCGACCAGCTCATCCCCGTCGACGTGTACGTGCCCGGCTGCCCGCCGCGCCCCGAGGCGCTGCTGCACGGCATCCTGCGCCTCCAGGAGAAGATCGCCGCCGAGCAGTCAGGCATCGGCGGCGTGCCCCGGCCCGACGCGCTCACCTCCCCGGCGGACGCTGTGGCGCGGCCGGTCGAGGCGCTCACCGCACCACCGGTACGTCCGCCGGTCGGCTGAACCGCCAGGTGGCGGCGCGGGGCTAGCCTGCGGCTCATGACCGACCTCGCGGAGAAGCGCTCCGCATTCATCATCGACGTGCTGACCGAGGAGTTCGGCGCGTCCATGGCGATCGACCCGGCGGCGTTCCGTCGCAAGTTCCGCAAGATGGCGGCGTCACCGTTCGCCTTCTACCGGGGCAGCGCCGCGCTGTTCTACGCCGACCAGCGCGGCGACTTCGGCAGCGACCGGTTCCTCGACGAGCGGACCAGCCGGGTGTGGATCCACGGTGACCTGCACGCCGAGAACTTCGGCACCTACATGAACGCCTCCGGGCAGCTCGTGTTCAACGTCAACGACTTCGACGAGGCGTACGTCGGGCCGTTCACCTGGGACCTGAAGCGGTTCGCCGCCAGCGTGGCGCTGCTCGGCTACGCCAAGGCGCTCTCCGACCGGGTGATCGGCGAACTGGTGACCGGCTTCGCCCGGTCGTACCTGGCCGAACTGCGGGCCATCGCCGCGGGCGGGGACGACGCGATCGGCTCGATCACGCTCGACAACGCCGATGGCGTGCTGCGCCGGGTGCTCCAGCAGGCGCGGCTGAACACCCGGGTGGACCTGCTCGCCTCGCAGACCACGATCGACAACTACGAGCGCCGGTTCTCCCTCGGCGACGGCGTCCACGAGATCGACGACGCCACCCGGGAGAAGGTCTGCGCCGCGTTCGCCGACTACCTGCACACGCTGCCGGACTCGACCACCCGGATGCGCCCGGTCGCCGCCGGCATCAAGGACGTGGTGCTGCGCAAGGGCGTCGGCATCGGGTCGGCCGGGCTGCCGTCGTACAACCTGCTGCTGGAGGGGCACACCCAGGCGCTGGAGAACGACGTCGTCATCTACATGAAGCAGGCGCAGGTGCCGGCCGTGGCGCGGTACGTCGACGACGAGCGGGTCCGGTCGTACTTCCGGCACCAGGGGCACCGCACCGCCGAGTCGCAGCGCGCGTTGCAGGCGCACGCCGACCCGTGGCTGGGCTTCACCGAGCTGGACGGCGTCGGGCAGCTCGTCGCCGAGGTGTCCCCGTACGCGGCGGACCTGGACTGGGCCGACGTGAACGAGCCGGAGGCACTGGCGGGCGTGCTCGCCGACCTGGGCCGGGCGGTGGCCCGGATGCACTCGGTCGCCGACGACGAGTCCAGCCACGACCTGGTCGACTACTCCACCGAGGAGGCGATCGTCGCGGTCGTCGACGCCGACCCGGAGGCGTTCGTCGGCTACCTGGTCGACTTCGGGCACCGGTACGGGATCCGGGCGCGCGAGGACCACCAGCTCTTCGTGGACCTGTTCCGCAACGGCCGGCTACCAGGCATCTGAGAGGGCCGGGGCGCCGGGTCCGGCGCCCCGCCTTACTGCGTGAAGTCCAGCACCGCCTTGATGTCCTCACCGACCGAGGCGTACGCCTCGCGGTAGTTCGACAGCGGCACCCGGCGGGTGATCAGCGAGGTCAGCCACGACTGTTCGGCCTGGGCGAGCGCCTCGGCGGCCATCTCCCAGTGCCGCCGCCCGGCGTTCACCGAGCCGAACACCACGTTGTTCTCCAGCACCAGCTCCCGGTTGAGCGCACCGGCGTCGAAGTTGATCGTCCGCCCGCCGCTGGACACACCGGTCAGGCAGACGATGCCGGTGGGCGCGGCCTTGCACATGGCGTCGAGCACCACAGTGGGCGCGCCGGTGCACTCGATCACCACGTCCGGCTTCACGTCCAGCTCGGGCACGGTCGCCGTGTGGTACGTCGCCCCGAGCGCGCGGACCAGTTCCGGCTTCGGCCCGGTGGTGTTGCGGTCCAGCACGTGCACCGACAGCCCACGCTGGCTGCCGAGCAGCGCGGCCAGCAGCCCGATCGGCCCGGCGCCGGTGACCAGCACGGTCATCGGTTTCCACTCGGCCCGGCGGCCGATCCGCTCGATGTGGTCCCACGCCTTCGCCACCACGCTCGTCGGCTCCAGCAGCACGCCCACTGATGCGAGCGCCGGGTCCAGGCCGACGGCGAACTTGGGCTGCAACCGCCAGCGCTCCCGGGCGAAACCGGGCAGTGCCTTGATGCCGTGCTCGGTGTACTGGCCGTTGCGGCACATGTCCCACTCGTCCACCGCGCAGTTCGCGCAGGGCACCGGATCGGGGTGGCGGACCACACCGGCGACCAGGTCACCGGTGTGCAACGTGCCGGTCGGATCATCCAGCACACGGCCCAGCGACTCGTGCCCGAGCACCAGCCGTTCCTGGCCCGGCGGCGCCTCGCCGTACTCGCCGGCCACGATCTCGTGGTCGGTGCCGCAGACACCCACCGCCAGCGCCTCGACCAGGATCGCGCCCTCCTCGGGCGGTGGCTCGGGCCAGTCCTCGACGAGCCGCAGCGAGTCCGGGACACCGGGGGTCACAGTCACAGCGCGCACGGACCTCATCTTTCCGCGCGCTCGCCCCGCCCGCCCGGCAAAGCGGCGATCCCGGCACGGGCGGCCCGGCCCGGTCCGCAGCCGTCGGCCATAGGATCAGCGCATGACTCCGGAAGAGGTCGGCCGGCGGGTGGTCGCGCTGCTCGCGCCCGTCGAGGCCACCGCATCGGTCTCCGGCGGTCAGGGGTACGCCCGCGCCACCGTCGACGTACCCCTGGCGAGCTGGGCGGACGCGGTGCGCGCGGCGCGCGACGACGCCGAGCTGGACCTCGACTTCCTGGACTGGCTGTCGGCGGTGGACGAGCTGGCCGACGGCTTCGACGTGGTGCTGCACCTCTGGTCGGTCCGGCACCGGCACGGGCTGCTGCTGCGCACCCGGGTGCCCAGGGACACGCCTGTCGTCGCCTCGGTGGTCGACCTGTTCCCCGGCGCCGCGTGGCACGAGCGCGAGACGCACGAGATGTTCGGCATCGACTTCGCCGGCCACGGTGAGCTGCGGCCGCTGCTGCTGCCACCGGAGTTCGAGGGGCACCCGCTGCGCAAGGAGTTCGTCCTCGCCTCCCGGGTCGCCAAGCCGTGGCCCGGCGCGAAGGAGCCGGGCGAGTCGGAGGCGGGCGGCGGCCGCCGGCCGGTCCGGCCGCCGGGCGTGCCCGCGCCGGGTGAGTGGGGCACGACGCCCACGCCGGCGGGTGCGGCCGGCGCGGGTGAGGGCCCCCGAGGGGGTACGCCGGCGCGCCCGGCCCGCGAACGCCCGGCGCGGCCCGCTCCGGGCGAGCGTCCGGCGCGGCCTGCTGCCGCTGAGCGCCCGGCGCGGCCTGCTCCTGGTGAGCGTCCCGCGCGGCCTGCTTCTGGCGAGGGTGCCGCGCGGCCTGCCGCTCCCGGCGAGGGGGCAGCGCGGGCGACCGCCGGGGAGGGTGCGGCGAGGCCCGCTGCCGGGGAGGCTCCGGAGCCGCCCGCTTCCGGGGAGGCCGGGCCGGCGTCCGCCGCTGCTCCCGCGGCCGGTGAGGCGGGTCCGCTCGGGCGGCCGTTGCCGGGGGAGCGGCCGACCGGGCCGCCCCGCCAGGAGCCGGAGCCGGACGCGGCGGGGGAGAGCTGATGCCGGACTGGTTGGAGCTGGTCCTGCGCGTGGCAGGCGTGCTCGTCGCGTTCCTCACGCTGCCGCTGATCGTGGGCCAGGCCGAGCACAAGGTGATGGCGCACATGCAGGGCCGGCTGGGCCCGATGTACGCGGGCGGCTTCCACGGCTGGGCGCAACTGGTCGCCGACGGCATCAAGTTCGTGCAGAAGGAGGACGTCACCCCGCGCGACGCGGACCGGCCGGTGTTCCGGCTGGCGCCCGCTGTGGCGCTGGTGCCGTACCTGCTGGTGCTGCTCGTCATCCCGCTCGGGCCGGGTGACCTGGTCGCCCAGCCGCTGGACATCGGCCTGTTCTTCGTGCTCGCCGTGGTGGGCGTCGGCGTGCTGGCGGTGCTCATGTCCGCGTGGGCGTCGGCGAACAAGTACAGCCTGCTCGGCGGGCTGCGCGGCGCCGCCCAGCTGCTCGGGTACGAGCTGCCGCTGGTACTGGCCGCCGCCTCGGTGGCGATGGCGGCGGGCACGCTCAGCCTGCCCGGCATCGTGGAGGCATGGCAGCCTTGGTGGCTGCTGTGGCAGGCACCGGCCATGGTGATCTTCTTCGTGGCGGGGCTGGCGGAGATCCGCCGTCCGCCGTTCGACATGCCGGTGGCCGACTCCGAGCTGGTCTTCGGCTACATGACCGAGTACACCGGCCTGCGGTTCGCGTTCTTCCTGCTCGCCGAGTACGTGGGCATCGTGGTGATCGCCGCGCTGACCACTGTGCTGTTCCTCGGCGGCTGGCAGGGCCCGTTCGCCGACGCGCAGCTCGGCTGGCTGTGGACGCTGCTGAAGGTCTTCGCCGTCGCCTTCGTGATCATCTGGCTGCGGGTGAGCTACCCGAGGCTGCGCGAGGACCAGCTCCAGCGCCTCTGCTGGCTGGTCCTGGTCCCCCTGGCCCTGGCCCAGCTCGTCCTGACCGCCGCAGTCCGCCTGGCCCTGTAGCCCGCCCCTCCCCGCCCTCTCCTCCCCTCCCCGCCTCCCCGCCTCCCCGTCGATCTTGCACTTCCTGCCCCGGCGAAAGGGGCAAGACGCCCAGGTTCCGGGCCCAAAGTGCAAGATCGGCGAGGCGAGGCGAGGGCGGGGGAGGGAGCGGGTCAGCGCAACGGGGTGTGGGCGGGGTCTACCCGCTCGGACGGGGGTGGGGGCGGGGGTGGGGTGCCGTCGCCGAAGGGACGACCGCCCAGCTCCTCCCGCCCGTGCGGGATCAGCCAGTTGCTCAGGTCGGGGCCGAGCGGCACGATCCCCGTCGGGTTGATGTCCCGGTGGACCTCGTAGTAGTGCCGCTTGATGTGGTCGAAGTCGATCGTGTCGCCGAACCCGGGCGTGGTGAACAGGTCCCGCGCGTACGCCCACAGCACCGGCATCTCGCTGAGCTTCTGCCTGTTGCACTTGAAGTGCCCGTGGTAGACCGGGTCGAAGCGCACGAGCGTGGTGAACAGCCGTACGTCCGCCTCGGTGATCGTGTCGCCGACCAGGTACCGCTGCCCGGCGAGCCGCTCGCTCAGCCAGTCCAGCCGGTCGAACAGCCTGTGGTACGCCTTGTCGTACGCCTCCTGGCTGCCGGCGAAGCCGCACCGGTAGACCCCGTTGTTGACGTCGGCGAAGACGACCTGGTTGACCTCGTCGATCTCGCCGCGCAGCGGTTCCGGGTAGAGGTCCGGCGCGCCCGGCCGGTGGTGCGCCGTCCACTCGGTCGTGAGGTCCAGGCTCATCTGCGCGTAGTCGTTCGTCACCACCTGCCCGGTGGGCACGTCGACGAGCGCCGGCACTGTGATGCCGCGCTCGTAGCCGGGGAAGCGGGCGAAGTACGCGTCGGCCAGCCGCTCGATGCCGAGCACCGGGTCCTTGCCGTCCGGGTCGAGGTCGAACGTCCAGCTCCGCTTGTCGTGGGTGGGCCCGGCCACGGCCATCGAGATGGCGTCCTCCAGCCCGAGCAGGCGCCTGATGATGATCAGCCGGTTGGCCCAGGGGCAGGCCCGGCTGACCGCCAGCCGGTAGCGCCCCGGCTCCACCGGCCAGCCGTCCCGCTCGTCGGCGGTGATCCGGGTGGCGATGTAGCGCTGGTCCCGGGTGAACTCACCACCCGGCTCCACGTACTTGCCGCCGGTCCGGTCCAGGACCTCGTCGTCGCTGCCCACACCCACCTCCGAGTTCGCCTTTCGTTCCCATCATGGTCGCTCCGGCGGCTCCCGGCAGGGCGAGTGCCCCGGAGAGGGGCATAGGCTGCCCGCCGTGACCGATGTGGAGGCGGCAGCCCGGCGTTTCGTCGCCGACGTGTGGAATGCGGGGCGCGAGGAGAGCGCGTACGAGCTGGTGGCGGCGGACTGCCCGGGCCTGGGCGGCACCGGCCCGGCGGCGATGCTGGCGTGGCACCGGGACCGGCGGGCGTCGTTCCCCGACCTGCGCTACAAGATCGTCGACGTGGTGGCGACCGGTACGCGGGTGGCGGTGCGCTGGCGGGCCGCCGGCACCCAGGCCGGCCAGTTCGGCCCGGTGCCGCCGACCGGCCGCGTGGTCAGTTATTCGGGCGCGACGTTCCTGCGCTTCGACGACGACGGCCGGATCGTGGACGTGTGGAGCGTCAACGAGCTGTTCCAGATGCTCCAGCAGCTCGGCGTGGAGATGCTGCCTCCGCTCACACCCGGCGAGGCGTGATCCGGCCGCCCGCGCGGGCCAAAGCGCCGGGTGGTGGTCGCGCGCGCCCGGGCCACAGGGCAGGATGGGCGGCATGAGCGAGCACGGTGGAGTGCCCGGCGGGGGCCTGGTGAAGGGCCTGGCGGTCACGTTGAAGACGATGACCCGCCGCTCGACCACCCAGCAGTACCCGGACGTCGAGCCTGAGCTGCCGCCCCGCTCCCGTGGCGTGATCGCGCTGCTGGAGGAGAACTGCACGGTCTGCATGCTCTGCGCGCGCGAGTGCCCGGACTGGTGCATCTACATCGACTCGCACAAGGAGGAGGTGGCGGTGCCCGGCGCCGCCCGCCCCCGCCAGCGCAACGTGCTCGACAAGTTCGACATCGACTTCTCGCTCTGCATGTACTGCGGCATCTGCGTCGAGGTCTGCCCGTTCGACGCGCTCTACTGGTCGCCCGAGTTCGAGTACGCCGAGTACGACATCAAGAACCTGCTGCACGACAAGGACCACCTGGGCGAGTGGATGGCCACCGTGCCGCCGCCGCCGGCCCACGACCCGCTCGGCGACCCCTCCAAGGAGGAGACCACCGCCGCCCGGAAGGCGGCGGGTCCGTCGGCCCGTCCGGCTCCTTCCCGGGTACGCCCCGACGCCGCCACCGATCCGGGCGGAGGCACCGCCTCATGACCGGCGCGGACGTCCTGCTGCTCGCGCTGGGCGCGGTGGCGGTGGGCGCGGGTGCGCTGGTGGTCGCGACCCGCCACCTGGTCCGGGCCGGGCTGTGGCTGGTGGTCTGCCTGGGCGCGCTCGCGGGTGACTACCTGGTGCTGACGGCCGAGCTGGTGGCCTGGGTGCAGGTGCTCATCTACGTGGGCGCGGTGGTGGTGCTGCTGCTGTTCGCGGTGATGCTGACCCGCGCGCCGATCGGCCCGTCGGACGACCTGGACCGGCCGGGCTGGGCCGCCGCGCTCGTCGGTGGGGGCAGCGGCCTCGGCCTGGCGGTGCTGCTGATCGACGCGTTCCGCTGGTCCCGGGTGGACCTGCCCGCCGCCGGCACCGCCGAGCGCCTCGGCGAGCAACTGTTCCGTTCCTGGGTGCTGCCGTTCGAGGTGCTGTCGGTGCTGCTGCTGGCCGCGCTGGTCGGTGCGATCGTGCTGTCCCGCCCGGACATCGGCCGCCGGTCCACCGACACCAGCGCGGCGCAACCAGCCGACGAGGGTGGGCGCCCGTGAGGCCGGTCATCCCGTACGTCACCGCCGCGCTGCTGTTCGGCCTCGGCGTGTACGGCGTGCTGCGCCGCCGCAACGCCGTCCTGGTGCTGATGGCGGTGGAGTTGATGCTGAACGCGGTGAACCTGGTGCTGGTCACCGCCGACACCACCGTCAAGGCCGTGCTGCCGCACTCCGGGCAGGTGTTCGCGCTGTTCGTGATCGTGCTCGCCGCCGCCGAGATCGGTGTCGGGCTCGCCATCGTGCTCCAGCTCTACCGGCTGCGCGCCAGCGTCACGGTCGACGACGTGCCGCTCGACGAGCCGGCGCCGGCGGTCGGGGTGGCCCCGGGCGGGCTGCCGACGCCGGAATCGCCGGGTACGGAAGGAGCGGTCCGGTGAGCACGCCGACGCTGTGGCTCGCCGCGGTGCTGCCGGCCGCGCCGCTGGTCGCTGGCCTGCTCGGCCTGCTGCTGCCGCCCGCCCCGCACCAGGACCGGGCGTCGGCCCGGCGGTCGGCTGTCGCGCTGGGTGTGGCCGGGGCGGCCGTGTCGCTGCTGGCCGCGCTGGCGTTGCTGGTCCGCGTGGACGCCCCGGTCGAGGCGTCCACCACCTGGGTCGACCTGGGTGGGCTGCGGGTCACGCTGGGCCTGCGGCTGGACGGCGTGGCGGTACTCGTCGCCACCGCCGTCGCCGCCGTCGCGCTCGCAGTGCAGGTCTACTCGATCGGCTACCTGCGCCGGGGTCCGCACGACGACGTGGACGTCGACCACCGCTACCCGCCGTACGCGGCGCAGTTGAGCCTCTTCACCGCCGCCATGCTCACTGTGGTGGTGTCCGGCGACCTGATCATGCTGCTGGTCGGCTGGGAGGTGATGGGCGTCTGCTCGTACCTGCTCATCGCCCACGACCGGCGGCTGCCCGAGGCACCCGGAGCGGCGGTCAAGGCGTTCCTGGTCACCCGTGTGGGTGACGTCGGCTTCCTGCTCGGCATCGCGCTGCTCGGCGTGGGCGCGGGCAGCTTCCGGATCGCCGACGTGCTGGCACACGACTACGGCACCGGCACGCTCACCGTCGCCTGCCTGCTGCTGCTCGCCGGGGTGGCGGGCAAGAGCGCCCAGTTCCCGCTGCACACCTGGCTGCCGGACGCGATGGCCGGTCCCACGCCGGTGTCCGCGCTGATCCACGCCGCCACCATGGTCGCCGCCGGGGTGTACGCGGTGGCCCGGCTGTTCCCGCTGTTCGAGCGCGCACCGGCCGCGCTCGCCGTGCTGGGCGTGATGGCCGCGATCACCATGCTGCTCGGCGCGTTCGCCGCCACCGCGCAGGACGACATCAAGCGCGTGCTCGCCTGGTCGACCGTGTCGCAGATCGGCTACATGACCGGCGCGCTGGCGGTCGGCGCACCTGCTGCCGCGCTGTTCCACCTGCTCACCCACGCCGCGTTCAAGGCGCTGCTGTTCCTCGCCGCCGGTGCGGTGATCCACGCCGTCGGCACCACGCTGATGTCCCGGATGGGCGGCCTGCGTACCGCCATGCCCGTCACGTTCTGGTGCATGGTGGTCGGCCTGGGCGCGCTCGCCGGCGTACCCCCGCTCTCGGGTTTCTGGAGCAAGGACGGCGTGCTCGCCGCCGCCGAGGCGGCCGCGCTCGACGGCGCCGGGCCGACAGCCGCCTGGGTGGGCTGGCTGGTCTGGCTGGCCGGGCTGGTCGGCGTGGCGGTGACCGCCTGGTACGCGACCCGCCTGCTGCTGCGCACGTTCCTCGGCCGGACGCGCACGCCGCTGCTGCGCCCGCACGACCCGCCCGCGCTGCTGCGCTGGCCGGTGCTGGTGCTCACGGCCCCGGCCGCGCTGCTCGGCCTGGCCGCGTTCGCGCCCTGGTTCGCCGACCGGCTGCGCGTGCCCGGCGACGACACCGGCGAGGCGGTCGAGCTGGTGCACCTGGCGCCGAACCTGATCCTGCCGTTCCTGCTGCTGCTCGCCGGCGCGGGCGTCGCCTGGGCGGGCTGGCGCCGCGACCCGGCCGCCGACCCGGCCCGCTTCCTGGGTCCGCTGCGGCCGGTCTTCGCCCGCGCGTTCCGGCTCGACGACGTCCAGCACGCCCTCGTCGTACGCCCGGCGGGCGCGCTCGCGCGGGTCGTGCGTACCGGTGACGAACTGGGCGTGGACGGGCTGGTCGAGGGCAGCGGCCGGGCGGCGGTCGAGGTGGGCGGCGGCCTGGCCGCGCTGCACCGGGCGGCGCTGCCGCGCGCGGCGGCCGGGGTGCTCGCGGGCGCGCTGCTGATCGGCCTCGCGGTCGCGCTGATCGGAGTGACCTCATGACGTTCGGGCAGGTCCTGCTGGTCGCCGTGGTGGCGGTCCCGGCGCTCGGCGCGCTGGCCACAGCCGTCGTGCCCGGCGACCGGGCCGGCCGGGTGGTCGGCACCGTTGCGGCCGCGCTGACGCTGCTGGCGACGCTCCCGCTGGTCGGCGGCGACCACGGCTGGTTCGGGTACGGGCCACGCCCGGCGGTGCAGCCGTGGCACCAGCTCGACCTGCAGTGGGTGCCCGGGCTCGACCTGCGCTTCCACCTCGGCGTGGACGGCATCTCCTGGCCGCTGGTGGTGCTGACCGCGCTGCTCACGCTGCTGTGCTGCGCGTACACGCTGTGGCGGGTGCCGACCGGTGGCGGCAGCGGGCGCGCGCTCGTGGCGCTGCTGCTGGTGGTCGAGGTCGGCATCCTCGGCACGTTCCTCGCGCTCGACCTGGTGTTGTTCTTCCTGTTCTTCGAGGTCGTCCTGCTGCCGATGTACGCGGTGATCGCCGGCTGGGGCGGCGCGGACCGCCGTCGGGCGGCCCGCAAGTTCGCGCTCTACACGCTGTTCGGCTCGGTGCTGCTGCTGGTCGGCGTCTACGTGGTGGTGGCCGCCGCGGGCACCGCCGACCTGGTCACGCTCACCGGCGGCGCAGGGCTGTCCCGGGGCACTCAGCTCGCCGCGTTCACGCTGCTGGCGCTGGCGTTCGCGGTGAAGAGCCCGCTCTGGCCGCTGCACTCGTGGCTGCCCGATGCGCACACCCAGGCGCCCACCGTCGGCAGCGTGATCCTCGCCGGGGTGCTGCTCAAGATGGGCACGTACGGGCTGATCCGGGTCGCCGTCGGCGTGGCCCCGGAGGGCGCCCGCTGGGCCGCGCCGGTGCTCGGCGTGCTCGCCGTCGCCGCGATCCTGGTCGGTGGGCTGGTCTGCCTCGCGCAGGACGACCTGAAGCGGCTGATCGCGTACTCCAGCGTGGGACACATGGGCTTCGTGCTGCTCGGGGTCGCCACGCTCACCGCCACCGGGATCCAGGCCGCGCTGATCGGCAACATCGCCCACGGCGTCATCACCGGCCTGCTGTTCTTCCTGGCCGGGGCGGTCAAGGACCGCGCGCACACCGGCTCGCTGAGCGAGCTGTCCGGGCTGCGGGAGACCGCGCCCCGGCTGGCCGGACTGCTCGGCTTCGCGGCTGTCGCCTCGCTGGGGCTGCCCGGCCTGGCCGGATTTTGGGGTGAGGCGTTCGCCGTGGTCGCCGCCGTGCAGCGGGGCGGCCCGCTCTGGCTGACCCTGGCCGTGCTGGCCGCGCTGGGCGGGGCGCTCACCGCCGCGTACTTCCTGCGGCTGCTGCGCCGGGTCACCCACGGGCGGCCCAGCCCGGCGGTGGCGGGGCTCCCACCCGGGCTGGCCGGGGCGGAACTGACCGCCTGGGCGCCGCTGGTGCTGCTCGCGCTCGCGGTCGGCCTGGCCCCGGCGCTCGTGCTGTCGTACGCCTCCGGTCCGGTGGAGGCGCTGCTGGGGGTCGTCCCATGAGCCTGGTGCAGAGTGTCGACAACGTGGCGATGCTGCCCGCGTACCTGGCCGCCGGCACGGCCGTGCTGGTGCTGCTGGTGGATCTGCTGGTGGCGCGTCCCGCCGTCACCGTCGCCGTGGCGGCGCTCGGCGCGGCCGGCACGGCTGTCGGCGCGGCGCTCGTCGGCGCGGCCGGCGCCCGGAGCACGTTCTGCGTCGGCGACGACTGCTCCTGGGTGTGGGGTGGCCGGGCGGCGCTGGTCGGGGCGGTGATCGCCCTGCTCACGCTCGGCGTGCTGGCGCTGTCCGGTCCGCTGCTGCGTGCCGGGCGCACCCCGGTCGGCGAGTACTGCTTCCTGCTCGCCTGTGCGATGACAGGCGGCGTGGTGCTCGGCGCCGCCGGTGACCTGATCACGCTGATCGTGGCGCTGGAGACGCTGACGCTCCCGCTGTACGTGCTGGTCGGCCTGCGCCGGGGCAGCCTCGCCGGCGCCGAGGCGGCTGTGACGTTCTTCGTGGTCAGCGTGGTCGCCACCACAGTGACGCTGCTCGGCGCGGCGCTGCTCTACGCGGTCACCGGCACGCTGCACCTGGACCGGCTGGGCGCCACACTGGCCGCCCGCGACGACCTGACCGATCTGCCGCTGACCACAGTCGCTGTGGCGCTCGTGGTGGCCGGGCTGGCGTTCAAGGTCGCCGCCGTGCCGTTCCACGCCTGGGCCCCTGCCACCTACGACGGCGCGCCGCTGCCGGTGGCCGCGTACCTGTCGACCGCCTCGAAGCTCGGTGGCGTGGTGGCGCTGCTGGCTGTGGTGCAGCGGGCGCTGCCGGGCGACCTGACCGGCCCGGTGCTGGCGGCGCTGGCGGTGCTGACCATGACCGTCGGCAATCTGGTGGCGCTGCGTCAGCGGCGTACCGTGCGGTTGCTCGCCTGGTCGTCGGTGGCCCAGGCGGGGTACATCCTCGCCCCGCTGGGCGCGCTGGCGCTGACCGCGGGCCGCACCGGCGACGCGCGGGCGGCCGCGTACGCCGCAGCCGTCGCGTACGCGATCTTCTTCGTGCTGCTGGAGCTGGCCGCGTTCGCCGCTGTGGTGGCGTTGCGCCCGGCGGACGGTGACGGCGGCACGCTGGCCGACCTGCGCGGCGCGGCGCGGCGGCACCCCTGGGTGGGCGGCGCGTTCGCGCTGGCGCTGATCGGGCTGGCCGGGCTGCCGCCGGGCCTGGCCGGGCTGTTCGCCAAGGTGACGGTGGTACGCGCGCTGCTGGCCGGGCACGCGGGCTGGCTGGCGCTCGTGGTGGCGTTGAACGCGGTGATCGGCCTGGCGTACTACCTGCGGGTCACCGCGTCGCTCTACGCGACGCCGGCCGGCGCGGCGACGGTCCGGCCCGCCCGGACCGTGGTGCTGGCGCTCGGCGTGGCCACGGTCGCCGCGGTGGTGATCGGTTTCGCACCGCAGCTCGTGCTGGACGTGGCGGCGCGCTGACCGGTTCCTGCCCGGATGGGCGACCGCTTCAGCCTGCGCACAGCAACATCCAGGCAACTTTCAGCCATGAGCCGGATGGTTGACGGGTACCGGTGTGTTGAACCGGTCAGCGGGCCTCCCGCAAGGGCCCGTGCACCGAAGGAGAGATCGTGCATCACAACCGTCTCAAGACCGCAGCGCTGCTCGGCCTGTTGACCTCGCTGATCCTCGCGATCGGCTACTGGTTCGGCGGTAGCGGCGGTCTCGTCATCGCCGTCGTCGTCTCGTTGCTGATGAACGGCGTCACCTACTTCTACTCCGACAAGCTCGCACTGCGCTCGATGAAGGCGCAACCGGTCAGCGAGGCACAGTTCCCCGAGCTGTACCAGATGGTGCGGGAGCTCTCCACGCAGGCCGGCAAGCCGATGCCGCGGCTCTACGTGAGCCCGACCTCGCAGCCCAACGCGTTCGCCACCGGTCGTAACCCGGAGAACGCGGCGGTCTGCGTCACCCAGGGCATCGTGGAGATCCTGGACTACCGGGAGCTGCGTGGCGTGATCGGCCACGAGCTGTCCCACGTCTACAACCGGGACATCCTGATCTCCAGCGTGGCTGCCGGCCTGGCCGGCATCATCACCATGCTGGCCAACCTGGCCTGGTTCATCCCGCTGGGCTCCTCGGACGACGAGGACGCCCCGAACCCGGCCGTGCTGCTGCTCACGCTGATCCTCGGCCCGATCGCCGCCACGGTGATCCAGCTCGCGATCAGCCGGAGCCGGGAGTTCCAGGCCGACCAGTCCGGCGCCGAGCTGAGCCGCGACCCGCTGGCCCTGGCCAGCGCCCTCCGAAAGATCCACATGGGTACGCAGGCGCGCCCGCTGGCGCCCCAGGGCCAGCTCGCCAGCACCGCCCACCTGATGATCGACAACCCGTTCAAGCGGGGCGGCGGCATCGCCGCGATGTTCGCCACCCACCCGCCGATGGAGCAGCGGGTGGCCCGCCTGGAGCAGATGGCCCGCAACTCCGGGCCGGTGCAGTTCCAGCGCTGACCCGCCGTACTCCCCACCGCGCCCGCGTCCCACGACGCGGGCGCGGTGGTGTGTCCGGGCACAATGCGTTTCCCCCGGTCAGGTCACGCCGTTAGGGTCGAAACGTCTCCCGCTCATTACCCTCCTGGAGGTCGACGGTGGCCGCACTGCGCCAGTACCAGGGCGTCTGGCGGATCCCCGGCGCGCCGATGCTGCTGATCCTCGGCATCATCGGCCGGCTCGGGATCGGCATGACCCCGCTGGCGCTGCTGCTCGTCGTCGAGCAGGTCACCGGCCGGTACTCCCTGGCCGCAGTCGCCGGCGGCATCTACGCGCTCTCCGGCGCCGCGCTCAGCCCGGTCGCCGGCCGGATCGCCGACCGGGTCGGACCCACCCCCGTCCTGCTGCTCACCGCGGTCACCCACCCGCTCGCCCTGATCGGGCTGCTCGTCGCCACCCGCTCCGACAGCGGCAACCTCGGGCTGATCTACCTGGCCTCGGGCGTCGCCGGAGCCACGTACCCGCCGCTCACCGCCGCGATCCGGGGCGCCTGGAACGACCTCACCGCCCCCGCCACCGGCCGGGCGCACCTGCGCAACACCGCGCTCGCCGCCGAGACCACCCTCTTCGAGGTCGTGTTCGTGATCGGGCCGCTGCTGGTAGCCGGCTTCGTGCTGCTCGCCGACGCCTCCGCCGCGCTCGTCGGCGCCGCGGTGGTAACCCTGATCGGCACCGGCACCGTCGCGCTCGGACGGGTCATGCGCGGCTGGCGCCCGCACCCCCGCGAGCACCACGCAAGGGGCCTCGGCCCGCTGCGGCTCGGCGGCTTCCCCGCGCTGCTGCTCTGCGTGGCGAGCCTCGGCATCGCGTTCGGCGCCTCCGGCGTCATCGTCCCGGCCTTCGCCGGGAACTCCGGCGCCGACGACCCGGAGAGCCTTGCCGGTGTGCTGCTCGCCGTCTGGGGCATCGGCAGCGCCATCGGCGGTTTCTGGTTCGGCGTACGCAAGCCCGCCGCCAACATGACCCGCCAGTTCGCCTGGCTGCTCGGCACCGTCGCGGCCAGCTTCGCCGTCTTCGCGGTGATGCCCGGCCCGGCCGCGCTCGGCGTCGCGCTGGTGCTCGGCGGCGCGGCCATCGCCCCCGCGCTCACCCTGGAGAACACGCTCGTCGGGCGGATCACCCCGGCCGGCATGCTGAACGAGGCGTACACCTGGGTGGTGACCATGTCGGTGGCGGCGAGCGCCGCCGGCGGCTCGATCGCGGGCCTGATCATCGACCACGCCGGCGGCGTCTCGTGGGCGTTCGTCTTCGCCGGGGTGGCGGTCGCCGTCGGAGCCGCGGTCGCCGCGCTGCCCGGCGGCCCGATCGCCCGGGCCGAGGCCACAGCGGTACGCGCCGAGCAGACGCTCGCCGCCTGACCGCTCACCCGCCGGCGGTCACCACCCGCTCCACCCCGGGCAGCTTCTCCACCGCGGCCCGGATCGGCGTCGGGTCCTCACCCTGCGCGAGCAGCACCGACAGGACGACCCGGCCGTCGCCGTCCGGCCGGGCCGCGACCGTCCTGCCACCGCAGCGCAGCCCGGTGTCCCCGCGCGCCTGCCCGATCCGGTAGTCGACCTCCCCGATCTGCGGCGTGCCGGCGCCCGGCCGGAAGACGACGTCCAGCCGTACCGGAGGGTCGGCCTGACACGCGGCCGACGCCGCGGCGGACGGGGTGGCCGCGCCGCCGCCGGCCGGCATCGGCGTCGCCGGTCCGGACAGCGTCGCCATGGTCGCGGCACCGCCGGTGACTGTCACAGCGGCCACCCCCGCCAGAACCGCAGCCCGGCGCCGGCTCCTGGCACGCCCCCGTGCGCGCACCTCGGCCGCCGGGCTGAGCCGCAGCCCGGTCATGTCCTGCTCCAACTCCCGCAGAGCCTCACCAATGCGTGCCGACATCGACTTCCTCCTTGTCGTCGGTCAGTAGAACGGCGAGCGCGGCACGGCCCCGGGACAGGTACGACTTGACAGTCCCCTCCGGCATGCCGGTGGTCCGGGCGATCTCCGCCACCGGCAGGTCGTGGAGGTGGTGCAGGACGACGACCAGCCGTTGCGCGTCGGGCAGTCGCCGTAACGCCGCCAGCAACGCCACCCGGTCCGGGTTGGGCCCGGGCGCCGGAGTCTCCCGGCCCAGCCGGGCCCGCGCGGCGAACCAGCGCCGCAGGCCGCGCCACCGGTTGGCCGTCAGGCGCCAGGCCACCGTCCGGACCCAGCCCTCCGGATCCTCGTACGCCCCGACTGTCGACCAGCGCTGCCAGGCCCGCGCGTACGCCTCCTGCGTCACGTCCTGCGCCTCGGCCAGGTCGCCGCAGAGGGCGTAGACGTGGTGCACGACCCGCCGCGCGGTCGCCGTGTAGAAGGCGTCGAAGTCCTCGGGGCCGTCCATGCCCACCTCCCGTGTCCGCTCTCACCACTCGACACCCCGATGCGGCTCCGGCGGTTGCACCCGGGTCAGGACGCTCCGGGTCGTACCCGATCCGGTGCCTTCACCCGGGCGGACCGGTCGTGCGGGCCCGTCGTCTGCGGTCCGGGCCGGTCACGCGGGCCTGTCGTCTGTGGGCCGGGCCGGTCGTGCGGGCCCGCCGGCCCGGTCCGCTCCGTGTTCTGCGCTCCGGGGCGCGCGGCGGACACCGCGGCGACCAGACCCAGCGCGAGGATCGCCACCGCGCACGCCAGGAGCGTGGGACGTGCCCCGAACGCGGCGGTCGCCGGACCGCCGAGCATCGTGCCCAGCGGCACCGCCAGCACGGTGACCGCCCCGTTGGCCGCCAGCACGCGGGGGAGGTCCACGGTGCCGGCGCGGCGCTGGAACAACGCCGTCGCGGTCGGCTGGTAGGGCGCCCAGACCAGGCCGGCGAGCGCGAACGCGGGCAGCGACAGGACGACCGGCGCGCCCAGGCCGAGCGGCATCAGCGCGGCGCCGAACAGCACCACGATGCCGGCGAGCGTGGTCCGCAGCGGCCGTCCGCGCAGGTGACCCGTGAGCAGCCCGCCGAGCAGGGAGCCGACGCCGAACGCGGTGTAGTAGGCCGCGAGCGTCCCGGCGGAGGCGTGCAGGTCGTCGGTGACGTGCACCGGCATGGCGACGTAGAACGGCCCGAAGAGGAAGAAGAACGCGAAGGTCAGCGCCAGCAGTCCGAGCAGCGACCGGTCCCGCCCGATGATCCGGAATCCCGACGTACGCGACGGCCCCGCCCCGGCTGGGGCGTTCCGGTACCGGCCGAGGGTGTCCCGGTCGTGGACGGTCGCGGTGTCTCCGTCACGGACGGCTGCGGCTTCTCGGTCACGGACGGCGGCGGTGTCTCGCTCACTGACGGCCGCGGCTTCGCGATCGCGGACGACCAGGCGGTAGCTGACGGCCAGCACGGCGAAGCTGGCGGCGTCGACGGCGATCACCCACACCGCGCCGACCCAGGCGATGAGCAGGCCGGCCAGCGGCGGGCCGACGATCGTCGCGGCCTGGCCGAAGACCCCGAGCAGCGCGTTCGCGGCCAGGTGGTGCCGCTGCGGCAGCAGCTCGGCCACGAGCGTGAACCGACCGGCCGACCCCCACGGGTGCAGCAGCGAGGACACCGCCAGCAGGGCAACGTAGAGACCGACGTCCAGCACCCCGGCGAGGTGGGCGACGGGGATCGCCCCCAAGGCGGCGGCCCGCACCGTCGCGTCCCAGCCGGCGAGCTGAGCCCCGCTCCGTGCACCCAGCCACCGCCCGAGCAACAGCGTGCCGGCGGCGCCCGGCAGCGTATACGCGGCCACCGCGAACGCGGTCCACGTGCCGCGTTGCCCGTCGGGGGCGAGTTGCAGGGCAAGCCAGGTCACCGCGACCAGGGCGAGCCCGTCACCGAGAGCGGAGGTCGCGAGGCCGGGCAGCAGCCGGCGCAGTACCGGTTGGCCGAGCACCGGGCGATAGGGGAGGAGCATCGCGGGGGTCATGGCTCCCAGCCGACCTCACGACCGGCCCGTACCCCAAGGAAGTCGCCTGACGGCAGAAGGAACCGCAGCTGTTCGCGGCCGAGATGCAGGCCGCGCGTTCTGACCACTGCGTGGCAGGTGACCGTGCCGGTCACCTGCCACGCGACTCGATCGTCGTGCCTACCGGTAGTTGGTGAACTGGAGCGCCAGCCCGAAGTCCTCGCCCTTGAGCAGGGCGATGACGGTCTGGAGGTCGTCCTTCTTCTTGCCGGTGACGCGGAGCTGGTCGCCCTGGATCTGCGCCTGCACGCCCTTCGGGCCCTCGTCGCGGATCTTCTTGCTGATCGCCTTGGCCTTGTCCGAGTCGATGCCCTGCACCACCTTGGCGTCGATCTTGAAAATCTTGCCCGACTGACGGGGCTCGCCGGCGTCGAGCGACTTCAGCGAGATGTTCCGCTTGACCAGCTTCTCCTTGAAGACGTCCAGCGCGGCCCGGACCCGCTCCTCGGTCTCCGCCTGGAGGCTGATCGCCTCCTCGCCCGACCAGGAGATCTCCGCGCCGGTGCCGCGGAAGTCGAACCGCGTCGAGAGCTCCTTCTCCGACTGGCGGACGGCGTTGTCGACCTCCTGCCGGTCGACCTTGCTCACGATGTCGAACGACGGGTTCGCTGCCATGCTCATGCTCCTGCTGTCCGGCGGTCTGTCCTGGTCCGTCCCGCGCTGACCAGCGTGGGACCTCCTGACGGTACCCGGTTGCGGCAGTGCCGGGGGCAACCGCTATCCTTGCTTCCGCTGCCGCGTTGCGACGCGGCGGTGTGCCCTGGCGGGTTGCCCGAGCGGCCAATGGGAGCGGACTGTAAATCCGTCGCGAAAGCTTCAGAGGTTCGAATCCTCTACCCGCCACCAGGTGCAGATGCGGCCCCTGACCAGCAGAGATGCTGATCGGGGGCCGTTCTCGTACGTCTGGGGGAGTCCGGCTGAGTCCAGCCGTCTACGACTCGTTGTGGGCAGATGGTGGGCAGGTCGATCTTGCCGCTGAGGGCTCTTCTGGGGGCTGCGAACGCTGGGTTGGTGGCTGGGCCGACGTGGCAGAGTCCGTGCGTGTGGCGATCGGCTGAGGGGTCCGCGGTGAGGTGTCGCCGGCCCTACGACCTCCGGCACGCGGCGGCCTCGCTCTGGCTGAATGCCGGCGTCCCGCCGACCGAGGTCGCCCGGCGCTTGGGTCACGGCGTCGCCGTCCTGCTCCGCGTCTACGCCAACTGCATCGACGGCGGAGACGACACCATGAACGACAAGATCAGCGATGCGCTCGGATGACCCGTCACACCCGGCGAATCTCATTGCTCCAGGGCTACGCCATCAACACGACATTGCTGTGCGCCGATACCCTCGCCGTCATGAGCCAACACGGGGCCCGATCGCACGATCGACCGGCCGCCCGACGCTGCCGCCGAGGTTTGGCACTGGCTGCCGCCCTGCTCACCCTCGTCGGCTGCGCTGACTCAACCGAGCAAGGTCGACAGGAGGCTAAGGACATGGCGCTGCGGGACGCCGAGGCTTATACCCGCGACGCCGAGGTCGCCGCGATCAGTCGCACTGAACTCGGCAACGGATCCGTGCGCTACTTGCGCGAGCATCTCGCGAAGTCAAACGGGCAGGTGTTGGACTCCTGGAGCAGCTCAGGCATGGCCGAGCCGGGGCCGGTGGTCGGCTGGGTCGATGTTGCTCTTACCCGCACGTCATCTGACAGCGTGTTTTCCAAGGGCGCCACGGTGACCACCTGCATCCGCTTCGAGGTGTACTGGTCTGACCGTAACGGCGCCCAGTACTCCCACCACGCCAAGGACTGCCCAGCGGACATATCGCCGCCTCCGGCCCAATAGCTAGCAACCGGTGCCCTGCCCGCGGCCACAGTCGTGCGACCGCCGAGCTGTCTCCCGTCGTGGGCACATGGTGGGCAGTTGGTCAACCAATCGTTGCATGGGGAAGAGAAACAGCAGCTCAACGAGGTTGAGGCGTGCAAGATCGTTGACACCCTGTAAATCCGTCGCGAAAGCTACAGAGGTTCGAATCCTCTACCCGCTACCAGGTGCAAGAACGGCCCCGTGAGCTGCGAAACGCGCTCCGGGGCCATTCTCGTTCAGGTCGTACTTTGCTCGTCAGCCCTGTCGGCTTGCGCCGTTAAGCTGAGCCATGATCGAAGCGGGCAGTCGCATGCGCGGTCAAGCGCCTCCGCCCGCCGTCGTCTTCGAGGCGCTGACCGAGCCCGACCGCGACCCGGCACGCCCGTGGCTTCGGTTGCTCGACGACGAACAGCGACCGCAGATCCTGCGCCGCGAACGCCCGAACCTGGTCGTCTGGTCATCGCTGTGGTCGAAGCGACCCGACGCGCAGGTGCGCTTCGATCTCGCGTCCGACGGGCATCAAGGCACCCTGCTTCGGTGGACGCTGCTGCTCGCCGAGCCTCTTCCCGACCCCTCGCTGCTCGGGCATCTGCGTAGGCGACTGAACGAGCTGATCAACGCGAATCTGCGGTACACCTTCGGCCAGTAGCCGCGCGACCGGTCCGCCGGGTCGCGTCCTCCGGCGGACGGGCCGGTAGATCGATACTGGGTCGTGGATCAGGATGAGGTTCGGGTGCTGGCGACCGCCGAGTTCACCAGACGGATGCGCGCCGGCAAGCCCCGAGGCGGGTTCCAGATCGACGACTGGCAGATCTCCGAGCCGTACGAAGCGCAGGTGCGAGGACTCCGCGGAACCGAGCGCCTGCTGGTCGTCGACTTCGTCCCCCGTGGGGAGACCCGAGCCCGGGGGCACTGCAAGCTCAGCGTGGCGGTCGATCCGGACACCGGCGTGGCGGACATGCTCAGGTGACGTACGCCGAAGGCGCTGGACGCCCCTGGTGGGCCCACTGAGCGGTTCCGGCGTGAATGAGGGAATCATCCTCTGGCGTTCATGACAGGGGCAGGTATGGTGGTCAATGCCCGCGGGTCCGGTGGTGGTCCACCGGGCGGATCGGCCAGGTCGAGCCGGCCGGGCGACCCAGGGTTGGTGGTGTGGGGTTTCGCGTGACTTGATCCCCTTCGTGGGTGAAGGTGGGAATCCGCAATGGACGAAGCGGCTGACGTCCCTTCACCCCCATGACCTGGCTGCGTGTCGTGGGTGGCCGGGCCGAACGGCGGAACCTGACAGCTACTCGGGCTGGGCGGGTCCTCTCCGCTTTTCTGCCCCTCAGGCTTGTGGCACGATCGGGAAACCTTCACCATCCCTGTGGCAATCTCCCGACAGGAGCAATCATGTCTGGTCGAACGCTGGGCCGGCTGCTTGGCTCGCTCCTCGTGCTCGCCGCCATCGCAGGCGCCTTCGGCATCCTCCCCGGCACCAGTAGCGCGCAACTCGCCGACATCGTCTGGACGATGGACGCCCCGCGCTGAATCATCGAGTCGTCCGCCGGCCGGCGGACGACGTCTCGGGTAGGAGGGGCATGGCAAGCCAGGGCCGACCTCGTAGGTCAACGGAACGTGCCTGGCTCGTCACCGCCCCTCTGGCGCTGCTGGCGGTGGTCTTCAGCACCTGCATCGCCCTGGTGGCGGACCACCCGTTCGGCAAGTGGCCGCTCGCCTTCGTGTTCTTCGTCGTCATGGCGGGGATCAGCTTCGCGGTGCTGAACGTCTACGTCCGGCGCCAGTCGGTGGGCGTGACGCTCACCGAGGTGCCACTGATCGTGGCGCTCTACTTCCTGCCGCCCTTGAGTGTCGTACTGATCTACACACTCTCGGTGCTGATCTGGAGTGCCTCGCACCGTTTCGGCGCGGCGAAGCTCTGGTTCAACGTCGCCAAGGCCGCCGCCGCAACCTCGCTGGCCAGCCTCGTACTCCTGGCGCTGCCGCCGCTGCGCGGTGTCGGGCCGGGGACCTGGGGCTCGCTGTTCCTCGCCGTCTGCGTGGTCACGCTGGTCAGCCTCGTGAGCGTGGTCGGCGTGCACGTGCTGCTCCAGGGCTGGCAGGCCGGGCGGGACGCGCTGCGCAGCATGCCGACCGCTCTGCTCACCGCCGCCATCAACGTGGCGATCGGCCTGCTCGTCCTGATCGCCCTGAAGACGACGTGGTGGTCGGCGCTGCTGCTCGCCGCCCTCTTCAGCGGCCTGGTCCTGGTCTACCGCTCCTACTCCCAGTTCTTCCGCCAGCACCGCACGCTGGCCGGGATGTACGAGCTCACCCGCCTTCTCGCCTCCGGCACCGAGCGGTCACTCGCCGACATCCTCCTCGACCGGGTACGCGCGCTGATGCAGGCCGAGTACGCGACGCTCTGGCTGCCCGCCCAGGGCCGGCATCCCGAGGTGCTGCTCACCGCCCGGGTGGACACCCCCGGCCTGCTTGACCTGGCGCCCACCCCGGCGAGCCTGCGCCAGCAGGTACACAAGAAGGGTCGTACCCTCTCGATCGGCCGCTGGCTCGGCGGCGATCCGGCGTTGCGGCAGGCCGCGGGGGAGGAGCGGGTCAAGGACGCCATCGTGGTGCCGCTGCGCTCCGGCCAGGCCGTGATCGGCACGCTGGAGGTGACCAACCGGCTCAGCGACATCGGCCACTTCGCCCCCGGCGACATCCCCGTCTTCGAGACGGTCGCCGCGCACGCCGCTGTGGCGCTGGAGAACTCCCGCCTGGTCGACCGGCTGCGGCACGACGCCGACCACGACGCGCTCACCGGCCTGCCCAACCGGCGGCGCCTCACCTCGTCGGTGGCGGAGGCGGTCAAGATCCGCGCCCCGGGTGAGGTGGTGGCGCTGCTGCTCTTCGACGTCGACCGGCTCCGCCAGGTGAACGAGTCGCTGGGTCACGCCGCCGGCGACAAGGTGCTCATGGAGGTGGCCGAGCGGCTGCGCTCCTGCGCGCCCTCCTCGGCGCTCGTCGGCCGGGCCGGCGGTGACGAGTTCCTGGTGACGCTGCGGTTGGAGAGCACCGAGGCGGCCCTGGAACTGGCGGCCCAGCTGCGGGAGCAGATCCGCGACGAGATGGTCTTCGACGCGCTCACCCTGGACGTGGACACGGTCGTCGGGGTGGCCGTGCACCCGGACCACGGCAGCGACGCGGTGGCGCTGCTGCAACGCGTCGACCTGGCCGCCACCGCGGCCAAGTCGGTACCGGGCAGCGTGCAGCTCTACAGCCCGGCGCTGGAGTCGCGGTCGCTGCGCCGGCTCGGCCTCGCCGGCGACCTGCAACGCGCGCTGGACGAGGGCGAGCTGGAGGTCTACTTCCAGCCCAAGGTCACGCTGCGGGACCGCCGCCTGGTGGGCGTGGAGTGCCTGGCCCGGTGGGAGCACCCGGCGCACGGCAGTGTCGCCCCGGACGACTTCGTGGCGGTGGCCGAGCACACCGGCCAGCTCGGCCGGCTCACCGAGTTCGTGCTCCGGGAGAGCCTGCGGCGCAGCCGCGACTGGAGCCACGGCGAACAGCCGCTGTCCGTCGCGGTCAACCTCGCCGCGCGTACGCTCACCGACCAGCACTTCCCGGCGCTGGTACGCGACCTGCTGGCCGAGTACGGGGTACCGCCGCAGCGGCTGACGCTGGAGGTCACCGAGGCGGGTGTCCTGGACGGCACCGAACGTCCCATACCCACCCTGCGCAGCCTGCGTGACCTCGGTGTCCGCCTCTCGGTGGACGACTTCGGCACGGGTAACTCGTCGCTGGCGCAACTGCGCCGGCTGCCTGTGCACGAGGTGAAGGTGGACCGGTCGTTCGTGCAGGGCATGGCGACCGATCCGGGCGACCTCGCGATCGTCAACGCGGTGGTGACGCTGTCCCAGCAGTTCGGCCTGGCGGTGGTGGCCGAGGGCGTGGAGAGCGAGCTGACGCTGGAGCTGCTCCAGGACATCGGCTGTGAGATCGGCCAGGGATTCCTGTTCAGCCGCCCTCTGCCGTACGAGCGGCTGGAGGCCTGGTTCGGCGCCCAGGTCGACCCGGAGACGGTGGTCGCGGGGGAGCTGCCGCGCCTGCGAGTGGTGCCCTGACCAGGGCGGACACGCACTCGGGGGATCCGATTTCACCTGCGCGACGCGGTCGTGTACTGTTTCCCCTGCGCGACACCCCCGGGGTGATCGAGCAGGCCCCCTTAGCTCAGTCGGCAGAGCGTCTCCATGGTAAGGAGAAGGTCTACGGTTCGATTCCGTAAGGGGGCTCAGAGGGTCCGGCTGGACCCGCCACGGCGGTGTAGCTCAGATGGCAGAGCAAGCGGCTCATAATCGCTGTGTCGCCGGTTCAAGTCCGGCCACCGCTACTCTCGTCCTCCGGGCCCAGCCCGGTGGCCGGTGGGATGGGCGCCACAGGCGCCCACTTTGCATGTCCGCGTCGTCAGCGCGTACGCTGACACGCCGTAGTTGATATCCGTGAGCGAGGAAGGCACTCCGCCGTGGCGAAGGCGACCGATGTCCGGCCGAAGATCACTTTGGCGTGTGTGGAGTGCAAGGAGCGCAACTACATCACGCGCAAGAACCGCCGTAACGACCCGGACCGCATCGAGCTGAAGAAGTTCTGCCCCCGGGACGGCAAGCACACCGTCCACCGCGAGACCCGCTGACCGCGGCCGGCACAGCCGGCACCGCAACAGCTTCTCGAACGCCGATCCACCTGACGGGTGGCCTCCGGGCCGCCCGACCGGGCGGATCGGCGTTCGTGTTTTCCGTGTAGGTTCGGCGGCATGTCCCTGGACCCGTCCTTCGTCGGCCGGACGTACCCGCCGACCGCCCCCTACCAGGTGGGCCGAGAAAAGATCCGCGAGTTCGCCACCGCCGTCGGCGCCACCGACCCGGTCCACCACGACCCGGAGGCGGCCCGGGCGCTCGGCCACCCCGACGTGGTGGCGCCGCCGACGTTCCCCGTGGTCGTCACCATGTCGGCCAGCCGGCAGATCGTCGAGGACCCGGCGCTCGGCGTCGACTACAGCCGTGTGGTGCACGGCGACCAGCGGTTCGCGTACACCCGGCCGGTGGTGGCCGGGGACGAGCTGGTGTGCGTGAACACCATCGAGGAGGTCACCACCCGGGGCGGGCACGGCTTCCTGACCACCCGCACGGACGTGAGCACGGTGGACGGTGAGCCGGTGGTCGCCGTGTGGTCCAAGATCGTCGTACGCGGGGAGGCCTGAGGACATGGAGCTGCCCACCCAGACGTACCGGGTGACCCGCGCGGACCTGGTCCGCTACGCGGGCGCCTCGGGCGACTTCAACCCGATCCACTGGAGCGACCGCACCGCCACCGGCGTCGGGCTGCCGGGCGTCATCGCCCACGGCATGTTCACCATGGCGCTGGTCGGCCGGGCGGTGGCCGGCTGGGCCGGCGCGCCGGACGCGGTGGTCGACTTCGGCGTCCGCTTCACCCGCCCGGTGGTCGTCCCGGACACCGACGAGGGCACCGAGATCGAGGTGTCAGCGGTGGTCAAGGAGGTCACCGAAGAGGGCCTGACCAGGCTCGACATCACCGCCACCTGCCAGGGCGAGAAGGTGCTGTCGCAGGCTCGGGCACTGATCCGCACGACGCGCTGAGGGTTCGCCCGACGCGCGAGAGGCAGACCGGTTGGGAAAGTCGCACGACTACCCGTACACTGGTCCGCCGTGGGGCAAGTGACCCCCGCTCGGCACAGCGTGTCCGGGTGGAGGTGAGTTGCCGCACAGGGGTGTAGCTCAATTGGCAGAGCAGCGGTCTCCAAAACCGCAGGCTGCAGGTTCAAGTCCTGTCACCCCTGCGCCTCAGGCCTGACCGTTCCGTGGGTCGCGCCGCCCTCACCGGCGGCGTCCGGCCCGTGGTGGTGGCATCGGTGGGGTGGTTCCGAGGCGTTCGGGCCCTCCCGGCCGGTCCGCCGGCCGCGGCCCGTCGCGGGACGGTTGGTCCGGCCGGCGTGACCAACACGCCGCGCACGCCGCCCGGCGTGCGACCCCATACCCGCACGGAGGGCGAAGTGGCCGAGAGCAAGCGCCGCGGCGAGGACGACGGCGACGAGCGTCTGAACGACGACGCGACCGTCGACGACGTGGCCGACGACGACGCCACCGACGCGGACGAGCCGGTCGCCCGGGGTGGCACCGCGACCCGCAAGCGGGCGCAGGCCGAGCCGGCCGAGGGCCGGAAGACCCGCAAGGACACCGAGCGGATCGGGCTGTTCGCCCGCATCGCGCGGTTCTTCCGCGAGGTCGTGGCAGAGCTGCGTAAGGTCATCTGGCCGACCCGCAAGGAGCTGCTGACCTACACGGCCGTGGTGGTCACCTTCGTCGCGGTGATGCTGGCGATCGTGGCCGGCCTGGACTACGGCTTCGCCAAGGCGGTGCTGTGGGTCTTCGGCGAGTCCAGCTGACCTGCGGACAGCGATACTGACGGAAGTGAGCGAGCGTGCCTGAGTACGACGAGACCGCCGGAACCCCGGACGAGCAGTCCACGGTGGCGACGGCGGCCAACAACGAGTCGGTCGAGGCCGCCAGCGAGCCGGAGTTCCCGACCACCGAGCCGGCCCCGGACGAGGACTTCGACCCGGTCGCCGAGCTGCGCCAGAAGCTGCGTTACGCGCCCGGCGACTGGTACGTGGTGCACTCGTACGCCGGCTACGAGAACAAGGTCAAGACCAACCTCGAGACCCGGATCACCTCCCTCGACATGGAGGACTTCATCTACCAGGTCGAGGTGCCGACCCGGGAAGAGGTCGAGGTCAAGAACGGCAAGCGGTCGCAGGTCCAGGCGAAGGTCTTCCCGGGCTACATCCTGGTCCGGATGGAACTGACCGCCGAGTCCTACTCCTGCGTCCGGAACACCCCGGGGGTCACCGGCTTCGTCGGCGCGACCGACCGGGCCGACCGGCCGGCGCCGCTGAGCCTCGACGAGGTGCTCAAGTGGCTGGCCCCGGCGGTCGAGACCGAGCAGAAGAAGGCCAAGCCCGAGATCAAGGTCCTCGACTTCGAGGTCGGCGACTCGGTCACCGTCACCGACGGCGCGTTCGCGTCGCTGCCGGCGACGATCAGCGAGATCAACGCCGACCAGCAGAAGCTCAAGGTGCTGGTGTCGATCTTCGGCCGGGAGACGCCGGTCGAGCTGAACTTCAACCAGGTCGCCAAGATCTGACGTACGTCGGCACCGGCGGCCCGCCCCTTCCCGGGTGGCCGCCGGTGCGCCGTTTCGCCATCCGCCGACCTCGGCGCGGGGGGTGGCCGACGGCTGCGCTACCCTAGAACGTCGGCTGTCCGCACCGTGCTGACCGTGCGCGCCCGCGGACCGGCGAGAATCCCAGTTCCAAGCCCCAGGAAGAGACATGCCTCCGAAGAAGAAGCTCGTCAAGACGTTCACGCTTCAGCTGCCGGCGGGCCAGGCCACCCCGGCGCCGCCGGTCGGCCCCGCGCTCGGCCAGCACGGCGTGAACATCATGGAGTTCTGCAAGTCCTACAACGCGCAGACCGAGTCCCAGCGGGGCGACATCGTCCCCGCCGAGATCAGCGTCTACGAGGACCGCACGTTCACCTTCGTGCTGAAGACCCCGCCCGCCGCCCGGCTGCTGATCAAGGCCGCCGGCGTGCAGAAGGGCTCGGGCGTCCCGCACAAGGAGAAGGTCGGCTCGGTCACCCGCGCCCAGCTGCGCGAGATCGCCGAGAAGAAGATGGCGGACCTCAACGCCAACGACATCGACCAGGCCGAGAAGATCATCGCCGGCACCGCCCGGTCGATGGGCCTGACCGTCGCCGACTGATCTCGCTCCACCGCTCCACCCGATCTTTCTGTTCGTGGGAGGGCCGCGTACGCCGCGCGCCCGCCAGAGACCACAGGAGTCACCAGAAATGCAGCGCAGCAAGAGCTACCGCAAGGCCGCCGATGTCATCGACCGGTCGAAGCTCTACACCCCGGTCGAGGCCGTCAAGCTGGCCAAGGAGACCACCAACGTCAAGTTCGACGCCACGGTCGAGGTCGCGATGCGCCTCGGCGTCGACCCCCGCAAGGCGGACCAGATGGTCCGCGGCACGGTCAACCTGCCGCACGGCACCGGTAAGACCGCCCGCGTGATCGTCTTCGCCGCCGGCGCGAAGGCCGAGGAGGCCGTCGCCGCGGGTGCGGACGAGGTGGGCACCGACGAGCTGGTCGCCCGTATCCAGGGCGGTTGGCTGGACTTCGACGCGGCGATCGCCACGCCCGACCAGATGGCCAAGATCGGCCGGATCGCGCGGATCCTGGGCCCGCGCGGTCTGATGCCGAACCCGAAGACCGGCACCGTGACCATGGACGTCACCAAGGCCGTCTCGGACATCAAGGGCGGTAAGATCACCTTCCGGGTGGACAAGCACTCCAACCTGCACCTGATCATCGGCAAGGCCTCCTTCTCGGAGAACCAGCTGGTGGACAACTACGCCGCGGTGCTGGACGAGGTGCTGCGGGCCAAGCCGTCCGCGGCCAAGGGCACGTACCTCAAGAAGGTCACCCTCACCACCACGATGGGCCCGGGCGTACCGGTCGACCCGAAGGTCGTGAAGAACTTCCAGGAGGGCTCGGCCGAGGGCTGAGCACGCGTACTCCCGAACGGGGCCCCGCCACCACGTCGTGGCGGGGCCCCGTTCGTCTGTCCGGTGTGGCACTCTCGGGCGCATGCGGCTCGACGGCGTCTGGCTCCGCTACCACAGGCACGGCCCGTGGGTGCTGCGGCAGGTCGACGTCGCGATCGGCCCGGGTGAGGCAGCGGTCGTGCTCGGCCGCAACGGCGCCGGCAAGTCCACTCTGCTCCAGCTCGCCGCCGGGGTGCTGCGCCCGAGCCGGGGCCGGGTCGCCGACCGGCCGCCGGTCGTCGGCTGGGTGCCGGAGCGCTTCCCCGCCGACCAGCCGTTCACAGTCGGGGCCTACCTGTCCGCCATGGGCCGCGTCGCCGGCCTGCCCGGTCCCGCCGCCGACCGGGCGGTGCGCCACTGGGTGGAGCGACTGGGCCTGACCCGCTTCCACGACGTGCGCCTGCCGCGGCTGTCCAAGGGCACCGCGCAGAAGGTCGGCCTGGCGCAGGCACTGCTGCGCCCGCCCGGCCTGCTGGTGCTCGACGAGCCCTGGGAGGGGCTGGACGCCACCGCCCGCGAGTCGGTCCCCGAGATCATCGGCGAGGTGCTGGCCGACGGCGGCACGGTGCTGGTCAGCGACCACCGCGGCGAGACGGTCCGGCTCCCCGGAGCCCGGCACCTGTCGGTCACCGACGGCACGGTGACCGAGGAGGCGTCGTCGGGCGGCGCGGCCGTCGCCGTGGTCGAGCTGGCGGTCCCGGCCGCCGGGCTGGCCGCCGCCGTCGCCCGCCTGCGCGCCGACGGCCACCAGATCCTTCGGGTACGCGAACACGCCGTCCCGCCCCCGGCCACGCACCCGGTGCCGGCCTCCGCCGGGCCGTCGGGCACCGGCGGGTCGGTCGGCGCGTCCGCCGCTGGTTCCCCGGACCAGGCCGGTGCCGAGGCCGGGGACTCCGCCCGGCCCGGGCCGGCGCCGGAGGTGGCCCGGTGATCGCGCTGGTCCGGCTGCGGCTGGCCGGCTTCGTGCGTACCGGACGGGCGCTGGCGCCGGTGCTGGCCGGTTTGCTCGTCCTCGGCGTCCTCTACGGCGGTGGCCGGGCCCGGCCGGCGGAGGCCTACGGCGTCTCCGCCGTGGTGCTGTTCCCGGTGCTGGCCTGGCAGACCAAGATCCTGCTGGACGTGGAACCCGACGTGCAGCGCCGGATGGCCCGGGTGGTGGCCGGCCCGGCCCGGGAACGGGCGGCCGGGCTGCTCGCGGCGCTGGTGGCCGGGCTCGCCGTGGTGCTCGTCGCGCTGGCGCTGCCGTGGCCGCTCGGCGGGGTCACCGCGACCGTCGGGCCGGGGGAGCGGCCGGTGCTCGTCGGGGTGGCCCTGGGGCTCTGGGCGCACCTGCTCTCGCTGCCCGCTGCGGTGGCGCTCGGCGCGCTGGCGAGCCGGGCCGTGACCCGCAGCGCCGGCTACGGGGTCGCCGTGCTGGTCACGGGCGCGGTCGGGGTCGTGGTGCTCGGGCTCTCCGGCTCGGTCGTGCCGTGGCTGGCCCCGCCGGTCATGGCGACCGCGCGGGCGGTCACCGGGCCGGTCGCGGCCGGGGCCGGTCTGCTGCTCACCGGCTGGGCCCTAACCTGGACGGCGGTGGCGCTGACCGGCTACGCCTGGGCGCGGCGCACCCGGGCCTGAGCCCTGGTGACCGGGAGCACCTCCGGCGATTTGGTGCTGCGGCGCACGTCGCGTAACCTGGTGCGGTAGTTCCACCCAAAGACCGCTGGTCACCGTGCTCCGGCACGGTCGAAGGTCCCGCGACGACGGGCGACCCGCGCAGGGCGGTAAGCGAAACTCGGTTTCACGCACGGTCCGCCGACTGTGCCGTGTCCCCGGCCCTCGCCCCGTGCGCCCTGCGCCGGGGCTTTTTCGTTGTCGTGATGCCTCCGCCGCCGTCGTCGAGCCTCGGCTCGCCGCCGGCGTACCAGCTCCGAGCAACGAGAGAGGAGGGACATGGCGGACAAGCCGATCCGGGCCGACAAGGCCACGGCCGTCGCCGAGCTGACCGAGAGCTTCCGCAACGCGGGAGCGACCGTGCTGACCGAGTACCGCGGGCTCACGGTTTCGCAGCTCACCCAGCTGCGGCGCTCGCTCGGCAAGGAGACCAGCTACACGGTCGCGAAGAACACGCTTGCCAAGCGTGCCGCGGCCGATGCGGGCATCTCCGGGCTCGACGAGCTGTTCTCCGGTCCTACCGCGCTGACTTTCGTTTCGGGCGACGTCGTCGAGGCGGCGAAGGGGCTTCGCGACTTCGCGAAGGCCAACCCGAAGCTCGTCATCAAGGGCGGTGTCTTCGAGGGCAAGGCCATTTCCGCGGCCGAGGTCACGAAGCTCGCCGACCTGGAGTCCCGCGAGGTGCTGCTGGCCAAGCTGGCCGGCGCCATGAAGGGCAACCTGAGCAAGGCCGCGGCCCTGTTCCAGGCTCCGCTCTCCAAGGCCGCCCGCGCGGCGGCCGCCCTGGCGGACAAGAAGCGCGAGCAGGAGGGCGCCGAGGCGGCCTGAGGCCCTCCCGGCGCACCACGTTCTTAGTTTTCATTGCGAGAAAGGACGCCAGACATGGCGAAGCTCAGCACCGACGAGCTGCTCGACGCGTTCAAGGAGATGACGCTGATCGAGCTCTCCGAGTTCGTGAAGCAGTTCGAGGAGACCTTCGAGGTCACCGCCGCCGCTCCGGTCGCCGTCGCCGGCCCGGCCGGTCCGGGTGCCCCGGCCGCCGAGGCCGAGCCGGAGAAGGACGAGTTCGACGTCATCCTCGACGCCGACGGTGGCAAGAAGATCCAGGTCATCAAGGTCGTGCGCGAGCTGACCGGCCTGGGCCTCAAGGAGGCCAAGGACCTGGTCGAGGCCGCTCCGAAGGCCGTCCTGGAGAAGGCCAACAAGGAGACCGCCGAGAAGGCCAAGGCCAAGCTCGAGGGCGAGGGCGCCAAGGTCACCCTCAAGTGACCTTGCTCCACCTGACGCGCGTCCGGCTCACGTGAGCCGGGGCACATCGCGTCGCGGCGGGCGGTGATCCGGGAGACCGGGTCACCGCCCGCCGTGTTGGTGCCGCCCGCCGGCGAACGGCGTGAGCAGGGCGTACAGCGTCCTCTCATCGGCCGGTCAGCGACGTCTGTCGGTAGCCCGTCGGTGGGAAAGACACCCCGAGCAGTAACCGGCCCTTGACGCGGCACGGGCCTGCCAGGCACGCTGAACATCAGCAAGACCTTCCGCGCTTGCAACGGCCGCCTCTCGGGTAAGGCAACGGCAGCACCGCCGCCGCGGCTCCCGAGCGGACCGGCAGGAGCGTCGCGTTCCGAGCGGCCCGGTCGACCCGGTTTTCCGAGGTCCCAGGGCTTGTTCCGCGACGACCTGCGGGGTGGGCTGGACAGCGGTTAGCCTCTCGGCTACACTGCTAGTTTGCGCTGCCTTCCGACTTGACCCCTGCTCGGAAATGTCCGATTGTGGATATTTCTGGTGGGGTCATTGGAGTGCACGCGTACCAGCCGTTCTGCAGCACCGGTCCTCGGAAGGACGCATCTTGGCAGCTTCCCGCCCTGCGAAGACCAGTCGTACGTCGAGCGCATTCGCGCCCCGCCGAGTTTCTTTCGGTCGGATCACCGAACACCTCGAGGTCCCCAACCTCCTCGCCATCCAGAACGAGTCCTTCGACTGGCTCGTCGGCAACGAGGCTTGGCAGGGCCGGTCGGCGGACGACCCGCACGCACGCTCGGGTCTCGCGGAGATCCTCGACGAGATCAGTCCCATTGAGGACTTCTCCGGCACCATGTCGCTCTCCTTCTCGGCTCCGCGCTTCGACGAGGTCAAGGCCTCGATCGAGGAGTGCAAGGAGAAGGACCTGACCTACTGCGCGCCGCTGTTCGTGACCGCGGAGTTCACCAACAACACCACTGGCGAGATCAAGAGCCAGACGGTGTTCATGGGTGACTTCCCGATGATGACGCCGAAGGGCACCTTCATCATCAACGGCACCGAGCGCGTCGTGGTCAGCCAGCTCGTCCGCTCGCCGGGCGTGTACTTCGACAAGCAGCCGGACAAGACCTCCGACCGCGACCTCTCCAGCGTCAAGGTCATCCCGAGCCGGGGTGCCTGGCTGGAGTTCGACATCGACAAGCGCGACACGGTCGGCGTTCGCATCGACCGCAAGCGCCGCCAGGCCGTCACCGTCCTGCTCAAGGCCATCGGGTGGTCCGCCGAGCGCATCCGTGAGAAGTTCGGCTGGTCCGAGCTCATGATGACCACGCTCGAGAAGGACCACATCGCCGGCCAGGACGAGGCCCTGCTCGACATCTACCGGAAGCTCCGCCCTGGCGAGCCGCCGACCCGTGAGAACGCCCAGACCCTGCTCGACAACCTCTTCTTCAACCCGAAGCGGTACGACGTCGCCAAGGTCGGGCGCTACAAGTTCAACAAGAAGCTCGAGCTGGACGTGCCGATCACCACCGGCACGCTCACCGAGGACGACATCGTCGCCACCGTGGAATACCTCTGCCGGCTGCACGCCGGTGAGGAGGGCTACGAGGCCGACGACATCGACCACTTCGGCAACCGTCGCCTGCGTACCGTGGGCGAGCTGATCCAGAACCAGGTCCGGGTGGGTCTCTCCCGGATGGAGCGGGTCGTCCGCGAGCGGATGACCACCCAGGACGTCGAGGCGATCACGCCGCAGACCCTGATCAACATCCGCCCGGTGGTGGCGGCGATCAAGGAGTTCTTCGGTACGTCGCAGCTGTCCCAGTTCATGGACCAGACCAACCCGCTGGCGGGCCTGACCCACCGGCGCCGGCTGAGCGCGCTCGGCCCGGGTGGTCTGTCCCGCGAGCGGGCCGGCTTCGAGGTCCGGGACGTACACCCGTCCCACTACGGCCGGATGTGCCCGATCGAGACGCCGGAAGGCCCGAACATCGGCCTGATCGGCGCCCTGTCCACGTTCGCCCGGGTCAACCCGTTCGGCTTCATCGAGACGCCGTACCGGAAGGTCATCGACGGCCGGGTCACCGACCAGATCGACTACCTGACCGCGGACGAGGAGGACCGGTTCGTCAAGGCGCAGGCAAACGCCCCGCTGAAGTCGGACGGCACCTTCGCCGAGGACCGCGTCCTGGTCCGCCGTAAGGGCGGCGAGACCGAGGACGTCGCGCCGGGCGCCGTGGACTACATGGACGTGTCGCCGCGGCAGATGACCTCGGTCGCCACCGCGATGATCCCGTTCCTGGAGCACGACGACGCCAACCGCGCGCTCATGGGTGCGAACATGCAGCGTCAGGCGGTGCCGCTGGTCAAGGCCGAGGCTCCGCTGGTCGGTACGGGCATGGAGTACCGCGCCGCGGTCGACGCCGGTGACGTCGTCGTCGCCGAGGTCGGCGGCGTGGTCGAGGACCTGTGCGCGGACTACATCACCGTCCACCAGGACGACGGCCACCGCCGTACGTACCTGCTGCACAAGTTCCGCCGCTCCAACGCCGGCTCCTGCGTCAACCAGAAGCCGGTCGTCTTCGAGGGCGACCGCGTCGAGGCCGGTCAGGTCATCGCCGACGGTCCGTGCACCGACGAGGGCGAGATGGCGCTCGGACGCAACCTGCTGGTGGCGTTCATGTGCTGGGAGGGCCACAACTACGAGGACGCGATCATCCTGTCGCAGCGCCTCGTGCAGCAGGACGTGCTCACCTCGATCCACATCGAGGAGCACGAGGTCGACGCCCGGGACACCAAGCTCGGCCCGGAGGAGATCACCCGCGACATCCCGAACGTCAGCGAGGAGATGCTCGCCGACCTCGACGAGCGCGGCATCATCCGGATCGGCGCCGAGGTCGTCCCCGGCGACATCCTGGTCGGCAAGGTCACCCCGAAGGGTGAGACCGAGCTGACTCCCGAGGAGCGGCTGCTCCGCGCGATCTTCGGCGAGAAGGCGCGCGAGGTCCGGGACACCTCGCTGAAGGTGCCGCACGGCGAGACCGGCACGGTCATCGGTGTGCGTACCTTCTCCCGCGAGGACGGCGACGAGCTGCCCCCGGGCGTGAACGAGCTGGTCCGGGTCTACGTGGCCCAGAAGCGCAAGATCCAGGACGGTGACAAGCTCGCGGGCCGCCACGGCAACAAGGGCGTCATCTCCAAGATCCTGCCGATCGAGGACATGCCGTTCCTGGAGGACGGCACCCCGGTCGACATCGTGCTGAACCCGCTCGGTGTGCCGTCCCGGATGAACATCGGCCAGGTCCTGGAGACCCACCTCGGGTGGGTTGCCAAGACCGGCTGGAGCGTGGACGGCGACGACGCCGAGTGGAAGCGCCAGCTCCGCTCGATCAACGCGCACGAGTCCGAGCCGGACACCAACGTGGCCACGCCGGTCTTCGACGGTGCCCGCGAGGAGGAGATCTCCGGCCTGCTGGCGTCGACCCTGCCCAACCGGGACGGCAACCAGCTCATCGGGGGCAGCGGCAAGGCGCAGCTGTTCGACGGTCGTTCCGGCGAGCCGCTGCCGGACCCGATCGCGGTCGGCTACGTCTACATCCTGAAGCTCAACCACCTGGTCGACGACAAGATCCACGCCCGGTCGACCGGCCCGTACTCGATGATCACGCAGCAGCCGCTGGGTGGTAAGGCGCAGTTCGGTGGCCAGCGCTTCGGTGAGATGGAGTGCTGGGCCATGCAGGCGTACGGCGCCGCCTACGCCCTGCAGGAGCTGCTGACCATCAAGTCCGACGACGTCCTGGGCCGGGTCAAGGTCTACGAGGCGATCGTCAAGGGCGAGAACATCCCCGAGCCGGGCATCCCGGAGTCGTTCAAGGTGCTGCTCAAGGAGCTGCAGTCGCTGTGCCTCAACGTCGAGGTGCTCTCCAGCGACGGTGTGGCCCTGGAGATGCGCGAGACCGACGACGAGGTGTTCCGGGCGGCGGAGGAGCTGGGCATCGACCTGTCCCGGCGCGAGCCGAGCTCGGTCGAAGAGGTCTGAGGTGGTGATCCGGGGCAGGGTCACCCTGCCCCGGATCCCACTCGTTAGCTAGCAGTACAGACGACGACATAGGGGACATAGTGCTCGACGTCAACTTCTTCGACGAGCTGCGCATCGGCCTCGCCACCGCTGACGACATCCGTCAGTGGTCCCACGGCGAGGTCAAGAAGCCCGAGACCATCAACTACCGCACCCTCAAGCCGGAGAAGGACGGGCTCTTCTGCGAGAAGATCTTCGGTCCGCAGCGGGACTGGGAGTGCTACTGCGGTAAGTACAAGCGGGTCCGCTTCAAGGGCATCATCTGCGAGCGCTGCGGCGTCGAGGTGACCCGCTCCAAGGTTCGCCGGGAGCGGATGGGTCACATCGAGCTGGCCGCTCCGGTGACCCACATCTGGTACTTCAAGGGCGTGCCGAGCCGGCTGGGCTACCTGCTGGACCTCGCCCCGAAGGACCTCGAGAAGATCATCTACTTCGCCTCGTACGTCGTGACGAGCGTGGACGCCGAAGCGCGTCACCGCGACCTCTCGACCATCGAGAACGAGATCCTGGCCGAGAAGCGGCAGGCCGAGAACAGCCGCGACTCGGAGATCGAGAAGCGGGCCGCCAAGCTGGAGGCCGACCTGGCCGAGCTGGAGGCCGAGGGCGCGAAGGCGGACGTCCGGCGCAAGGTCAAGGAGGGCGGAGAGCGCGAGATGCGCCAGATCCGCGACCGGGCCCAGCGCGAGATCGACCGCCTCGACGAGGTCCTCGACACCTTCCGCAAGCTGGAGCCGAAGCAGCTGGTCACCGACGAGCTGCTCTACCGCGAGCTGCGCGACCGCTTCGGTGAGTACTTCACCGGCAGCATGGGCGCCGAGGCGATCAAGGCCCTGGTCCAGAACATGGACCTGGAGGCCGAGGCGGAGAACCTGCGCGAGACCATCCGCTCCGGCAAGGGCCAGCGGAAGATCCGTGCGCTCAAGCGGCTCAAGGTCGTCGCGGCGTTCCAGAACACCCGCAACTCGCCGCTCGGCATGGTGCTGGACTGCGTCCCGGTCATCCCGCCGGACCTGCGCCCGATGGTGCAGCTCGACGGTGGCCGCTTCGCGACCTCCGACCTGAACGACCTGTACCGGCGTGTGATCAACCGGAACAACCGCCTCAAGCGGCTGATCGACCTCGGCGCGCCCGAGATCATCGTCAACAACGAGAAGCGGATGCTCCAGGAGGCCGTCGACGCGCTGTTCGACAACGGCCGCCGTGGCCGTCCGGTCACCGGCCCGGGTAACCGGCCGCTGAAGTCGCTGTCCGACATGCTCAAGGGCAAGCAGGGCCGGTTCCGCCAGAACCTGCTGGGCAAGCGCGTCGACTACTCCGGCCGTTCGGTCATCGTGGTCGGCCCGAAGCTCAAGCTGCACCAGTGCGGCCTGCCCAAGCAGATGGCGCTGGAGCTGTTCAAGCCGTTCGTGATGAAGCGGCTGGTCGACCTCAACCACGCGCAGAACATCAAGTCCGCCAAGCGGATGGTCGAGCGGCAGCGGCCGGTCGTGTGGGACGTGCTGGAAGAGGTCATCGGCGAGCACCCGGTTCTGCTGAACCGCGCGCCGACCCTGCACCGTCTGGGCATCCAGGCCTTCGAGCCGCAGCTGGTCGAGGGCAAGGCCATCCAGATCCACCCGCTGGTCTGCACCGCGTTCAACGCCGACTTCGACGGTGACCAGATGGCGGTCCACGTGCCGCTGTCCGCCGAGGCCCAGGCCGAGGCGCGGATCCTGATGCTGTCGTCGAACAACATCCTCAAGCCGGCCGACGGCAAGCCGGTCACCATGCCGACCCAGGACATGGTCATCGGTCTGTACCACCTCACCCACCTCACCCCGGGTGGCAAGGGCGAGGGCCGGGCGTTCAGCTCGGACGCCGAGGCGCGGATGGCGTACGACAACGGCGAGCTGCACCTGCAGACGCCGGTCCGGATCCGGCTGCGTGACGTGGTCGGTGTGGACAACGGCGCCGGCGCCGAGCCGTGGACCGCCCCCGAGGGCTGGACCGAGGGCGAGCCGGTGACCGTGGAGACCACGCTGGGCCGGGTCCTGTTCAACGAGACGCTGCCCCCGGGCTACCGCTTCGTGAACTACGAGATCCGCAAGGGCCAGCTCTCCGCGATCGTCAACGACCTCGCCGAGCGCTTCCCGAAGGTGGCCCTGGCGGCCACCCTGGACGGGCTCAAGGAGGCCGGTTTCCACTGGGCCACCTGGTCCGGCGTCACCATCGGCATGGAGGACGTCATCGCTCCGCCGCGCAAGCGGGAGATCCTGGAGCGGTACGAGAAGGAAGCCGACCGGATCGACAAGCAGTACCAGCGTGGTCTGATGACCGCCGAGGAGCGCCGCGGCGAGCTCATCGAGATCTGGACCAAGGCGACCAACGAGGTCGCCAAGGAGATGGACACCGCGCTGCCGCAGGAGAACCCGCTGTGGAAGATGATCAACTCGGGTGCCCGCGGTAACCTGCTCCAGCTCCGGCAGATCGCGGCGATCCGTGGTCTGGTGGCCAACCCGAAGGGCGAGATCATCCCGCGGCCGATCAAGGCCAGCTACCGGGAGGGTCTGTCCGTGCTGGAGTACTTCATCTCCACGCACGGTGCCCGCAAGGGTCTCGCGGACACCGCCCTGCGTACCGCCGACTCGGGTTACCTGACCCGGCGTCTGGTGGACGTCTCGCAGGACGTCATCATCCGCGAGGAGGACTGCGGCACCGACCGCGCCATCCCGATGCAGGTCGGTGAGCGCATCGACGGCAAGCTGGTCGTGCACGAGCACGCCGAGACCAGCGTGCACGCCCGGACGCTCGCCGACGACATCAAGGGGCCGGACGGCACCGTGGTGGCCCACCGCGGCCAGGACATCAACTCGATCCTGGTGGACGCGATCGTCGCCGCCGGGACCGAGACGGTGCGGGTGCGCAGCGTGCTCACCTGCGAGTCGAAGCTGGGCGTCTGCGGTGCGTGCTACGGCCGCTCGCTGCCGACCGGCAAGACCGTGGACGTCGGCGAGGCGGTCGGCATCATCGCCGCCCAGTCGATCGGTGAGCCGGGTACGCAGCTGACGATGCGTACCTTCCACACCGGTGGTGTCGCGGGTGAGGACATCACCCAGGGTCTGCCCCGTGTCCAGGAGATCTTCGAGGCCCGGGTGCCGAAGGGTAAGGCGCCCATCGCCGACACCCCGGGTCGCATCCGGATCGAGGACGGCGAGCGGTCCCGCAAGATCGTGGTCATCCCGGACGACGGCAGCGACGAGATCGTGTACGACAAGATCTCGAAGCGGGTCCGGCTCCGGGCGCACGACGGCGACCACGTCGAGGTCGGCGAGAAGCTCACCGAGGGCACCATCGACCCGCACGAGCTGCTGCGCATCCTCGGCCCGCGCGCGGTCCAGGTCCACCTGACCCAGGAGGTCCAGGAGGTCTACCGCTCGCAGGGTGTGCTCATCCACGACAAGCACATCGAGATCATCATCCGCCAGATGCTCAAGCGGGTGACTGTGATCGACTCCGGCTCGACCGAGTTCCTGCCGGGCGTGCTGGTCGACCGGGCGCTGTTCGAGTCGGAGAACCGCCGGCTCGTCGGCGAGGGTGGCGAGCCCGCCGCCGGTCGCCCGGTGCTGATGGGTATCACCAAGGCCTCGCTGGCCACTGACTCCTGGCTGTCGGCGGCCTCCTTCCAGGAGACCACCCGGGTGCTGACGGACGCGGCGATCCACGCCCGCAGCGACTCGCTGATCGGCCTCAAGGAGAACGTGATCATCGGTAAGCTCATCCCGGCCGGTACGGGCATCAGCAAGTACCGCAACGTCCGGGTCGAGCCGACCGAGGAGGCGAAGGCCAAGGTCTACTCGATGACCGGCTACCCGGAGACTGACTACGGCTTCGGGCCGGCCAGCGGCCAGGCGGTTCCGCTGGACGACTTCGACTTCGGGTCGTACCGCTAAGCAGTAGGAAACGACGAGGCCCCCGGCATCCGCCGGGGGCCTCGTCGCGTCCGGAGTGCCGGGACCGGCTGCCTTCCGCCGGGACGGACGGCCGGGTCGGGGCATGATGGAGGCATGACGACCGTGCCCGGGCAGGCGCCCGTCGTGCCGCAGGCGTACCGCCATCCGTACGACCCGGAGCCGGTCCGCTCCACCAAGGCCCGCGCCGTCTTCGCGCTCGGGCTGATCGGCGTGCTCACCGGTCTGTTCCTCGGCGGCGCGGTGCCGGCCACGATCGCGCTCCTGCTCGCCCGGCAGGCGCGCCGGGAGGCGTACGCCTCGGGTGGTTATCTCACCGGCGCGGACTGGCTGCGGCGCGGGGAGCAGATGGCGCGGACCGGTCTGGTGCTGACCGCCGCCGCGGTGGTCGCGGCGGTGGTGATCGGCGTGGTCCGGGCCGCGGACGCCTCGTTCGGCCACGACTTCGCGCCGAACTTCGACTGACCCGGTGGGGGAGCGGGCCCGCGCCCGCCCACCCCGCAATGATCGGCGGCGGTAGCCTGGCCGGTGTCCGCCGCGCGGCGGGCGCGTGTGGACAGGAGGACCCCGTGACGGAACCGGCTCCGCCGGGAGGCGACCAGCCGCGCCCCGGGCCGTACCCGCCGGGTTCCGCGTCCGCGCCGGCGCACCAGCCGGGGCCGTACGGGGCGTACCCGGGGAGTCCGCCGGCGCACGGCGGCGGGTGGCCGGCGCCGGCGAGCGTGCCCGGCCACGGCGGCTGGGGTCCGCACGGCGGGCCGGCGCTTCCGCCGCCGCCGGCCGAGACGCCGCGGCCGCCGAAGCGGGTCGACGCGGTGCCGGGTACGCCGTTCGGCGTGGTCCACCTCGACGTGCCGCCTGTCACCTCCGGCCTGGCGATCGGGTCGCTCGTCGCAGGCATCGCCGCGATCGGGGTGTCGCTGCTGGTGTTGTGCTTCGGTCTGGCCGGCCGCGACGTCGGCGGCGCCTGGGCGGCCGGCGCGTTCACAGTGCTCGGCGGGCTGATCGGCGCCGGCGCGGTGGTGGCCGGGCTGCTCGCCCGGCGGCAGATCCGGCGGCCGGCGCCGCCGCCGTCGGTGCGCTTCACCGGCGCCGGCCTGGCCGTGGCGGGAATCTCCTGCGGGGCGGCGGGGGTGCTGTTCGGCCTGATCGGGCTCGCGCTGGCTCTGGTGGTGCAGATCACGTGACGCCGCGTCTGCGACGCCTGCGGCCGGTGACCTGGGTTGAGCGGTATGTCCGGGTGTCCGAAGGCCGGGCGGTGTCGGGGCCGCCGGGTCGCGCGGCGGACGAGCCGGTACACTTGTCACTGTAGGTGCCCATCACCGGCGCATCGGCGACCCGGAGACCGGGCGGCGGACCGCACAGCGGTCCTTCCCGACCCATCCGTTTTGACCGGCGCGGCTGTGGTAGGTACTCTTTCCCCTTGTGCCCGGGCCCGCCCGGGCAATGCGTGCGTGCGCTGGAACCGGTCAGCCGGTGATCGCGCGGTCGCACCACCAAGACCAGAAGATCCGGTACGACGCGTGAGCGGCCGGCACCGGAACCGTGACTCGGGCGACACGCCCGACCGCGGGTGCTGGGGAGCCGTCAGGCGGCCCTGGTTGAAATGTAGGAGAGCCGCCCATCCGGACGGCTGGAGCAGACGGCGCGGTCGCCTCGCAGCGGCCGAAGGGAGCGGAGAAACCCGGTGCCCACCATTCAGCAGTTGGTCCGAAAGGGCCGTCAGGCCAAGACGACCAAGACCAAGACCCCGGCGCTCAAGGGGTCTCCCCAGCGGCGCGGCGTGTGCACCCGTGTGTACACCACCACCCCGAAGAAGCCGAACTCGGCGCTGCGCAAGGTCGCTCGTGTCAAGCTCAGCAGCCAGATCGAGGTGACCGCCTACATCCCGGGCGTCGGCCATAACCTCCAGGAGCACTCGATCGTGCTCGTGCGCGGCGGTCGTGTGAAGGACCTCCCGGGCGTGCGGTACAAGATCGTGCGCGGTTCGCTGGACACCCAGGGTGTCCGCAACCGCAAGCAGGCTCGCAGCCGCTACGGCGCGAAGAAGGAGAAGAGCTGACATGCCGCGTAAGGGACCCGCTCCGCGGAAGCCGCTGGTCGCTGACCCGGTGTACAACTCGCCCCTGGTCACCCAGCTGGTGAACAAGATCCTGCTGCGCGGCAAGCGTCAGCTCGCCGAGCGCATCGTGTACGCCGCCCTGGAGGGCTGCCGCGAGAAGTCCGGCACCGACCCCGTCGTCACGCTCAAGCGCGCGATGGACAACGTCAAGCCGACCCTCGAGGTGCGCAGCCGCCGTGTCGGTGGCGCCACCTACCAGGTTCCGGTCGAGGTCCGGCCGTCCCGCGCGACCACGCTCGGTCTGCGCTGGCTGGTGACCTACTCCCGGGCGCGGCGCGAGAAGACCATGGTCGAGCGGTTGATGAACGAGCTGCTGGACGCGAGCAACGGCCTCGGCGCCGCCGTCAAGCGGCGTGAGGACACGCACAAGATGGCCGAGTCGAACAAGGCCTTCGCGCACTACCGCTGGTAACACCTGAGGTTCCGGCGCCCACCGGCGCCGGAACCGCCACCAGTTGTGTCGAGACGACGATAAGTAGGGATTGAAGTGGCCGCCGCAGACGCGCTCGCCAACGTACGCAACATCGGCATCATGGCCCACATCGATGCCGGTAAGACCACTACCACCGAGCGAATCCTGTTCTACACCGGCATCACGTACAAGATCGGTGAGGTCCACGAGGGCGCCGCCGTCATGGACTGGATGGAGCAGGAGCAGGAGCGCGGTATCACCATCACTTCCGCCGCCACCAAGTGCGAGTGGAAGGGCCACACGATCCAGATCATCGACACGCCCGGCCACGTCGACTTCACGGTCGAGGTCGAGCGGTCGCTGCGTGTTCTGGACGGTGCGGTCGCGGTCTACGACGGCGTGGCCGGCGTGGAGCCCCAGACGGAGAACGTCTGGCGGCAGGCGGACAAGTACAACGTCCCCCGGATGTGCTTCGTCAACAAGCTCGACCGGACCGGCGCCGACTTCTTCCGCTGCGTGCAGATGATGATCGACCGGCTCAACGCCACCCCGCTGGTCCTCCAGATCCCGATCGGCGCCGAGTCCGACTTCATCGGCGTGGTCGACCTGGTCGAGATGCGTGCGCTGACCTGGCGCGGCGAGACCCAGAAGGGTGAGGACTACGCGGTCGAGGAGATCCCGGCCGACCTCGCCGACTCGGCTGCCGAGTGGCGCGAGAAGCTGATGGAGACCCTCGCCGACGTCGACGACTCGGTGATGGAGAAGTACCTCGAGGGCGAGGAGATCTCGGTCGACGAGATCAAGGCCGCCATCCGCCGGTCCACCATCGCCGGCAAGGCCAACCCGGTCCTCACCGGTACCGCCTTCAAGAACAAGGGCATCCAGCCGATGCTGGACGCGGTCGTCGCGTACCTGCCCTCGCCGCTGGACATCCCGGCGATCGAGGGTACGGCCACCGACGGCGAGACCCCGCTGCAGCGGAAGCCCTCGGTCTCCGAGCCGTTCTCCGGGCTGGCCTTCAAGATCCAGACCGACAAGCACCTCGGCAAGCTGACGTACGTCCGGATCTACTCCGGCACGCTCGAGTCCGGTTCTCAGGTGATCAACTCCACCAAGGACCGCAAGGAGCGGATCGGCAAGATCTACCAGATGCACGCCAACAAGCGGGAGGAGCGCAGCTCCGCCCAGGCCGGCGACATCATCGCGGTGCAGGGTCTGAAGCAGACCACCACCGGTGACACCCTGTGCGACCCGGCGAACCCGGTCATCCTGGAGTCGATGACCTTCCCGGAGCCGGTCATCGAGGTGGCCATCGAGCCGAAGACCAAGGCCGACCAGGAGAAGCTCAGCACCGCCATCCAGCGGCTGGCCGAGGAGGACCCGACCTTCCGCGTCAAGCTGGACGACCAGACCGGTCAGACGGTCATCTCCGGCATGGGCGAGCTGCACCTGGACATCCTGGTCGACCGGATGCGCCGCGAGTTCAACGTCGAGGCGAACATCGGTAAGCCGCAGGTGGCGTACCGCGAGACCATCCGCCGCAAGGTGGAGAAGGTCGAGTACACCCACAAGAAGCAGACCGGTGGTTCCGGCCAGTACGCCCGCGTGATCATCAGCGTGGAGCCGCTGCCGCTGGGCAACGACGCCCCGACGTACGAGTTCGCCAACGCGGTGACCGGTGGCCGCATCCCCCGGGAGTTCATCCCCTCGGTGGACGCGGGCGCGCAGGACGCCATGCAGTACGGCATCCTCGCCGGCTTCCCCCTGGTGGGCGTCAAGCTCACCCTGGTGGACGGCCAGTACCACGAGGTCGACTCGTCGGAGATGGCGTTCAAGATCGCCGGCTCGATGGCGATGAAGGAGGCGGCCCGCAAGGCCGACCCCGCTCTCCTCGAGCCGATGATGGCCGTTGAGGTCACCACTCCTGAGGAGAACATGGGTGACGTCATCGGCGACCTCAACTCCCGGCGTGGCATCATCCAGGCGATGGAGGAGCGCAGCGGCGCTCGCGTCGTCCGGGCTCTGGTGCCGCTGTCGGAGATGTTCGGCTACGTCGGCGACCTGCGGTCGAAGACCCAGGGCCGGGCTAGCTACAGCATGCAGTTCGACTCCTACGCCGAGGTTCCGAACTCGGTGGCCAAGGAGATCATCGCCAAGGCGACGGGTGAGTGACGCTCACCCTCGGCTGACCCGATGACACGAGGGCGGTCGCGGGAGGGTTCTCCCGCCCGCGGCCACCTCGATCGGATTGCGTGAGACCGGGCCTGTAGGCTTCATCGCCGCAGAACCCACAAAAGCTCTCCGGCCTTCCGGCCGGAAAGGCTGTCGACAGAGTCCTAAGCGCCGAACGGCGCGCCGGGGCGAACGAACCAAGAAAGTCCACAGGAGGACACCAGTGGCGAAGGCGAAGTTCGAGCGGACTAAGCCGCACGTCAACATCGGCACCATTGGTCACATCGACCACGGTAAGACGACGCTGACGGCGGCCATCACCAAGGTCCTGCACGACCAGTACCCGGACCTGAACCCGTACACGCCGTTCGACGAGATCGACAAGGCGCCGGAGGAGAAGGCCCGCGGCATCACGATCTCCATCGCGCACGTCGAGTACCAGACCGAGGCGCGTCACTACGCGCACGTCGACTGCCCCGGTCACGCCGACTACATCAAGAACATGATCACCGGTGCCGCGCAGATGGACGGCGCGATCCTGGTGGTGGCGGCGACCGACGGCCCGATGCCGCAGACCCGCGAGCACGTGCTGCTGGCCCGTCAGGTCGGTGTGCCGTACATCGTCGTGGCGCTCAACAAGAGCGACATGGTCGACGACGAGGAGCTCCTGGAGCTCGTCGAGCTCGAGGTCCGTGAGCTGCTCTCCTCGCAGGAGTACCCGGGTGACGACCTGCCGGTCGTCCGGGTCTCGGCGCTGAAGGCCCTGGAGGGTGACCCGGAGTGGACCGGGAAGCTCCTGGACCTGATGAACGCCGTGGACACCGCGATCCCGCAGCCGGAGCGCGAGACCGAGAAGCCGTTCCTCATGCCCATCGAGGACGTCTTCACCATCACCGGTCGCGGCACCGTGGTCACCGGTCGCGCCGAGCGCGGCATCCTCAAGCCGAACGAGGAGGTGGAGATCGTCGGCATCCGTGAGAAGTCGATGAAGACCACCTGCACCGGCATCGAGATGTTCCGCAAGCTGCTCGACGAGGCCCGTGCGGGTGAGAACGTCGGTCTGCTGCTGCGCGGCATCAAGCGCGAGGACGTCGAGCGCGGCATGGTCGTCATCAAGCCGGGCACCACGACCCCGCACACGGAGTTCGAGGCGACGGTCTACATCCTCTCCAAGGAGGAGGGCGGCCGGCACACCCCGTTCTTCCAGAACTACCGCCCGCAGTTCTACTTCCGGACCACGGACGTCACCGGCGTCGTCACGCTGCCCGAGGGCACCGAGATGGTCATGCCGGGCGACAACACCTCGATGACGGTGAAGCTGATCCAGCCCATCGCCATGGAGGAGAACCTGAAGTTCGCGATCCGCGAGGGTGGTCGTACGGTCGGCGCGGGTCGCGTCACCAAGATCATCAAGTGAGCTGGGTAACCCCGATTAGCGTTGCCGCCGGTCGTGCGGCATACTAGTCAGGTTGCGTAACGACAGTCGGTCACCTGCGTCCGGTTGACGCTGGACCTCCGGGAGTCAGACTGTCTCGCGTAGGGTGGTTGGCCGCCATCGGCGGTCAACCACCCTCGCGCGGCGTCCAGGTCGCGGTCACCGCGATCGGCGCCATGACCCACCGCGTGGTCAGAGAATCGCTCCGGAGTCCCGGGGCGGAGCCTGGCCCACGGGCGCGACACGCCCGACCGCGGGGGTCGGCGGAAGTGGGCCTGTGCCAGCCGGTACAGGCGCCCGCAACACAGCGGCATCGAGAGAAGGAACAGAAGCCACCATGGCGGGACAGAAGATCCGCATCCGGCTCAAGGCCTATGACCACGAGGTCGTCGACTCCTCGGCTCGGAAGATCGTCGAGACGGTGACGCGTACCGGGGCGCAGGTCGCTGGCCCGGTGCCGCTGCCCACGGAGATCAACCGTTTCTGCGTCATCCGCTCGCCGCACAAGTACAAGGACTCGCGCGAGCACTTCGAGATGCGTACGCACAAGCGTCTGATCGACATCATCGACCCGACCCCGAAGACGGTCGACTCGCTCATGCGCCTCGACCTGCCGGCTGGCGTCGACATCGAGATCAAGCTGTAGGGACCGGACAAATGGACAGGCAAGTCAAGGGGATCCTGGGCGCCAAGCTCGGCATGACCCAGGTCTGGGACAACAACAAGGTTGTGCCCGTGACCGTGGTTCAGGCCGGCCCGTGCGTCGTGAGCCAGGTTCGTAGCGCCGACAAGGACGGCTACTCCGCGGTCCAGCTGGCGTACGGGGTCATCGACCCGCGCAAGGTCAAGAAGCCGATCGCCGGGCACTACGCCAAGGCGGACGTCGCGCCGCGCCGGCACATCGTCGAGCTGCGCACCTCCGACGCCGCGGACTACGCGCCGGGCCAGGAGGTCACGGTCGAGGAGTTCCCGGCCGGCGTCGTGATCGACGTGACCGGCAAGACCAAGGGCAAGGGCTACGCCGGCCCGATGAAGCGGCACGGCTTCCACGGTCTGCGTGCCAGCCACGGTGTCGAGCGCAAGCACCGCTCGCCCGGCTCGATCGGCGCCTGCGCGACCCCGGGTCGCGTCTTCAAGGGCACCCGGATGGCGGGCCGGATGGGTGGCGTGCGCTACACCGTCCAGAACCTGACCGTCCAGGCGGTCGACACCGAGAACAACCTCCTGCTCGTCCGCGGTGCCATCCCCGGCCCGAAGGGCGCGCTGGTCCTGGTCCGCACCGCGGCCAAGGCGAAGGTGAAGAAGGGCGGTGCGGCCAAGTGACCACCGTTGACGTCATCAACGTCGAAGGCGCCAAGAGCGGCTCCGTCGAGCTGCCGGCCGACATCTTCGACGCGCAGGCCAACATCGCCCTGATGCACCAGGTCGTGGTGGCCCAGCTTGCGGCGGCCCGCCAGGGTACGCACAAGACGAAGACCCGCGGCGAGGTCTCCGGTGGAGGCAAGAAGCCGTACAAGCAGAAGGGCACCGGTCGTGCCCGCCAGGGCTCGACCCGCGCGCCGCAGTTCGCCGGCGGTGGCGTGGTCCACGGCCCGGTGCCGCGCGACTACAGCCAGCGCACCCCGAAGAAGATGAAGGCCGCCGCCCTGCGTGGCGCCCTCTCCGACCGGGCCCGCGCCGGCCAGGTGCACGTCGTCGAGGCGTTCGTCTCCGGCGAGAAGCCGTCCACCAAGGCGGCCCTGGCCACGCTGACCAAGCTGACCCAGGCCCGTCGGGTCCTGGTCGTGCTGAGCAGCACCGACGAGCTGAACTGGGTGTCGCTGCGGAACCTGCGCAACGCGCGGGACAGCCGGGTGCACCTGATCGAGGCCGGCCAGCTCAACACCTACGACGTGCTGGTGGCCGACGACGTGGTCTTCACCAAGGAGGCCCTGGACGAGTTCCTGGGCGTTCCCGCCGAGACCACCGAGGAGGATGGCAAGTGAGCACGATCGCCGATCCGCGTGACGTCATCGTCGCGCCGGTCGTCTCGGAGAAGAGCTACAGCGAGCTGAACCGCAACTGGTACACCTTCCTGGTGCACCCGGACGCCAACAAGACCGAGATCAAGATCGCTATCCAGCAGATCTTCAACGTCCGCGTCCTGACGGTCAACACGCTCAACCGCGAGGGCAAGCGCAAGCGGACCCGTACCGGGTTCGGCAAGCGCAAGGACACCAAGCGCGCGATGGTGAAGCTGGCTGACGGTGACCGTATCGAGGCCTTCGGCGGCCCGGTCAGCTGAGGGGTGTAGACAATGGCTATCCGTAAGTACAAGCCGACGACGCCGGGCCGGCGTGGCTCGAGCGTTGCCGACTTCGCCGAGATCACCCGGTCGACGCCCGAGAAGTCGCTGCTGGCTCCGCTGCCGAAGAAGGGCGGACGCAACGCCCACGGCCGGATCACCACGCGGCACCACGGTGGCGGCCACAAGCGCCAGTACCGTCTGATCGACTTCAAGCGGGTCGACAAGGACGGCGTGCCGGCGAAGGTCGCTCACATCGAGTACGACCCGAACCGCACCGCGCGCATCGCGCTGCTGCACTACGCCGACGGCGAGAAGCGTTACATCATCGCGCCGAAGGACCTGAAGCAGGGCGACCGTGTCGAGTCCGGTCCGGGCGCCGACATCAAGCCGGGCAACAACCTGCCGCTGCGCAACATCCCGGTCGGTACCACCATCCACAACGTGGAGCTGCGTCCGGGTGGCGGCGCCAAGCTGGCCCGCTCGGCCGGCGTCGGCATCCAGCTGCTCGGCCGTGAGGGCGCGTACGCGACCCTGCGTATGCCGTCCGGTGAGATCCGGCGCGTGGACGTGCGCTGCCGCGCCAGCATCGGCGAGATCGGCAACGCCGACCAGTCGAACATCAACTGGGGTAAGGCCGGCCGTATGCGGTGGAAGGGCAAGCGCCCGACCGTCCGTGGTGTCGCGATGAACCCGGTCGACCACCCGCACGGTGGTGGTGAGGGTAAGACCTCCGGTGGTCGCCACCCGGTCAACCCGCAGGGTAAGCCCGAGGGCCGCACCCGTCGTAAGGGCCAGCCGAGCGACCGGCTGATCGTCCGCCGCCGCTACGCCACGCGTAAGCGCGGCTGAGGGAGATAAGACATGCCTCGCAGCCTGAAGAAGGGCCCGTTCGTCGACGACCACCTGCTCAAGAAGGTGGAGACGCAGAACGACAAGGGCTCGAAGAACGTGATCAAGACCTGGTCGCGGCGCTCGACGATCATCCCGGAGATGCTGGGTCACACGATCGCCGTGCACGACGGACGCAAGCACGTCCCGGTCTTCGTGACCGAGGCCATGGTCGGGCACAAGCTCGGCGAGTTCGCGCTGACCCGCACGTTCAAGGGTCACGAGAAGGACGACCGGAAGAGCCGCCGGCGCTGACGCCGCGGGCATACGGATAGAGGAACAAGGGGTTACAGCGATGCCAGGAAAGGGCGACGCTCCGGTGCTTCCGGGCGCGCGGGCGGTTGCGCGGCACGTGCGCATCTCGCCGATGAAGGCGCGCCGGGTGGTCAACCTCGTCCGCGGCCTGCCCGCGAAGGAGGCGCTCACGGTGCTGCAGTTCGCGCCGCAGGCTGCGAGCGAGCAGGTGTACAAGGTGCTCGCGAGCGCGATCGCCAACGCGGAGAACAACGAGCGGCTGGACCCCGACGCGCTGCTCGTCAGCGAGGCGTTCGTCGACGAGGGCCCGACCATGAAGCGGTTCCGGCCGCGTGCGCAGGGCCGGGCGTACCGGATCCGGAAGCGCACCTGCCACATCACCGTGGCGGTCGAGGCGGTTGCGGCGGCCACGCCGAAGAAGTCGGCGAAGAAGGCCGCTCCGGCCAAGCCGGCCGCTGAGGAGCAGAGCACGACGGAGGGTGCCGAGTAATGGGTCAGAAGGTTCACCCGACCGGGTTCCGGCTCGGCATCTCGACCGACTGGAAGTCCCGCTGGTTCGCGGACAAGCTCTACAAGGACTACATCGGCGAGGACGTCAAGATCCGCCGCATGATGTCCAAGGGCCTCGAGCGCGCCGGCATCTCCAAGGTCGACATCGAGCGCACCCGTGACCGGGTCCGCGTCGACATCCACACCGCCCGGCCGGGCATCGTCATCGGCCGTAAGGGTGCGGAGGCCGACCGGATCCGCGGCGAGCTGGAGAAGCTCACCGGCAAGCAGGTCCAGCTGAACATCATCGAGGTCAAGAACCCCGAGTCGGACGCGCAGCTGGTCGCCCAGGGCGTCGCCGAGCAGCTCTCCAGCCGGGTCAGCTTCCGTCGGGCCATGCGCAAGGCGATGCAGTCCGCGATGAAGAACCCCGCCTGCAAGGGCATCCGGGTTCAGGTCTCGGGCCGTCTCGGCGGCGCCGAGATGAGCCGGACCGAGTTCTACCGCGAGGGCCGGGTTCCGCTGCACACGCTGCGGGCCAACATCGAGTACGGCTTCTTCGAGGCCCGTACCACCTTCGGCCGGATCGGCGTGAAGGTCTGGATCTACAAGGGCGACGCCGTCCCGGGCCGTGAGGCCCCGGCCGAGGCCGCCCCGTCGCGCGGCCCGCGCCGTGACCGTGGCGACCGGCCGGACCGGCCGCGCCGTGGCCGCTCGGGCTCGTCCGGTACGACCGCCGGTGGCACCGAGGCCGGCCGGGCTGCCGCGACCACCATCGCGCAGCAGGCGGAGACGCCGGCCGGTGAGCCGGTCGACAGCAGCGCTGTCGCCGCAGCCGCCTCGGCTCCGGTCGGTAACCAGCCGGCAGAAACGCAGCAGGAGGGCTGACAGATGCTGATGCCGCGCAAGCCCCCGAAGGGCTTCCGCAAGCCGCACCACCCGGACCGCAGTGGCGCGTCCAAGGGTGGTAACCGGGTGGTGTTCGGCGAGTTCGGGATCCAGGCTCTCGAGCCGGCGTACGTGACCAACCGCCAGATCGAGTCGGCGCGTATCGCGATGACCCGCCACATCAAGCGTGGCGGCAAGGTCTGGATCACGATCTTCCCGGACCAGGCCCTCACCAAGAAGCCGGCCGAGACCCGGATGGGTTCCGGTAAGGGTTCGCCCGAGTGGTGGGTCGCCAACGTGAAGCCGGGGCGGGTTCTCTTCGAGATGTCCTTCCCCAACGAGCAGATCGCGCGAGAGGCGATGCGTCGCGCGATCCACAAGCTCCCGATGAAGTGCCGCATTGTTACGCGCGAAGTGGGTGAATCCTGATGGCAGCGGGCGTCAAGCCCTCCGAGCTGCGTGAGCTCTCCGAGGAGGAGCTGGTCACGAAGTTGCGCGAGGCGAAGGCGGAGCTGTTCAACCTCCGCGTGCAGGCCGCAACCGGGCAGCTGGACAACAACCGGCGGCTGCAGGTCATCCGTCGGGAGATCGCCCGGATCTACACGATCATGCGTGAGCGTGAGCTGGGTCTCTCGGCCGCGCCGACTGAGGTGACTGCATCATGAGTGAGAACACCACCGCCCCCGCGCGGTCCCGCCGCAAGGTCCGCGAGGGCCTCGTGGTCAGCGACAAGATGGACAAGACCGTCGTGGTCGAGGTCGAGGACCGCGTCAAGCACGCGCTGTACGGCAAGATCATGCGCCGTACGAGCAAGCTGAAGGTGCACGACGAGCAGAACTCGGCCGGCATCGGCGACCGGGTCCTGATCATGGAGACCCGGCCGCTGTCCGCCACCAAGCGCTGGCGGCTCGTGGAGATCCTCGAGAAGGCCAAGTAGCGAAGGCTCGAGCTCGGCCGGGTCTCGGTCGGGCGCAGGTTCCGCCAGGCTCCGGCCGCCCCGAGCGGCCGGAGAACCGGCAGACATAGGAGATAGACGTGATTCAGCAGGAGTCGCGACTGCGCGTCGCCGACAACACGGGTGCCCGGGAGATCCTGTGCATCCGGGTGCTCGGCGGCTCCGGTCGGCGCTACGCGAGCATCGGCGACGTCATCGTGGCGACCGTCAAGGACGCGATCCCCGGTGCCGGTGTGAAGAAGGGCGACGTCGTCAAGGCCGTCGTCGTTCGGACCGCCAAGGAGAGGCGGCGGCCGGACGGGTCGTACATCCGCTTCGACGAGAACGCCGCCGTCATCATCAAGGACGGTGGGGACCCGCGCGGTACCCGCATCTTCGGCCCGGTGGGCCGGGAGCTGCGGGACAAGCGGTTCATGAAGATCATCTCTCTCGCGCCGGAGGTGTTGTGACCGTGAAGGTCAAGAAGGGCGACACGGTCGTCGTCATCGCCGGCAAGGACAAGGGTGCCAAGGGCAAGGTCATCGCGGCCTACCCGAGGCAGGACAAGGTCCTGGTCGAGGGCGTGAACCGGGTCAAGAAGCACACCCGCATCAGCACCACCCAGCGTGGCGCCAAGACCGGTGGCATCGTCACCCAGGAGGCCCCGATCCACGTCTCGAACGTGATGGTCCTGGACTCCGACGGCAAGCCGACCCGCGTCGGCTACCGGATCGACGACAACGGCCAGAAGGTCCGCATCGCGCGTAGCACCGGTAAGGACCTCTGATGACCACGGCTACCGAAACCAAGACCCTGCCGCGCCTCAAGGAGCGGTACCGCAACGAGATCGTGGGCGAGCTGCAGAAGCAGTTCGAGTTCGCCAACCCGATGCAGGTTCCGCGGCTGGTCAAGATCGTCGTCAACATGGGTGTCGGCGAGGCCGCTCGCGACGCCAAGCTGATCGACGGGGCCGTCCGCGACCTGGCCACCATCACCGGCCAGAAGCCGCAGGTCCGGCGGGCCACCAAGTCCATCGCGCAGTTCAAGCTCCGCGAGGGCATGCCGATCGGCGCGAAGGTCACCCTGCGCGGCGACCGGATGTGGGAGTTCCTGGACCGGCTGCTCTCCATCGCGCTGCCGCGTATCCGTGACTTCCGCGGCCTGGACGGGCGCAAGCTCGACGGGCACGGCAACTACACGTTCGGCCTGACCGAGCAGTCGGTGTTCCACGAGATCGACCAGGACAAGATCGATCGCCAGCGGGGCATGGACATCACGGTGGTCACGACCGCCACGACCGACGACGAGGGCCGGGCGCTGCTCAAGCTCCTGGGCTTCCCGTTCAAGGAGAACTGAGATGGCCAAGAAGGCGCTGATCCTCAAGGCGGCCGCGAAGCCGAAGTTCTCGGTTCGCGCGTACACCCGCTGCCAGCGGTGCGGGCGTCCGAAGGCGGTCTACCGCAAGTTCGGTCTCTGCCGGGTGTGCATCCGGGAGATGGCCCACCGCGGTGAGCTGCCCGGCGTGTCCAAGGCTTCCTGGTAATAGCCCGGCGCGCTCCGGCGCGTCAGCTGAACTGTCTCTTCGCCGTAGGCCCCGGGCCTGGCCCGGGGAACCCCGGCGAGAAAGGTTGACGAGTTTTCATGACGATGACCGACCCGATCGCAGACATGCTCACGCGTCTGCGTAACGCCAACCAGGCGTACCACGACCGGGTGACGATGCCCTACTCGAAGATCAAGGCGAACATCGCCGAGGTCCTCAAGGCCGAGGGTTACATCGCCACCTGGTCGGTCGAGGAGCCCGAGGAGGGCGCCGTCGGCAAGCGACTGGTCGTCGAGCTGAAGTACGGCCAGAACCGCGAGCGGAGCCTGGCCGGCATCAAGCGCGTGTCCAAGCCCGGTCTCCGGGTGTACGCCAAGTCGGACGGGCTCCCGCGGGTGCTCGGCGGGCTGGGCGTGGCGATCATTTCGACGTCCCAGGGGCTGCTCACCGACCGGCAGGCCCGCAAGCGGAGCGTTGGCGGGGAAGTCCTCGCCTTCGTCTGGTAACGGGAGACAGGTAGAAATGTCGCGTATTGGACGTAAGTCGATCCCGGTGCCTGCCGGCGTCGACATCACGATCGACGGCCGGACCGTCAAGGTCAAGGGCCCCAAGGGCGAGCTGAGCCACGTGCTGGCCGAGCCGATCACGGCGGAGCGGGGCGAGGACGGCGAGCTGCACGTCAACCGGCCCAACGACGAGCGCAAGGCCAAGGAGCTGCACGGCCTGAGCCGTACGCTGGTGGCCAACATGATCGTCGGTGTCACCGAGGGCTACCGCAAGAGCCTGGAGATCGCCGGTACCGGTTACCGCGTGACCGCCAAGGGCAAGGACCTGGAGTTCGCGCTCGGGTTCTCGCACCCGGTCCTGGTTCCGGCGCCGGAGGGCATCACCTTCACGGTCGAGAAGCCGACGCTGTTCCACGTGGCCGGCATCGACAAGCAGCAGGTCGGCGAGGTCGCCGCCAACATCCGGAAGATCCGTCCGCCGGAGCCCTACAAGGGCAAGGGCGTGAAGTACCAGGGCGAGGTCATCCGCCGCAAGGCTGGAAAGGCAGGTAAGAAGTGAGCGCCACGCTGCTCAAGCGCCGCCGCGGCGTCGCCGCCAAGCGTGCCGTCGGGCGTGCGCGTCGGCACTTCCGGGTCCGCAAGAACGTCAGCGGCACCGCCGAGCGTCCCCGCCTGGTCGTCACCCGCTCCCTGCGCCACGTGGTGGCCCAGGTCGTGGACGACACCAAGGGTCACACCCTGGCGTCGGCCTCGACCATGGACGCCTCGCTGCGCGGCGCCGAGGGCGACAAGAGCGCCCTGGCCGGCAAGGTCGGCGCCCTGCTCGCCGAGCGCGCCAAGGCCGCCGGCGTCTCGAAGGTCGTCTTCGACCGCGGTGGCAACCGGTACGCGGGGCGTGTCGCCGCGCTTGCCGACGCCGCCCGCGAAGCCGGGCTCGAGTTCTAGAAACCCCGTCACGAGAGAGAAGGAAGGCTGCTGATGCCAGGTCAACAGCGCCGTGGCGGCGGGTCCGGTGGCAACGAGGGTGGTCGCCGCGACAACCGCCGTGAGGGCGGCCGCGGAAACGCGCCCGTCGAGAAGACCCCGCACCTCGAGCGGGTCGTCGCGATCAACCGCGTCGCCAAGGTCGTGAAGGGTGGTCGTCGCTTCAGCTTCACCGCCCTGGTGATCGTGGGCGACGGCGACGGCACCGTCGGTGTGGGCTACGGAAAGGCCAAGGAGGTGCCCGCGGCGATCGCCAAGGGTGTCGAGGAGGCCAAGAAGCACTTCTTCAAGGTGCCGCGGATCGGTCAGTCGATCCCGCACCCGGTCACGGGCGAGGACGCCGCCGGTGTGGTGCTGCTCAAGCCGGCCTCCGCCGGTACGGGCGTCATCGCCGGTGGCCCGGTGCGTGCCGTGCTGGAGTGCGCGGGCATCCACGACGTGCTCTCCAAGAGCCTCGGCTCGTCCAACCCGATCAACATCGTGCACGCCACGGTGGCGGCCCTGAAGGGGCTCGAGTCCCCGGAGCAGGTCGCGGCCCGTCGTGGTCTGCCGGTCGAGGACGTCGCGCCGGCCGCCATGCTGGCGTCGCGGGCGGGGGTGGCGTCCTGATGGCACGCCTGAAGGTCACCCAGGTCCGGTCCGAGATCGGGACCAAGAAGAACCAGCGTGACTCGCTGCGTTCCCTCGGTCTCAAGCGGATCAACGACGTGGTGGTCAAGGAGGACCGGCCGGAGATCCGCGGCATGATCTTCACGGTCAACCACCTCGTGAAGGTCGAGGAGGTCGAGTAATGACGATCAAGGTGCACCACCTGCGTCCGGCTCCCGGCGCCAAGACCGACAAGACCCGTGTGGGTCGCGGTGAGGGCTCGAAGGGCAAGACGGCCGGTCGCGGTACCAAGGGTTCCAAGGCCCGCAAGAACATCTCGGCGGCGTTCGAGGGTGGGCAGATGCCCATCCACATGCGCCTGCCGAAGATGAAGGGCTTCAAGAACAAGTTCAAGGTCGTGTTCCAGGTGGTCAACCTGGACCGGCTGGCCGAGCTGTTCCCGAACGGCGGCCAGGTCGGCCCGGTCGAGCTGGTCGAGGCCGGCGCGGTCCGCAAGGGTCACCCGGTCAAGGTGCTCGGCACCGGCGACCTCGGCGGCGTGTCCCTCCAGGTGTCGGCGCACGCGTTCAGTGCGTCGGCCAAGGAGAAGATCACCGCCGCCGGTGGCTCGGTCACCGAGCTGTAAGACGATGTTCATGGCGCCCGCTCAGTTGTTCGCGACTGGGCGGGCGCCATGGTCTACCGGCCACGTGTGCGCCGGGTAACATCGGATTCGGTTTATGTAGCCGGGCGCATCTGCCCGGACCGGGACCGGGCTGTTAGAGTCCGTTCCCAGCCATGGATTCCGGACACTCCGTCCGGCACCACACCCCGCCCCGCCAGGGACTCGTCACCGGCGGCCCGCGTCGCGCAGGAGGAAGAAGTTGCTGTCCGCCTTTCTCAGTGCGTTCCGTACGCCTGACCTGCGCAAGAAGCTGCTGTTCACAGTAGGCATCATCGCGGTCTACCGGCTGGGCGCCACGCTGCCCAGCCCGGGCGTCTCGTACGGCAACGTGCAGAAGTGCCTCGACACGATCCAGGGTGGCAGCACGGGTGTGCTGAACCTGCTGGATCTCTTCTCCGGTGGCGCGCTGCTCCAGCTCTCGGTCTTCGCGCTGGGCATCATGCCCTACATCACCGCGTCGATCATCCTTCAGCTGCTGACGGTGGTGATCCCGCGCCTGGAGCAGCTCCGCAAGGAGGGCCAGGCCGGGCAGGCCAAGATCACGCAGTACACCCGCTACCTGACGCTGGGCCTGGGTGTCCTCCAGGCCTCGGCGTTCGTGGCGCTGGCCCGCTCCGGGCAGCTGTTCAACAACCAGTGCGACCAGTTCCCGATCGTGCCCGAGGGCACCGGCATCCCGAACTGGCTGACCCTGAGCATCCTGGTCATGACCATGACCGCCGGCACCGGCGTGGTGATGTGGCTCGGTGAGCTGATCACCGACCGGGGCGTCGGCAACGGCATGTCCGTGCTGATCTTCACCTCGATCGCGGCCCGCCTCCCCAGCGAGGGCTGGAAGATCAAGACCACCAAGGGCTGGGGGATGTTCCTCCTCGTCATCGCCCTGGTGCTGGTGGTCATCACCGCTGTCACGTTCATCGAGCAGGCGCAGCGCCGCATCCCGGTGCAGTACGCCAAGCGCATGATCGGCCGGCGGATGTACGGCGGCACGTCGACCTACATCCCGCTGAAGGTGAACCAGGCGGGCGTCATCCCGGTCATCTTCGCCTCGTCGCTGCTCTACCTGCCGCAGCTCGCGCTCCAGTTCTTCGATCAGAACGACCCGGGCAAGGTCCAGGCGTGGATCCAGAACCACATCGTGAAGGCGAGCGCGCCGGAGCACATCGCGATCTACTTCCTGCTGATCATCTTCTTCACGTACTTCTACGTGTCGATCACGTTCAACCCGACCGAGGTCGCGGACAACATGAAGAAGTACGGCGGCTTCGTGCCGGGCATCCGCCCCGGCAAGCCGACCGCCGAGTACCTCGACTTCATCCTCAGCCGGATCACCCTGCCGGGCGCGCTCTACCTGGGCATCGTCGCGATCCTGCCGAACTTCTTCTTCATCTGGCTCGACAACCAGCAGTTCCAGAACTTCCCGTTCGGCGGCACCGCTGTGCTCATCATGGTCGGCGTCGGTCTGGAGACCGTGAAGCAGATCGAGAGCCAACTCATGCAGCGGAACTACGAAGGGTTCCTGCGGTAGATGAGACTCGTTCTGGTTGGCCCGCCGGGCGCGGGCAAGGGCACACAGGCGGAGTTCGTCGCCGCGCACCTCTCGGTGCCGAAGATCTCGACCGGTGACATCTTCCGGGCGAACGTCTCCCAGGGCACGCCGCTGGGCGTCGAGGCCAAGCGGTACATGGACGCCGGCAAGCTGGTTCCGGACGAGGTCACCATCAACATGGTGCGGGACCGGCTCGCCGAGCCGGACGCGAGCGAGGGCTTCCTGCTCGACGGCTTCCCGCGGACCACTCCGCAGGCCGCCGCGCTGGACAAGCTCCTCGCCGACCTCGGCACCGCGCTGGACCTGGTGCTGGAGCTGGTCGTCGACGACGACGAGGTGATCCGGCGGCTGTCCGGCCGGCGCACCTGCCGCGGCTGCGGCAAGATCTGGCACGTCGAGTTCGACTCGCCGAGCCGGGAGGGCGTCTGCGACCGCTGCGGCGCCGAGCTGTTCCAGCGCGACGACGACAAGCCGGAGACCATCGCCGCCCGGCTGCGGGAGTACGCCGAGAAGACCGCGCCGCTCGTGGACTACTACGGCGCCCAGGGCAAGCTGGTCGGCATCGACGCGACCGGCCCGGTGGAGGACGTCACCGTCCGCGCCATCGACGCGCTGCGCTCGTACGGCGGCTGAGGTCCCACCCGCCACCCGGCGGATAGAGTGCGAACAGCGGGGTACGTGCGACGTGCCCCGCTGCTCCGCGTACGCGTGACGAAAGGTAACCACCACCATGCGCCGTCCCCAGCTGGACATCCAGCTGAAGACCCCCGAGCAGATCGAGCTGATGCGGGCCGCCGGTCTGGTCGTCGCCCGTGCCCTGCGCCGGATGCGGGAGGCGGTGGCGCCGGGCGTGTCGACGGCCGACCTGGACGCGATCGCCGAGTCGACCATCCGCGAGGCGGGCGCCGTGCCGTCGTTCAAGGGCTACCACGGCTTCCCGGCGTCGATCTGCTCCTCGGTCAACCGGCAGGTGGTGCACGCCATCCCGTCGGCCGAGCAGGTGCTGCGCGAGGGCGACCTGATCTCGATCGACTGTGGCGCGGTGCTGGACGGCTGGCACGGCGACGCGGCGGTCACGGTGCCGGTCGGCGAGGTCGACCCGGCGCTGCTGCGGATGACGGCGGTGGCCGAGGACGCCATGTGGGCCGGGATCGCCGCCGCGGCGCGCGGTGCGGCCTCCGGCAAGGGCCGGCTCACCGACATCTCCCACGCGGTCGAGACGGCGGTCCGCAAGGGCGGCCGGTACGGCATCGTCGACGGCTACGGCGGCCACGGCATCGGCACCGAGATGCACCAGGACCCGCATGTGCTCAACCACGGGCGTCCCGGTAAGGGGCCGCGCCTGGTGCCGGGCCTGGCGCTCGCGATCGAGCCGATGATCACGATGGGCTCGCCGCGTACCGTCGAGCTGTCCGACGGCTGGACCGTGGTGACCCGGGACGGGTCGATGGCGGTGCACGTCGAGCACTCGATGGCGCTGCTGGACGACGGCGTGTGGGTGCTGACCGCCGAGGACGGCGGACGGGCCCGCCTGGGTGACCTGGTGACCAAGCGGCAGACGTCGGTGGACTCCCCGGCCTGATCGGGGCCCCGGCCGCCCCGGATGACCGGCCACGTCGTGCCGGGCTGGCGATCGGGTGACATGCTTGCTCCCATGGAGGAGCGCAACCGCATGCGGGCGGCCGACGCGGACCGTGAGGCCACCGCGGAGCGACTCCGGGCGGCGTTGAACGAGGGCCGGCTCGACCTGCACGAGTACGACGACCGGCTGCGCCGGGCGTACGGGTCGAAGACCTACGGCGAGCTGGACGAGCTGCTGACCGACCTGCCCGGCGCCGGCCCGGCTGGGCGCCCCCTGCCGGCGCCTCGTGCGGCCGGGGAGGGCGGGGTCGCGGTCCCGGGCACGGAGGCCGTGAGCGGGGCGCGCAGCGCCTGGCTGCTGGGGGTCTGGGGGCCGTGGCTCAAGGTGGCCCTGATCCTCACCGCGATCTGGTTCGTCTCCCAGCTGGCTGAGGGCGAGTTCGAGTTCGACGACTACTGGCCGCTCTGGGTGCTCGGCCCGTGGGGCGCCGTGTTGCTCTACCAGACCGCGCAGGGGCTGGCCACCGGAGCACCGGAGAAGGACGCCGAACGCCGGCGGCGCAAGCAGGTCGAGCGGGAAGCCCGCCGGCGGGCGAAGCGCGAGCTTCCGGAGACGTGACCTGCGTCATATCCGAGCCGTCCGGGTGACTGTCGCGCCGGTCGGTTTGGCGAGCACGTACGGGTCGGCGTACACTTTCTGATCGGCGCACAGCGTCCACTCCGCCATGCCCACCCTGCGCTTCGGTGGGAGTCGGAGCCGCGGCTGGCGCGGGTTTCCTGATCTTGGTCAGTTCACCCGTGTAAGACGTTGTGGGCCGTCCGGAGTAACCGACGTCAGGACAGCGGAGGACATGCCGAAAAAAGACGGAGCCATCGAGATCGAGGGTCGGGTCATCGAGCCCCTGCCGAACGCCATGTTCCGGGTGGAGCTCGCGAACGGTCACAAGGTGCTGGCTCACATCAGCGGCAAGATGCGGCAGCACTACATCCGCATCCTGCCGGAGGACCGGGTCGTCGTCGAACTCTCGCCGTACGACCTGACCCGCGGGCGCATCGTCTACCGCTACAAGTAAGCCTGACGGCGGCCGGGACGTTTCCGTGTCCGTCTTCGACGTCCGGGTCGCGCTGTGTCGCGGGTCCGGGCCAGATGGGAAGTAAGGCAACCGTGAAGGTCAAGCCGAGCGTCAAGAGGATCTGCAACAAGTGCCGGGTGATCCGCCGGCACGGCCGGGTCATGGTCATCTGCACCGACCCGCGCCACAAGCAGCGCCAGGGCTGACGCCCCACACATCACCAGCTCGTCCCAGCCGCGGTCGGGTGCGCAGCGCGTACCCCCTCGTGGTTGACCCCCGGTCGGAGGCCGGGGCCCGCTCGGGCAGCGACCGATCCCGGTCGCCGGCGTTCTTGACGCCGGAAGGACAGGGACGGCCGGTAGCGGGGTGGGACGGGTCCACACCTCCGCCACAACATCACGAGGAGTACGCCCGCACATGGCACGTCTAGTCGGCGTGGATCTCCCCCGCGAGAAGCGGATGGAGATCGCGCTCACCTACATCTTCGGGGTCGGTCGCACCCGCGCCCTGGAGACGCTCGCCGCGACCGGCATCTCGCCGGACAAGCGCGTTCGGGACCTCACGGACGAGGAGCTCGTCGAGCTCCGGAACCACATCGAGGGCAACTACAAGGTTGAAGGCGACCTGCGCCGCGAGGTCGCCGCTGACATCCGCCGCAAGGTCGAGATCGGCTGCTACGCCGGTATCCGGCACCGCCGCGGTCTGCCCGTGCGTGGCCAGCGCACCAAGACCAACGCGCGGACCCGGAAGGGCCCGAAGCGGACCGTGGCCGGCAAGAAGAAGCCCGGCAAGAAGTAACTAGGAGCGCACAGACTTATGCCACCGAAGGCTCGTGCCGGAGCCGCCGTCAAGAAGGTCCGGCGCAAGGAACGCAAGAACGTCGCCCACGGGCAGGCGCACATCAAGAGCACCTTCAACAACACCATCGTGTCCATCACGGACCCGACCGGTGCGGTCATCTCCTGGGCCTCCTCCGGCCAGGTGGGCTTCAAGGGCTCCCGCAAGTCGACTCCGTTCGCCGCGCAGCTCGCCGCCGAGGCCGCCGCGCGCCGCGCGATGGAGCACGGCATGCGCAAGGTCGACGTGTTCGTCAAGGGCCCCGGCTCCGGCCGGGAGACCGCCATCCGTTCGCTGCAGGCAGTCGGCCTCGAGGTCGGGCAGATCTCCGACGTCACGCCGCAGCCGCACAACGGGTGCCGTCCGCCGAAGCGTCGCCGGGTCTGAGAGGTTAGAGAGAGATGGCTCGTTACACCGGTGCTGACTGCCGCCGTTGCCGGCGGGAGAAGATGAAGCTGTTCCTCAAGGGCAGCAAGTGCGATGGTCCGAAGTGCCCGTTCGAGTCCCGGCCGTTCCCGCCCGGGCAGCACGGCCGCGGCCGCACGAAGGAGACGGAGTACCTGCTCCAGCTCCGTGAGAAGCAGAAGGCCCGTCGTGTCTACGGCGTGCTGGAGAAGCAGTTCCGCGGCTACTACGAAGAGGCCGTGAGCAAGGAGGCCAAGACCGGCGAGGTCCTGCTGCAGATCCTCGAGTCGCGGCTGGACAACGTGGTCTACCGGGCCGGCTACGCCAAGTCCCGGGACATGGCCCGTCAGCTGGTCAAGCACGGCCACTTCACGGTGAACGGCAAGAAGGTCGACATCCCGTCGTACCGCGTCAAGGAGCACGACATCATCGAGGTGCGTGCCAAGAGCAAGGAGCTCACCCCGTTCCTCGTGGCGCAGGGTGAGGCCGGCTCGCGGACCGTTCCGGCGTGGCTGGAGGCGATCCCGAGCCAGATGAAGATCCTCGTGCACTCGCTCCCGGCCCGCCAGGTGATCGACACCCAGGTCCAGGAGCAGCTGATCGTCGAGCTCTACTCCAAGTAAGGGCTCGTTGCGGTGGCCCGTCCTCCGGGGCGGGCCACCGGAACAGTTGTGTCGTGGGCGTCAAATAGCGGGCGCCCCGGAAGAGAAGAGAAAAGATGCTCATCAGCCAGCGACCGTCTCTCTCCGAAGAGTCGATCAACGAGACCCGCTCCCGGTTCACCATCGAGCCGCTGGAGCCCGGCTTCGGCTACACGCTGGGCAACTCGCTGCGGCGTACGCTGCTGTCCTCGATCCCGGGTGCGGCGGTCACCTCGATCAAGATCGACGGTGTGCTGCACGAGTTCACCACGATCCCCGGCGTCAAGGAGGACGTGGTCGAGCTCGTCATGAACATCAAGGAGCTGTGCGTCAGCTCCGAGCACGACGAGCCGGTCAGCATGTACCTGCGCAAGCAGGGCCCGGGCGACGTGACCGCCGGTGACATCCAGCCCCCGGCCGGTGTCTCGGTGCACAACCCGGACCTGAAGCTCGCCACCCTCAACGGCAAGGGCCGGCTCGACATGGAGCTGACCGTCGAGCGGGGTCGCGGCTACGTCACCGCGGCGCAGAACAAGCAGGCGGGCGCCGAGATCGGCCGGATCCCGGTCGACTCGATCTACTCGCCGGTGCTCAAGGTGACGTACCGGGTCGAGGCGACCCGTGTCGAGCAGCGGACCGACTTCGACCGGCTCATCATCGACGTCGAGACCAAGCCGTCGATGGGCCCGCGTACCGCGCTGGCCTCGGCCGGTTCGACGCTGGTGGAGCTGTTCGGGCTGGCCCGGGAGCTGGACGAGACCGCCGAGGGCATCGACATCGGGCCGTCCCCGCAGGACGCCCAGCTGGCGGCGGACCTGGCCCTGCCGATCGAGGAGCTGGACCTCACCGTCCGCTCCTACAACTGCCTCAAGCGCGAGGGCATCAACTCCGTTGGTGAGCTCATCGGGCGTACCGAGGCCGACCTCCTCGACATCCGCAACTTCGGTCAGAAGTCGATCGACGAGGTCAAGATGAAGCTCGCCGGGATGGGCCTGGGGCTGAAGGACTCGGCTCCGAACTTCGACCCGGCGCACGTCGTGGACGCCTTCGGCGAGGCGGACTACGACACCGACGACTACCGCGAGACCGAGCAGCTCTAGTCCGCGCTGCCGCCACACCTGAGGAGCACCAAGCATGCCCACGCCCACCAAGGGCCCCCGCCTCGGCGGCAGCCCCGCGCACGAGCGGCTGATGCTGGCCAACCTGGCCACCGCGCTGTTCCAGCACGGCAAGATCCAGACCACCGAGACGAAGGCCCGGCGGCTGCGTCCGCTGGCCGAGCAGCTCATCACCAAGGCCAAGCGTGGCGACCTCGCCTCGCGCCGCCGCGTGCTGGGCGTCGTCAAGGACAAGGACGTGGTCTACGCCCTGTTCGACCAGATCGCGCCCCGGTACGCCAACCGCAACGGTGGCTACACCCGGATCGTGAAGACCGGTCCGCGCAAGGGTGACGCCGCTCCGATGGCGATCATCGAGCTGGTGGAGGAGCTTCAGATCGCCGAGCCGAAGGCGAACAAGAAGACCGCCGCCCGCAAGGCCGCCCAGCAGGACAAGGTCGAGGCCCTGGCCCCGGCCGAGGAGACCCCGCGCTCCAGCGCCGGTGACCAGGACGCCGAGGCGCCGGTCTCCGCGTCGGGTGACACCGCCGCCGCCCGTGAGGACAGCGACGAGGCCACCGAGAACGACAAGGCCTGACATCAGGCTCGACCGGGCCCGGCATCCCCTCGGGGGTGCCGGGCCCGTCGCCGTCGACAGGAGGTACGAGGTGGACGAGCGGACCCGGCTGCGGCTGGACGTCTCGTACGACGGCACCGACTTCTCCGGCTGGGCGCCCCAGCCGGCCCGGCGCACAGTGGCCGGCGTGCTCATGCAGACGCTGGACCTGGTGCTCGGCGCGGGCACGGCGACCGGCCTGACGGTGGCCGGGCGTACCGACGCCGGGGTACACGCCACCGGGCAGGTCTGCCACCTCGACCTGCCGACTCCCGTGTGGCGGGAGCACGAGGGCCGGTTGCTGCGCCGGCTGGCCCGGCTCCTGCCCCCGGACGTCCGGGTACGCGCGATGACCGAGGTGCCCGCCGACTTCGACGCCCGGTTCTCGGCCACGTTCCGGCGCTACGAGTACCGGGTCACCGACGCCCCGTGGGGCGCCGAGCCGCTGCGCCGCGGGGACACCCTGGCCTGGCCGAAGCCGCTGGACCTGGCGGCCCTGAACGCCGCCGCTGCCGGGCTGGTGGGCGAGCACGACTTCGCCGCGTACTGCCGGCGCAAGGAGAACGCCACCACGCTGCGCGAGGTGACCCGGCTGGACTGGCGGCGCGACCCGGACGGGATCCTGGTCGCCACAGTGCAGGCCGACGCGTTCTGCCAGAACATGGTGCGCAGCCTGGTCGGGGCGATGCTGGTGGCGGGCGACGGGCGGCGGCCGGTCCAGTGGCCGGCCGGCCTGCTGACGCGCCGCGAGCGCTCCAGCGAGGTGACTGTGGCGCCCGCGCACGGCCTCGCCCTGGTCGCTGTGGGCTACCCGGGCGACCCGGCCGAGTACGCCCGCCGCGCCGAGGAGACCCGCCGGTTGCGGGTGCCGGTGGCCGAGGGCTGAGCCAGCCTCAGTCCGTGCCCCGCTGACCGGCGCTGTCCTCGGCCGAGTCGGCGTCGGGCTGCCCGGCCGTGCCGGCCGCCGCGCGACGGTCCAGCACACCCCGGTTGAGGTGCAGTTCGACCAGGTCGTACATGATCTCGCGGGCGGTCGCGTCGTCGCTCGGGATGCGTTCCCCGTCGGCGCGGGTGACCAGGCAGAAGGCGACGTAGTGTCCGCGTACCTGCCAGGCGACCCGGGCCGCGGCCTTCTCCACCGCGTCGGTGTCGTCGCCCGCCGCCATGCCACGGAACCGTCCCTGGCGCGCGTCGAGCAGCGGCCGGATGCGGTCGCGTACCCGCTGGGCGGTGGCCACGTCGGTGAGGTTGAACAGACCGGCGGTGATCAGGTGGTCGCCGTCGGGGGAGCGGAGCGTGCCCCGCACCACCTGGTTGCAGCCGAGCCGGACCAGCAGGTCGGCGATCTCGCCGGTGGCCGCGACCTGGCACTTCGTGCTGGCCTGGGTCTTCAGCACCCGGTAGGCCGGTTTCCCGTCGGTGACCACCAGGTCCCTGGTCGGGAAGACCTCCTTGGCGGTGAGCGACGCCTGGTCGGTGTCCCGGGAGTCCAGGTCGGTGCCGCCGGACGGTGTGCTCGACTCGGTCGGCTGCGGGGTCGGCTGGCCCGCCGGCGGCGTGGTGGTGCGTTCGTCGAGCAGGGCCGCGACGGCGAGCCCGGTGAGCGAGAGCAGGAGCAGTACGGCGGCGCCGCCGACGAGCGTCTGCCAGAACCGGCCGCCGCCGCGGCGTTCGGCGCGCCGGGTCCGGGGCAGTTCGGAGACGTCGGCGGCGCGGGCGGTGGGGCTGGCCGGGATCGGCACCGTCGGCCGGTTCGCCGCCGCCGGTACGGGTGCCGGCATGGGCGGCGCGGGGTGCGGCACCGGGGAGGGCTCCCGTGGTGGGGCGGGCCGTCCCGGTGTCGGCGCCGGGGCCGGGGGCGCCGGAGCGGGTGCGCGAGCGTCGTCCGCCACCGCCTGCCCGCCGGGATCGGCCTGCTCGGCCGCGCCGGTCGGCGGCGGCGCCGCTTGCGGGCGCGGCGGCGGGGGCAGCGACGGCGTGGGGAAGCGGGAACGTGACGGACCCGCGGGCGGAGGCGTGGCTGCGGGCCCGTTCGGGGCCGACCCGGGCTTCGGGTACTCCAGGAAGGCGTCCTCATCGGACTCGTACCGGTACACCATGTGGCATAGAGTAGGACTGATTGTCCCTTTCAGGGGTAATATCGGGAAATTCTGGCGGAGTGGCGTGCGACCCCGCCCGTGACACCGTCGCCGGAACCCCTGCGGCCCGGTGCGAGAATGCGGGCGTGACCGGCGACCACTACTTCACAGCTGAGCCCTCGACCCCGGCCCGCCCCCGCGAGGTCGAGTTCACAGTCGCCGGGCGCGACTACACGCTCGCCTCGGCCGGCGGCGTCTTCTCCGCCGACCGGCTCGACCCGGGCACCGCCGTACTGCTGCGCAAGGCCGACCTGCCGGCCGCCGACGTCACCGGTGCGCTGCTCGACATCGGCTGCGGCTTCGGCCCGATCACCTGCGTCCTCGCCACTGTCGCGCCGAAGGCCACCGTCTGGGCCGTGGACGTCAACGAGCGCGCCCGCGCCCTCACCACCGCCAACGCGGCAAGGGTCGGTGCCGCCGACCGGGTACGCGCCGTCGCGCCGGACGAACTGCCGGACGACGTCACCTTCAGCCAAATCTGGTCCAACCCGCCGATCCACATCGGCAAGCCGGAACTGCACGGCCTGCTGCTGCGTTGGCTGCCCCGCCTCGCCCCGGACGGCGTGGCCTGGCTGGTCGTCGCCCGGCACCTCGGCGGCGACTCGCTGCACCGCTGGCTGGTCGAGCAGGGCTGGTCGGTCGAGCGGCACGCCAGCCAGAAGGGCTACCGGGTGCTGCGGGTCACCCGGTAATCCGGTGTCGTCCACCGACCCGGCTCGGGCAGGATGCCCGCGTGGGATACGTGGACGTGGCAGGAGTAGGGCACATCCTCCCGGACGGGCGTGAGCTGTTCAGCGACGTGTCGTTCCGGGTCGGTGAGGGTGCCAAGGTGGCGCTGGTCGGCCCGAACGGCGCCGGCAAGACCACGCTGCTGCGGATGGTCGCCGGTGACCTGCCGGTGAAGACCGGCGCTGTCGCCCGCTCCGGTGGGCTGGGCGTGATGCGGCAGTTCATCGGCATGATCGGCGACGAGTCCACGCTCGCCGACCTCGCCCTGTCGCTGGCGCCGCCGGCGCTGCGCGACGCCGGGCGGCGGCTCGCCGAGACCGAGGCGGCCATGCGGGCGGCCGAGGTCCGCGGCAAGTACAGCTCCGCCGCCGCCAAGACCCAGCTCGCGTACGCCGAGGCGCTCGCCGCGTGGGGCGAGACCGGCGGGTACGACGCCGAGGTCCTCTTCGACACCGTCGCCACCATCGTGCTCGACCTGCCCTGGGACAGCGCCCGGGAACGGCCGGTCCGCACGCTGTCCGGCGGCCAGCAGAAGCGCTTCGCGCTCGAGCTGCTGCTGCGCGGCCCCGACGAGGTGCTGCTGCTCGACGAGCCGGACAACTTCCTCGACGTACCCGGCAAACGCTGGCTGGAGGCGCGCCTGCGCGAGTCGGGCAAGTCCGTGCTCTACGTCTCGCACGACCGGGAACTGCTGGCGCAGACCGCCGACCGGGTCGTCGCGGTGGAGGGCGGCAGCGCCTGGGTGCACCCGGGCGGCTTCGCGAGCTGGCACGAGGCACGGGTGGCCCGCCACGCCCGCCTCGACGAGCTGCGCAAACGCTGGGACGAGGAGCACCAGAAGCTGCGCGAGCTGATGCTGATGTACAAGCAGAAGGCCGCGTACAACGACGGGATGGCCTCCCGCTACCAGGCCGCGCAGACCCGGTTGCGCAAGTTCGAGGAGGCCGGGCCGCCGCCCGTACCCCCGAAGGACCAGGACATCCGGATGCGCCTGACCGGCGGGCGGACCGGCAAGCGCGCGGTGATCGCCGAGCAGTTGGAGCTGGACGGCCTGACGTACCCGTTCGACCTGGAACTCTGGTACGGCGACCGGGTCGCGGTGCTCGGCGCGAACGGTACCGGCAAGTCGCACTTCCTGCGGCTGCTGGCCCGGGGCGGCACCGACCCGGAGCCGGGCAACACGCCTGTGGACGGCGCCGCCGCGCTCGCACCTGTCGCCCACGGCGGCGTGGTCCGGCTCGGCGCACGGGTCCGGCCCGGGCACTTCTCGCAGACCCACGACCGGCCGGAGCTGATGGGCAAGACGCTCGTCGAGGTGCTGTGGCGCGGCGACGACCACCGGGCCGGCATGGACCGGCACGCCGCGATGGCGGCGCTGTCCCGGTACGAGCTGGCCGGCCAGGGCGACCAGCGGTTCGGCACGCTCTCCGGCGGGCAGCAGGCGCGGTTCCTGGTGCTGCTGCTGGAGCTGTCCGGGGCCACGCTGCTGCTGCTCGACGAGCCCACCGACAACCTCGACCTGGCCTCGGCCGAGGCGCTGGAAGCCGGGCTGACCGCGTTCGAGGGGACTGTGGTCGCGGTGACACACGACAGGTGGTTCACCCGTACCTTCGACCGGTTCGTGCTGTTCCGGGGCGACGGCGACGTGGTGGAGACGCCGGAGCCGGTCTGGGACGTGAGGTGATCGACAGGGACCTGGCCGACCGGCTGTGCGCGGTGAACGGCGTGGTCGCGGTGGCGCTCGGCGGCAGCCGGGCCCGCGGCGACCACCGGCCCGACTCCGACTGGGACGTGGGCCTCTACTACCGGGGCGCGCCGGACCTGGCCGGGCTGCGCGCGGTGGCCGCCTCGATCGCCGACGGGCCGGTGGACCTCACCGCCCCGGGCGGCTGGGGGCCGTGGGTCGACGGGGGCGGCTGGCTGCGCGTCGGCGGGGTGGCGGTGGACTGGATCTACCGCGACCTGGACCGGGTGCACCGGGTCTGGGCGGACTGCCGGGCCGGCCGCTACACGGTCGAGGCGCAGGCCGGGCATCCGCTCGGTTTCTACTCGCACGCGTACGCCGGGGAGGTGGCGCTCGGGCGGGTGCTCGGCGACCCGACCGGTGAGCTGACCGCGCTGCGGGCCGAGACCGTCGACTACCCGCCCGCGCTCGGCGCCGCGCTGGTCGCCGGTGGCTGGGAGACCGGGCTGCTGCTCGACGGCGCCGCGAAGGGCGCCGCAGGGGGTGACGCCGGCTACGTGGCGGGCTGCCTGTTCCGGGTGGTCGGCGTGCTGGTCCACGCGCTGCACGGCCGGGCCGGGCGGTGGCTGGTCAACGAGAAGGGCATGATCGTCTCCGCCGGACGCCTGCCCGGTGCGCCGCCGGACTTCGCCGAGCGGGCGCAGGCGCTGCTGGGCGCGGTGGGGCGTACCCCTGAGGAACTGGCGGCGACGATCGGTGCCGCCCGGACGCTGGCCGACCAGGTGCTGCCGCTGCCCGGATGACATCCGGGCAGCGGGCATAGGGTGGATCTCGTGAGTGAGATGACCTATCGCCGGCTGGGCGACTCCGGGCTCGTGGTGTCAGTGGTCGGTATCGGCTGCAACAACTTCGGCCGCAAACTCGACCTCGACGGCACCCGGGCGGTGGTGGACGCCGCGCTCGACGCCGGGATCAACTTCTTCGACACCGCCGACATCTACGGCGAGCCGCAGGGCGCCTCCGAGGAACTGCTCGGCCAGGCGCTCAAGGGCCGCCGCGACGACGTGGTGGTGGCCACCAAGTTCGGCATGGACATGAACGGCGCGAACGGGCCGGACCACGGCGCCCGGGGCGCCCGCCGCTACATCGCCCGCGCGGTCGAGGCGTCGCTGCGCCGGCTCGGCACCGACCACATCGACCTGTACCAGATGCACGAGCCCGACCCGGGCACCCCGATCGACGAGACGCTCGCCGCGCTGGACGACCTGGTGACCGCCGGCAAGGTGCGCTACCTCGGCAACTCCAACTTCGCCGGGTGGCAGATCGCCGACGCCGACTGGACCGCGTCGTCGCAGGGGCGTACCCGGTTCATCTCCGCGCAGAACCACTACTCGCTGGTGGAGCGCGGGGTGGAGGACGAGGTGATCCCCGCCTGCGAGCGGTTCGGCCTCGGCATGCTGCCGTTCTTCCCGCTCGCCAACGGGCTGCTCACCGGCAAGTACAAGCGCGGCGAGGCGCCCCCGGCGGGCAGCCGCCTGGCCGGTGGCGGCCGGTACGCCGAGCGGCTGGCCGCCGCGCGCTGGGACGTCATCGAGGCGATCGAGGCGTACGCGGCCGAGCGCGGCATCAGCATGCTCCAGGTGGCGATCGGCGGCCTGGCGGCCCGTCCCGCCGTGACGTCGGTGATCGCCGGCGCCACCACTCCCGACCAGGTGAAGGCCAATGCCGAAGCCGGGACGTGGCAGCCGTCCGACGAGGACCTGACCGCCTTGGACGCCATCCTCTGACCGTCCCTGCCAGTACATACGCGCCCGCTCGCGCGTCGGGGGTGCGCTCGCTCGTCGGCGTGCGAGCGTCGGGGCTTGCCCCGCGCGGCGTGCGCCCACCGTGGCCCGCCCGCCCGCCCGCGCGCGGAGGCACCCGTGGCGTTCCACTCAGGGGCAGCGCTCACGATGAGTGGAACGGTATGGGTGTCAAGAGGGCCCACAGACACCCACGGCGTTCCACTCGTCGCCAGATTCAGTCGCGAGTGGAACGCCATAAGTGTCTGTGGGCGGCCTCCTGACGCCCGTGGTGTCTTGGGCGTCCCGGCCCGGCCCGGCCAGGTGGCGGGTGGCGGCCGGGGGCGCGGCGGGGCGAGACTCGGGGCTGTGGGGCTGTGGGGCTGCGGCTGTGGGGCTGCGGGCTGTGGGCTGCGAGCCGGGGTGCGGGGGGCTGCGGGTGCGGATCAGTGGTTTGCCGCGGCGGCGCGACGTTCTGCCAGGGCCTGGCGCACCAGGGCGACAGTGGCGTCGGGCCGGCGTAGCACGTCGTCGACGGTGAACCGGAGCACGACCCACCCGGCCGCGCGGAGCGCGTTCAGGCGCGCCACGTCCCGCCGGAAGTGAGCCCGTTCCCGGTGGTGGTCGCCGTCGTACTCGACCGCGAGGCGGAGAGCCGGCCAGGCCAGGTCCACCCGGGCCACGAAGCGTCCGCCGGTGCGCACCTCGTGCTGGGCGGTCAGCGGGCCGAGACCGGCGTCGAGGAGGAGCAGCCGCAGCCGCGTCTCCATCGGGGACTCGCTCAACGGCTCGGCCATCGCCAGTACCTCGCGCAGCAGCGGAGCGCCCGGCCAACCCGGCCGGTCGGCGGCGTAGGCCCGCAGGACGGGCAGCTTCACGACCCGGCGACGCAGCAGCGCGTCGACGGCGACCAGCGCCTCGGCGAGTGAGCCCTGCCGGCCCAGGTCGAACGCGGTACGCAGCGGGGTCGTGACCGGCAGCCCCGCGAACCGGGTGCGGTCCGACTCGGGCAGGGGCGACCGGGTCACCAGCAGCCGTGGATGAGGACGCATGCGGGCCGGGCTCGGCAGCAGCACGGTGACCGGCGCGTCGCGGCTGAGCACGTCCGTGCCGAACAGCCAGGCGGCGCTGCGTCCCGCCAGTGCGGCACCCGGCGGCAGGCGCAACGCCACCGCCTCGCACCACATCCGGTGGTCGTCGGCGCGGTGTCCGTCCCGGTGCACGTACACGTCCGGCAGCAGGCGGATCCAGGTCGGCCCGCGCAGCATCGTCCAGGTGAGCAGTCCTTCGGAGACGGCACGGCTGCCCCGGAACGGCAGGATCGCCAGGCGGCGCGGGACACGGGCGGGAACGGACATCCGGCAGCGTGTCGTGACGAGACGATCACCTGTTGCCCCGGTACGGCATGTGAACGGTTCCTGGGAAAAACCTCACCCGGGGTTCCGTACGGGCGGGAGGCGTCGTACGGTAGGCCGCAAGTGACCCACGGGAGCCCGGTGCGGACCGGGCTGAGAGGGGGGCTGGGAGCCCCCGACCGTCGAACCTGATCCGGGTAATGCCGGCGCAGGGAGGAGCGTTGCCGTGCTGTCCCTGGGACGACTGCATCTCATCACCGACACCCGGCCGGGGCGTGACCCGCTCGCCGTGCTGCGTGCCGCCCTGCCCGTGGCGGGCGCCGAACTCGTCGTGCAGGTGCGCGTGGAGGACGACGCCACCGACCGGGAGGCGTACGAGCTGGCGTGCCGGGTGACCGAGGCGTGCCGGCCGTACGGGGCACAGTGCCTGGTCAACGACCGGCTGCACGTGGCGCTCGCGGTGGACGCCGCCGGGGGCCACGTCGGCGCGGACGATCTGCCGGTCGCAGCCGCGCGCTGCGTGCTCGGCCCGGACGCGGTGCTCGGCGCGACCGCCCGGGAGCCGGTGAGCGCCCGTACGGCCGTGGATGCGGGCGCGAGCTACCTGGGCGTGGGCCCGTGCCACGTCACCACCACCAAGTCCGGCCTGCCGGACCCGATCGGCCCCGAGGGGATACGCGCGGTCGCCGAGGCGGTCAGCGTCCCGGTGATCGCGATCGGTGGGGTGACGGCCGCGAGCGTGCCGGCGCTGCGGGCCGCCGGGGCGTACGGGGTGGCGGTGGTCGGCGCGCTCAGCCTGGCTGCCGATCCGGCGCACGCCACCGCCGAGCTGCTGCGGGCGCTGACGTGTTAAGAGGGGGCCCTTCCTCTACCGGAGGCGTTAACAGGGGGCCCTTCCTTACCGACGTGGCGGTGGTGGGCGCCGGGCCGGTGGGACTCGCGATCGCGTGGCGGTGCGCGCAGCGCGGACTGCGCGTGGTGGTGCACGACGACCGGCCCGGGTCGGGCGCCTCGTCGGTGGCCGCCGGGATGCTGTCGCCGGTCGCGGAGGCGTACTTCGGTGAGCACGAACTCACAGCGCTTCTCGTCGGGTCCGCCGCCCGCTGGCCCGGTTTCGCGGCCGAACTGGCCGGGGCGAGCGGCGTCGACCTCGGGTACCGCACCGAGGGCACGCTCGTCGTCGGGCTCACCGCCGACGACCTGGCCGAGGCGGGGCGGCTGTGGTCGTACCAACGGGGTCTGGGACTGCCGATCACGCCGCTGCGGCCCTCGGAGCTGCGCGACCGCGAGCCGGCGCTGGCACCGCGCGTGCGCGGCGGCGCGGTGGCCCCCGGCGACCACCAAGTGGATCCGCGACGGCTGGTCGCCGCGTTGCGCACTGCTGCGGAACGCGTCGGCGTGGAGCTGCGCCCGGCCCGCGTCGGCGCGCTGTCCGAGGTGGACGCCCGGGTCACTGTGGTCGCGGCCGGCTGCGGCGCGGCGAGCCTGACCGGCCTGCCGGTCCGGCCGGTCAAGGGCCAGGTGCTGCGGCTGCGCGCGCCGGGTGGCGGTCCGCCGGGCTTCCGGCACGTGATCCGGGGGTACGCGGACAGCGAGCCGGTCTACCTGGTGCCCCGGGACAGCGGTGAGGTCGTGGTCGGGGCGACTGTGGAGGAGCGCGCGGACACCGAGGTCACCGCCGGTGGCGTGCTGACACTGCTGCGCGCCGCCGCCGAGCTGGTGCCGGAACTCGTCGAGTACGAGCTGGTGGAGGCCGTTGCCGGGCTGCGCCCCGGTACGCCCGACAACGCGCCGATCATCGGGCCGCTCCCCGGGCAGTCGGGCGTGCTCGCGGCGACCGGGCACCACAGGCACGGCATCGTGCTCACCCCGGTCACCGCCGACATGGTCACCGAGCTGATCGTCACCGGCGAGCCGGATCCCGCGCTCGCCCCCTTCACCCCGGACCGCTTCGGGAAGGAGCGCACGTGGAACTGATCGTCAACGGCACCGGCCGGACGCTGCCCGAGGGCGTCACCGTCGCCGAGGTGGTCCGCACCGTCACCGACCGGGAGCGCGGGCTCGCCGTAGCGGTCAACGGCGAGGTGGTGCCACGCGGCGGCTGGTCGGCGAGCGTGCTGCGCGACGGCGACCGGGTCGAGGTACTCAGCGCCACCCAGGGCGGGTGAACGGATGTCCGCACTGGAGATCGGCGGGGTCGCGTTCGGCTCGCGGCTCATCCTCGGCACCGGCGGCGCGGCCAACCTGCACGTGCTGGAGCAGGCGATCCGCGCCTCCGGCACCGAGCTGGTGACGTTGGCGCTGCGCCGGGTGGACACCACGCCCGGCGGCTCGGGCGGCCTGCTCGACCTGGTGGAGCGGTGCGGCGTACGGCTGCTGCCGAACACGGCCGGCTGCCGCACCGCCGTGGAGGCGGTGAAGACGGCGCACCTGGCCCGGGAGGCGTTCGACACGGACTGGGTGAAGCTGGAGGTGATCGGCGACGAGCGCACGCTCCTGCCCGACGGGGTGGAGCTGCTGCGCGCCGCCGAGGAACTGGTGGCCGACGGGTTCACAGTGCTGCCGTACACCTCGGACGATCCCGTGCTGGCCCGGCGGCTGGCCGACGTGGGCTGCGCGGCGGTGATGCCGGCCGGGTCGCCGATCGGCTCCGGGCTGGGCATCGGCAACCCGCACCACATCCGGCTGATCCGGGCGGCTGTGGACGTGCCGGTGGTGCTGGACGCGGGCATCGGCACCGCCTCCGACGCGGCCCTGGCGATGGAGCTGGGCTGCGACGCGGTGCTGCTGGCCAGTGCCGTGACCCGGGCCGCCGACCCGGTGGCGATGGCCACGGCCATGCGGTACGCGGTCGAGGCCGGGCACCTGGCGTACGGCGCGGGCCGCATCACCCGTCGCTTCCACGCCTTGCCGTCCACCCCCGACGAGGGACGGCCGGACCTGTGACCGCTCTACGCGTTGCGGATCCTGGTACGGAGGCGCCCGTGGAGGGGCGGCCGCGTACCAAGATCTACACCGGCCCGACCGGGGTCGTGCTGCTCACCGATCGGCGGGTCGCCAAGAGGGCGCTCGTCGACGTGGTCGCGGGGGCCGTCGGCGGGGGAGTGCGCTGGGTGGTGCTGCGGGAGAAGGACCTGCCCCGCGCCGAACGCCTCGCGCTCGCCGTCGAGCTGCGCGCGATCCTCGCCGAGGCGGGCGGCACGCTCGTCGTGGCCGGACCCGATCCGCTCGACGGGGACGCGGTGCACCTGCCCGCCGCCGGCCCGTACCCGCCGCCCGCAGTCGGATTGGTCGGCCGGTCCTGTCACGACACCGCCGAGCTGGCCCGGCTCACCACCGAGCACTACGCCACGCTGTCCCCGGTCTACGAGACAAGAACAAAGCCCGGCTACGGCCCACCCCTGCAACCCGACGGACTGCGCGAGCTGATCGCGGTGACCAAGGTGCCCGTGCTGGCACTAGGCGGCATCGAAACGGCAGCTCAGGTCAGTGCATGCGTGGAGGCGGGCGCCACCGGAGTAGCAGTCCTGGGCACCATCATGCGCGCCGACGACCCCACCGAAACCGCCACCACGCTGGGCAGAGCCTTCCAGGAGGCGGCCACCCGTGTGGCGCGCACCCACCCCGCGCGATCCGACCACGGCCCGCACGCGACAGGGCTGCGGCCGACCGTGCCCACGGAGGGATCAAGCCTGACCGCCCGGAGTGGGCACGGTCGGCCGCAGCCCCGACCGCAACCACTGTCGGCCGCAGCCGTCACAGCAACCGCCGGAGAAGAGAACCAGTGACGCCGAAAACAGTTCTCAGCATCGCCGGCTCCGACTCCGGAGCGGGAGCGGGCATCCAGGCCGACCTCAAGACGTTCGCCGCGCTCGGGGCGTACGGCACCACAGTGCTCACCGCCGTCACCGCGCAGAGCACCCGGGGCGTGGACGCCGTCCTGCCCCTGCCGCCGCAGACAGTGCGCGACCAGATGGACAGCGTCCTCGGCGACTTCGACGTGCGCGCCGTGAAGACCGGCATGCTCGGCACCCCCGCGGTCGCCGACGCGGTGGCCGAGGCGGCCCGGGCCGGGCGGCTGCCGCACCTGGTCGTCGACCCGGTACTGGTCGCCACGAGCGGGCACCGGCTCGGCGTGGTGGAGGCGGTCGAGCGGCTCCTGCCGTACGCGGAGGTGGCGACACCGAACTGCGCGGAGGCCGCGGCCCTCACCGGAGGCCCGGTGGGCACCGTCGAGGAGATGGTCGCGGCGGCCGAGGCGCTGGCGGCGCGCGGACCGGCGTTCGTGGTGGTGACCGGCGGCGACGTGGACGCCGACGGCGAGTCGGTGGACGTGCTCGCCGGCGGCGGGACGACCCGCCTGCTGCGCGCGCCCCGGGTGGACACCCGGCACAACCACGGCACCGGCTGTTCGTTCTCGGCCGCCGTCGCGGTCCGGCTCGCCGCGGGCGACGCGGTGCCGGTCGCGGTGGCGGCCGCCAAGGAGTACGTCACCCGCGCGCTGACCGGCGCGCGGACCTGGGAGCTGGGCGCGGGACGCGGCCCGCTGGACCACTTCGGCTGGTCCGCATGAGCGACAGGGAGGCTGTCATGCAGGCACGTCGCAAGGTGTACGTGGAAGGGTCACGCCCGGACGTCCGGGTGCCGTTCACCGAGGTGACGCTGGCCGGAGACAACCCTCCGGTACGGCTCTACGACACCTCCGGTCCCGGCTCCGACCCGGAGGTGGGGCTGCCCGCGCTGCGCGGAACGTGGATCGCCGAGCGCGGCGACGTGGCCCCGGTACGCGGCGCCGGCACGCCGCTGGCGGGTGTGGAGGGGAAGCGGCCGACGCAGTTCGCGTACGCCCGGGCCGGGATCGTCACTCCGGAGATGGAGTTCGTGGCGGTCCGGGAGTCGGTGGCGCCGGAGTTCGTCCGGGACGAGATCGCGGCCGGGCGGGCCGTGCTGCCGCTCAACGTCAACCACCCCGAGTGCGAGCCGGCCATCATCGGCAAGGCGTTCCTGGTGAAGGTCAACGCCAACATCGGCACCTCGGCTGTCACCTCGTCGGTGGCCGAGGAGGTGGAGAAGCTGACCTGGGCCACCCGGTGGGGCGCGGACACCGTGATGGACCTGTCCACCGGCAAGCGCATCCACGAGACCCGCGAGGCGATCGTGCGGAACGCGCCGGTGCCGATCGGCACGGTGCCGATCTACCAGGCGCTGGAGAAGGTCGGCGGCGACCCGGTGAAGCTGAGCTGGGAGGTGTTCCGCGAGACCGTCATCGAGCAGGCGGAGCAGGGCGTCGACTACATGACGGTGCACGCCGGGGTACTGCTGCCGTACGTGCCGCTGGCGGTGGACCGGGTCACCGGGATCGTGTCGCGGGGTGGCTCGATCATGGCGGCCTGGTGCCTGGCGCACCACGAGGAGAACTTCCTCTACACGAACTTCCGGGAGCTGTGTTCGCTGCTCGCGAAGTACGACGTGACGTTCTCCCTCGGTGACGGCCTGCGCCCCGGTTCCATCGCGGACGCCAACGACGAGGCGCAGTTCGCCGAGCTGCGCACGCTCGGTGAGCTGACGAAGGTCGCCTGGGAGTACGACGTCCAGGTGATGATCGAAGGCCCCGGGCACGTGCCGATGCACAAGATCAAGGAGAACGTGGACCTCCAGCAGGAGTGGTGCCACGAGGCGCCGTTCTACACGCTCGGCCCGCTGACCACCGACGTCGCGCCCGCGTACGACCACATCACCTCCGCGATCGGCGCGGCGATGATCGGCATGTTCGGCACCGCGATGCTCTGCTACGTCACCCCGAAGGAGCACCTCGGGCTGCCCGACCGCGACGACGTGAAGGCGGGCGTGATCGCGTACAAGATCGCCGCGCACGCGGCCGACCTGGCCAAGGGGCACCCCGGCGCGCAGGCGTGGGACGACGCGCTGTCCAAGGCCCGGTTCGAGTTCCGCTGGGAGGACCAGTTCAACCTGGCGCTGGACCCGGAGACCGCGCGGGCGTACCACGACGCGACGCTGCCCGCCGAGCCCGCCAAGACCGCGCACTTCTGCTCGATGTGCGGGCCGAAGTTCTGCTCCATGAAGATCACCCAGGAGTTGAAGGACTACGCGGCGCGGGGCATGCGCGGCAAGTCGGAGGAGTTCGTCGCCTCCGGGTCACGGGTCTACCTGCCGCTGGCGTGAGCGAGGCCCGGGGCGGGTCGCTTCCGGCCCGCCCCGGGCCGCGTTCACTCGCGGTGGTGCCGCCCGGTACGCAGCGAGCGGGCGTCGTCGGCGTTGTCGTCCGAGGCGAGACCGGCGACCCAGTCCACGTACTCGTCGTCGGCCTCGGCACCCGGCTCGGCCGTCCGGTCGGCCGGCTCCGGGTCGCCCTTGGCCCGGTTGCGCCGGAACAGGCCGCGCCGGGTCTTCGGCTTCCCGCCGGACGCGTCGGCGTCGTCCGGTCCGGCGTGCCGCCCGCGCCGGGAGTCCGCCTCCGTCTCCGCGGCGGCGGCCTCGGGCAGCGCGGCACCCGCCTCGCCCGGTGCGGCGGTCGCCGCCTCGGGCCGGGCGACAGGTCTCCCCGCCTCCGGCCGGGCGAGCGGCCCCGCCGGGCGGGCGTTCGTGGCGAGCGCGTCCCATCCGGTGCTCGCGCCCGGCTCGGGCAGGCCACGGTGGCGGGGGCGCGGCGCCGGCTCGGCCGGGGCGGACGCCTCCGCGTCGTCCCGGGCCGGTGCGTCCGGTTCGGTGGTGGCGCGGTGCGGGCGGGCCGCCGGGGTGATCGGCCAGGCCGGGCGTACCTCGCCGGGCGCTCCGGTGACGTCCTCGAACATCGGGAACCGGGGCCGGGACGACGGGGTCGGCGCCGGGTCGTCGAAGAAGAAATTGCGTCCGGGACGTCCGGTCGGTGCGACATCCCCCGTGGGGGCATCGGTGCGGGGAGCCGGGCTGCTCGACGTCGTCAGCGGGGCGTCGGCCGGGCTGCTCGGCATCGTCGACCTGGCGTCGGCCTGCTCGATCGGCGTCGTCGGCGCGGCGTCGGCCGGGCCGGAGCCGGGGGAGGCCGGGCCGGTGGCACGCGGTCCGGCCTTCGGGGCGCGGGGGCGCCGGGAGCGGGTGGAGCGGCCCGTGGCGCCGGTGTCTCCGGTGGCCTCGGCCGGTGGCGCGGCGGGGGTGCCGCTGTCCGCGTCGGCCGTGACCGGTCCGGCGAGCGCGCCACTGTCAGTACGCGGGCCGGGAACGTGGCCCTCGGCGGTGCCGCCGGTGGCCGGTGACGTGGCTTCCGAGGTGGTGCCCGCAGCGGCGCTCGGGGAGGCGGCATCCGCTGGGCGGGGTGCTGTGGCGTCGGCGGGTGCCGTCGATCCGTCGGTGGTGCCGCTGGACCGGCTGGCGCGGGTACGGCGCGGCCGGGTCACCCGTGGCGTGGTCGCCGCCGCTTGCTGGGGCGGTTCCGGTGCGGCATCGTCCGTGCCGGCTGCCGAGCCGGTGCCCGAGGCGGCCTCACTGTCCGCCGGGATGCCGGTCGCCTGCCCGGACGTTGCATCGGCAGGTTCGGCACCGGCAACGGCCCGGTCGGCGGTGCCTGCGCGGTCCGTGGTGACCGCCTCGCCGGTGCCGCCCGTGTGGGCGGTGCCCATGTCCGTGCCCGGAACCGTGCCCATGTCCGTGCCTGGACCAGGGACCGGGACCGGGTCGGGGCGGCCCGCGGCGAGGACGTCGATGGCCGAGGTCCGGCGCCCCGGGGGCAGCAGACCCGGCATGGGCTGGCCGTGGCCCGTGTCGGCGACGGCCGGGCGCTCACCCGCCGGCCGTTCCGCAACGGCCGGCTGATCGACGGCGGGCAGACCCGCGAGGGCCGGCCGGCCGGCGGCGGGAAGATCGGTACCGGCCGGAGCCGTCGCCGTGGCCGAGCCGCCGGGCTCCGGCCAGTTCCAGTGCGCCGGCGCGGCGGCGCCGCTCGTCACCGGAGGCGCGGGCGGGGCGGCCGGGGCGCCCGGAGTGGACGAGTGCGGCAGCGGCGCGAGGATGTCGGTGGCCTCGACGGCGTCGGGGTCACCGGTGGCGGTGACCGGCCGGGGCAGCACTGTGGTGGCGGTCGAGCCGAGCGCACCGGCGATCACGGCGATCAGCGCGCCGTAGTAGGGCGCGACCTGGTAGCGGTCGGTCGCCGAGCCGGGACCGGCGGTCAGGTAGGCGAACGCGACGAGCACCGGGCCGGCCGCCCCGGCCGCGCCGCCCACCAGCGGCGGCCATCCGGCCCGGCGGGCGAGCACGCCGACCGCCCCGCCGGCCAGCAGCGTGAGCACCGGCAGCAGCAGCATGGACAGGCGTTGCGCCGCCTCCGGATCCAGCCAGGAGGGTTCGAGGACGCCGAGCCGTACCGTGGCCAGCGGCCGGCTGGACACGATCGTGGGCGCGACGGAGAGCAGCGCCATCAGCCAGACGATCCCGGCGGTGATCGCCACGCCCCAGCCGAACGGCGGCTTGAGCAGGACGGCGATCGCGGCGCCCGCTCCGACCACCGCGCCGAGGGCGGCGCAGATACCTGCGGCCCAGACCGGGTCGACGGATCCGCCCAGCTCGGCCGCGCGGGCCGGTTGCATGCACAGCGGGGCGACCACCGTCGCGCCCAGCGCGCTGACGCCGGCGATGGAGAGCAGTTCGGTGGTGCCGCCGGGACTGTCGTCGTGGCGGGCGAAGCGCTCGGTGAGGACGGCTCCGGCGACCGTGGCGACAGCGGCGAACCAGCCCACCCAGACGAGCTGGGCGGGCCACCGGTTGACCGAGACGTCCACGAACGCGCCGTCGAGGCGTACGACTCCGAAGCCGTACGCGATCCCCAACTGGCCGGCCCCGGCCAGCACGCTCACCCCGAGCGCCGTGAGCAGCAGCCTGCCCCACGTCCGAAAGGCCATGTCGGGCACGTTACGGCCCGGTGCCCCCGATCGCCACCTTGCCGCCGCGCGGCGCGGCGAACCTGCCGGTGCGGCTACTTCAGCTCGACCAGGCGCGCGAGGTAGGTGGTGTCGCCGACGTTGGTGAGCATGTGCACCGCGCCCGGGTCGCGGTAGACCACGCCGCCGGTCGGCTCGTCGGCGTCGATGGTGGTGCCGTCGATCGTCTGCACCACGTTCTTGGCGCCCTGGATCGCCACCACCAGGTACGGGTGGTCGTGGCGGTGCAGCGGCTGCCGCTCACCCGGCTCCAGCCGGATGTGCCAGACGCGTACGCGGTCGTTCTCGTACACGATCTCCTGGCCCACCGGGCCGAGTTCGAGGTCGGCGGAGAGTTCGGTCATCGTGGTCCGTCCAGTCGGGGGAGCACCTCGGCGGCGATGAGCTCCACGTGGTCGAGATCGTCGAAGTCGATCAGGCGCAGGTGCACCCGGGTGGCCCCGATCGCGGCGAACTCGCCGATCCGGTCGACCAGCTGGGCGGGGGAGCCGACCACCGGGTCCTCCGGCGGCAGCGCGCTCGTGACGTGCAGCGGCGCGGCCCGGCGCTGCGCCTCGGCGTCGGTGCGTCCGATCGCCACCACGATGCCGGCGGAGAGCGTCAGGGGCGCGCGGCCGGAGGCGTCCCGCCCGGCGCGGTCGCACGCCTCCCGCACCCGCTCGTACGCGGCGGCGGTCTCGGCCACGCTCTTGAACGGCATGTTGAACTCGTCGGCGTAGCGGGCGGCCAGCTCGGGGGTGCGCTTCGGTCCCCGGCCGCCGACGATCACCGGCGGGCCGGGCTGCTGCACCGGCTTGGGCAGCGCGGGCGCGTCGACCAGCCGGTAGTGCTCACCGGTGAAGCTGTACGTCTCGTCGGACGGGGTGCGCCACAGCCCGGTGACGATCTCCAACTGCTCGGCGAGCCGGTCGAAGCGCTCACTGACCGGCGGGAACGGGATGCCGTACGCGGTGTGCTCGCGCTCGTACCATCCGGCGCCGATGCCCAGCTCGACCCGGCCGCCGCTCATCCGGTCGACCTGGGCGACCATGACGGCGAGCGGCCCGGGGAGCCGGAACGTGGCGGACGTGACGAGCGTGCCGAGCCGGATCCGGGAGGTCTCCCGGGCCAGCGCGGCGAGCGTCAGCCAGGCGTCGGTGGGGCCGGGCAGCGCCGGCTCGTCCCCCATGGCCCGGTAGTGGTCGGCCCGGAAGAAGCCCTCGAAGCCGGTCTCCTCGACCAGCCGGGCGAACCGGAGCTGGTCGTCGTAGTCCGCACCGCGGTGGGGTTCGGTGAACACCGAGACCCGCATGGTCACCGGCCTCCCACGGGTACGCCGGGGGCGTCCCGCTCCATCAGCAGTTCGTGCAGCTCGGCACTGATCCGCGCGACGTCTTCCAGGTGTTCGTGGCGGCCCAGCGTGCGCGGCCGGGGGACGTTCACCTCGACCACCTCGCGGATGCGGCCGGGGCGCGGGCTGAGCACGACTACCCGGTCGGCGAGCAGCACCGCCTCGTCGATCGAGTGGGTGACGAAGACGATCGTCGCCTTCGTCTCCATGTGCACCCGCTGGAGTTCGCCGGAGAGTTCCTCGCGGGTGAGCGCGTCGAGCGCGGAGAACGGCTCGTCCATGAGCATCACCCGGGGCGAGCCGATCAGCGACCGGCACAGCGACACGCGCTGCTGCATGCCGCCGGACAGCTCGTGCGGGAGGCGCTTCTCGAAGCCGCCCAGCCCGGCCATCTCCAGCAACTGGCGGGCCCGGTCGCGGTGCTCGGCGCGGCGCCAGCCGAAGATCTCCACCGGCAGCAGCACGTTGTCCAGCACCGAGCGCCAGGGCAGCAGCGCCGGACGCTGGAACAGCATCGCCACGTCGCGGCGAGGCTTCGTGATCGGCGTACCGCCCACGGTGATCTCACCGCCGGTGACCGGCAGCAGGCCGGCGATCATGCGCAGCAGCGTGGACTTGCCGCAGCCGGAGCGGCCGAGGACGGCGACGAACTCGCCTTCGGCGACGTCGAGGTCGATGCCGCGCAACGCCTCCACCCGCCCCGAACGGCCGTCGAAGGTGCGGGACACCCCGGACAGTCGGATCATCTTCCGCCGGCTCCCTTCCACGTCGTCCCAAACGCGAGCCGGGCTAGCGTAGCGGACCGTGCTTATAGCACCGTCCGGGGTGGACGTCAGTCCGCTTTCCGTCACGCAACTTCGTTTCCGTTCCGCAACCGGGACGGCGGCGGCAGGTCATCTGGCTTCTCGTACGCTGTTGCGCGCGAAGAGTCCCCTCACGACGGTCCAGTCGGCCGAACCCACCTGCCGACCCCGTCGGACCCACGACCCGACCGGCGAAGAAGTCCTGGTCGGAAAGGACATGGTGCACTGATGAGAAGGCTGACCCGTACGGTCGCCGCCGCGGCTATGGCCACCGCCCTCGCCCTGGTGGGCGGCTGCAGCAGCGACTCGGAGAAGTCCGAGAGCGGCGGCGGCAACGGCGCGGCGCTGGAGAAGGTGACGTACCTCACCTCGTTCGGCAACTTCGGGCGTGACTCCTACGCCTGGGTGGCGAAGGACAAGGGCTTCTTCAAGGAGGCCGGTTTCGACGTCGACATCAAGCCCGGTCAGGGCACCGGCTCCGTGATCCAGACCATCACCGGCGGCCAGGCCGACTTCGGCCCGATCGACCTGACCGGCGGCATCCTTCAGCTCGGCAACGGCCAGGCGAAGGACTTCGTGGCGGTGGCCGCGATCCAGCAGCGCACCATGGCCGCCATCGTCACGGTCGAGGGCAAGAACATCGCCACGCCGAAGGACCTCGAGGGCAAGAAGCTCGCGGACACCCCGACGTCCGTCGTGCGCAACCTCTTCCCGACGTACGCCCGGCTCGCCGGCATCGACGGCAGCAAGGTGACCTGGGTCAACGGTGAGGCGCAGGGCCTGATCGGCATGCTCGGCTCGGGCTCGGTGGACGGCATCGGCCAGTTCGTCGTCGGCCAGCCGACGGTGGAGACGGTGACCAAGAAGAAGCCGGTCGTCCTGCCGTACAGCAACGTGATGCAGGACCTCTACGGCAACGCGCTGATCACCTCGTCGAAGATCGCCAAGGAGAAGCCGGAGATGGTGAAGAAGTTCACCGCCGCGCTGCTCAAGGGCCTGGAGTACTCGCTGGCCAACCCGGACGAGGCGGGCGAGATCCTGAAGAAGAACGTGCCGGCCGCCGTCCCGGCTGCGGCGTCCGCCGAGCTTCAGCTGATGGCCGCGTACGTCCGGTCGAGCAACTCCGGCACCGCGATCGGCACGCTGGACAGCGGCCGGGTCGCCAAGAGCATCGCGCTGCTCCAGGGCGCCGGTGCGCTGAAGCAGAACCTGACCCCCGACCAGATCATCGACTTCAACCTCGCGCCGAAGGCCTGACCGGTCCGCTCGGGCCAACGGGGGTGCGACCCGCCGGACACCCCGGTGGGGCGCACCCCCTTCCCGTGCCGGTCACACGGACCGGCGCAGAGAGGAGGACACGTTGACACAGTCGACCGAGGCCCGGCCGGAGGCGCCGCCGCGCCCGGCGGTCCGGCGCGGGATGGCCGTACGCCCGGCGGCGGTCGGATTGCCGGCGCTGGGACTGGTGATCGCGGTGGCGGCCTGGTGGCTGGTCACCTCGGGCCTGAACCTGGTGCACCCGGCCGCGCTGCCCCCGCCGCAGGCGGTGGGGAAGTCCCTCGCCGGCACCACCGAGGTGCTGCTGCCCGCGCTGGGCATCACCACCTGGATGACAGTGTTCGGCTTCCTGCTCTCGTCGGCGGCCGGGGTGCTGATCGGGATGGCGCTGGCCGCCTCCCGCCGGGTGGAGCGGATGTTCGCGCCGCTGCTGGTGGCGGTGAACGCGGTCCCGAAGATCGCGTTCGGGCCGCTGCTCGTGGTCGCGGTGGGCTGGGGGCAGAAACCCATCCTGACCATGGTGTTCCTGCTCTGCTTCTTCCCGATCGTGCTCTCCACCGCCACCGGTCTGACCACCACCCCGGCGGACCTGGCGGAGCTGGGCCGGTCGCTCAACGCCTCGTGGTGGCAGTCGTTCCGCAAGGTGCGCTTCCCGGCGGCGCTGCCGCAGATCTTCGTCGGGCTCAAGGTGGCCATGCCGCTGGCCGCGATCGGCGCGGTGATCGGGGAGTTCTACTCCGACCGTCCGGGTCTGGGTTACCAGATCCTCCAGTACAACGGCGTCGGTGACACCGCGACCGCCTGGGCTGCGATCGTGCTGGTGGCGCTGATGAGCATCGTGCTCTACGCCGTCCTGAGCCTGGTCGAGCGGCTGGCCCTGCCCTGGGTGCGGGCCACCACCTCAGCCCGCTAGCCACTGACCCGAGAACCCGACGTCGACCGAGAATCCAGAAAGAAAACCTCAACCCACGGATGGCGGCTGACCACGACAGGCGTGGCCCCACCGCAACCGGCGCAGGGATCAAGCTTGACCGCCCGGAGCCGGTTGCGGTGGGGCCACGCCCCCAACAGTGACTAACCAGCGAGCCGCCAACGACCACCACGAGCCACCAGCGTCGTCAACGCCTGCGGCATCAACCCGGAGTGGTTGTCCGGCGTCATCCGGATCGGCCCGGACAGCCCGTCGAGCTGCGAGGTCTCCAGCACGTCACGCAGCGCGTCCCGGTCGACCTCGCCCGGCTCGCCGCCGGCCCGCTGCTCGGCGTCGGCGATCAGCTGGACCGCGTCCGCCGCGAACGAGGAGAAGCCGTTGTAGCCGCCGAACCGGGCGGTGTAGTCCTGGAACCACTGCCGACGCGCGGCCTTCGCCGGGGTGGTGGCGATCACGTCGTCGATCACCATGGTCTGGGTGAAGATCAGCGTGGCCTCCTCGGTGGAGCGGGCCGACGGGCCGAGGAAGAGGTCGCCGGCGGCCGTGGCGTCGAAGAACAGCGAGCCGCGGAACTTGCTCTGCCGGGCGGTGGTGGCGGCGAGCGTCGCCTGCTCCGGCGTGGTCCACAGGACCAGGGCCTGCGGCTTGCGGGCGATCAGCTCGTTGATCTGCGTGCCGACCTCGGTGTCGGTGGCGCGCACCGACTCGTTGCCGACCAGCTTGACCGTGGTCTTGCTCAGTTCGCGGCGCAGGGCGGTGAGCCCTTCCTGGCCGTAACCCTCGGCGCTGTGCAGCAAGGCCACCTTGCGGACGCCGCGCCGGTCCAGTTCCGCGGCGAGCGCGGCGGCGCTGTCGGTGGCGTTCGGGGCGAGCTTGAAGACATATCGGCGCTCGGCCACCGGCTCGGTGACCGCGCTCGACGACGCGAGTGCGATCGTCGGAATGCGCTTCTCACCGATCGTGCGGGCCGCGCCGACGGCGCATTCGTTGCAACCGCCCATGATGACGGCGCTCACCCGTGAGTCACCGCTGAAATCATTGATGTTCCGCAAGGATTCCGCGGCGTCCGAGCGGTTGTCCTTGACCCGCAGATCGATCTTCCGGCCGCCCAGTGCGCCCGAGGCGTTCAACTGCTCGACCTTCAGTTCCAGAGCCCGTTGGTAGACCTTGCCGACCGGCGCCGAGGCGCCGGAGAGTTCCAGGTCGGCGGCGATCACGATCGGGCTGGTGTCCTGCGGTTCCCCGCCGATCCCGCAGCCGGTGAGCGTGGTGGCCAGCACGGCCGATGCGAGCGCCGCGATGCGCGCGGAGCGGATGGGGCTCAACTCAGTCCTCCAGGTGCGGCGCGGGCCGACGCCCGATCACCGCCGCTCGTCCGTCCTCAGTGGAGGAACGGGATTGGTTTGCCGTACGGTGTGCGCGAAGCCTGCAAAACCTTGCCAATGCCGGGGCCTGTGGTCAAGCCGGGCCGTCGAGTGCTGTTTCGGGACAGCCATCCCACATGCTGGGGACACGGAACATTAACTGACAATTACTGCACAGATGCGTGTGACCACTCTGGAGTGACATCCCCTGATCAGGGGGTCGGAGAAAAGAAGGTATTAGGTGATCGGATCACGGGTTGCGTCGACCGCGACCGTTTCCTGCCTCACCGCGGCTTCCCAAACAGGATCTCGTCTGATGAAATCGCGGCCGTGCCGCGCGTGGCGCTGGCCGCTGCACCAGGCACGGGTCAGCGGGTCACGCGTGGAAGAAACGACGGAGGCGATGTCGTGAGCACCGGACCTACGACCCTGCCCGGGAGCCCCAACGCCGAACAGCGGAACCGGCGCCGGCTCCTGCCCAGGCTGCGCGACGCGCGGATCCGCTCCAAGCTCGCCCTCATCCTGGTCGTTCCGGTCGCAGCTGTCATCGCGCTGGCAACTATCCGACTCATCTCGGTGGGCCAGGGCGCGTACGAGGCGGACCAGGTCCGGTCGCTGAGCGCGGTGTCGGTCGACATCGCGGCGCTCACCCAGGACCTGCACAAGGAGCGCATGGCGGCGGCGGTCTTCCTGGCCGACCCGAACCAGAAGCCGGACGCGTACAACCTGCGGGTGCGTCAGACCGACGAGCGCATCGCGGCGTACCAGGACGAGCGGGGCAAGCTCGGCGACGTGACGGGCGCGATCAGCAACCAGCTCAAGGTGATCGACGCCCACCTGTCCACGTTGAACGGCACCCGCCAGGAGGTGCTGGACCGGCTGCAGATGCCGGTGGCCGAGGCGAGCCTGCGCTACGGCATCGTGCTGGACGACCTGGTCGCGTACAGCGACGCGCTGGCCCAGCAGCCGGGCGCGGACAGCCTGGCCGACGCCCGCCGCGCGGTGGCCGCGTTCGCCCACGCCAAGGCCGAGGTGGCCGAGGAGCAGGCGGTGGCCTTCACCGCCCTCGACGGCGGAAGGATCGACGAGGAGCAGTTCTCGTCCTTCGTGGCCACGCTGACGGGTCAGCAGGAGGCGCTGCTCACCTTCTCCCGGTCCGCGACGCCGAGCCAGCGGGCCCTGGTGGACCGCACCGTCTCCGGTGACGCCGTCCAGCTCGCCGACCGGGTCGCGGGCGACATCTCCCGGTCCATCGGGCGTCAGGCGCTGGTCACCCGCGACGAGGCATCGGCCGCCATCGGCGCGGTCGACGACCTGATGCGGTGGGCCGAGATCCAGCTCCTGGACGACATGCTGGCCGACGCCGACGAGGCACGCGCCGACGTGATCCGGCAGGCGATCGTGGAGAGCCTGCTCGTGCTGCTCACGCTCGCGGTCGCGGTGACGCTCGCCGTGGTGCTCGCCCGCTCGCTCAACGACTCGCTGCGCCGGCTGCGCGAGGGCGCGCTCGCCGTGGCGAACCACGACCTGCCGGACGCGGTGAGCCGGCTCCAGAACGTCAACGCCATCGGTGACGGCGGTGTGGACGAGATCGTCCAGCAGGTACGGGATCCGATCAAGCTGAGCAACCGCGACGAGGTCGGTCAGGTGGCTGTGGCCTTCAACGTGGTCCACCGGGAGGCGGTCCGGGTCGCGGCCGAGCAGGCCGCGCTGCGGACGAGCGTCTCGGCGATGTTCCTCAACCTGGCCCGCCGCTCGCAGAGCCTGGTCGACCGGATGATCGGTGAGCTGGACGCGATCGAGCGTTCCGAGGAGGACCCGAAGCGGCTGGCGCAGCTGTTCGAGCTGGACCACCTGGCCACCCGGATGCGCCGCAACGACGAGAACCTGCTGGTGCTCGCCGGCGCCGACTCGGCCGTGCCGCGTCGCGACGACGCGCTCCTGGTCGACGTGCTGCGCGCCGCGCAGTCTGAGGTCGAGCTCTACAACCGGATCGAGTTCGGCACCGTCGACACCGACATCTCGGTGGCCGCGCACGCCGTCAACGACGTCGTCCGGCTGGTCGCCGAGCTGCTCGACAACGCCACCCGGTTCTCGCCGCCGAACACCACAGTGGTGGCCGACGGCCGCCGGATCCGCGACTACGTGCTGATCCAGATCGAGGACCGCGGTCTGGGCCTCAGCGACGACCAGCTCGACTCGCTCAACCGGCGACTGGCCGCGCCGCCGACCGTCGACGTGGCCGCGTTCCGGCTGATGGGTCTGGCCGTGGTGAGCCGGCTCGCCTCCCGCTACGGGATCCGCGTCGAGCTGCGCCGCAACGTCGAGGGCGGCACAGTCGCCCAGGTCACGCTGCCGAACTCGACAGTGGTGCTGCCGGCCAACCGGGGCCAGGCCCCGCTGACCCGGCCGCGTCAGCCGCTCGCCGTCGAACAGTCGCCGCTCAGCCAGGTCGGCGCCGCCGACGCGCTGGCCGGCGCCGGGCGGGGCGCGGCCACGGCGACGCTCGCCGACCAGTGGCGCGGGGCGACCACCGCTCCGCCGTCGCGGTGGCAGACGCCCGGCGAGACGCGCGACACCACGCCCGCCGTACAACTGGGTGGGGCGACCGGTGCGCTGCCCACCGTGGCGGCACCCGCTCCGGTGGCGGCGGCGCCCGCTACCGCGCCGGCTCCGGTCTCCGGAGCAGGCTGGTCGGCCGGGGGACCGACGGTGGCGTACCCCGCGCTCGACCCCCTGCCCAAGCGGACGCCGGGTGTCGAGACCGCGCAACCCGCGACCCAGGCCGCGCCTCCGGCCTACCAGCCGCTCGCGGCGGCGCCGGCGGTGGAGAGCACCCCGGCGACGCCGGTGGTGGCCCGGCCCGAGCAGCGGGCCGAGGCGCCGATATTCCGTGAGATGGAGGCGGTCTGGTTCCGTTCGCACGGAGAGGACGAGACCACCATCTTCACCCGTCCCACGTTCGACGAGCCGCCCGTGCCGGCACAGCCGGCGGTGGCGCCCCCAGCGGCGCCGGCGCGTCCGAAGCTGCCCACCCGTACCCCGGGGGCCCAGGCGTCGGGGCTGACCACGTCGACCACGCCGTCCGCGTACAGCCCGCCGGAGGTTCCGTCCACGCCGCCGGCGGCCGCGACGCCGCCCCCGCCGCCGCCCGCCGCCGCGCCCGCGCCCGCGCCGCCGATCGACCCGGAGGCCTGGCGTACGGCGGCCGACGAGGGCTGGTCCCGGGCCAGCCGTGCCGCGGAGCCCACCACCGGCGGCACCACCCGCTCCGGCCTGCCCAAGCGGGTGCCGCAGGCCCAGCTCGTGCCCGGCGGGATAGAGCCGAAGAGCGGCCGGGACCGCAGCCGGCGCACGCCGGACGAGGTACGCGGTCTGCTCTCCGCCTACCACCGTGGCGTCCAGCGGGGCCGTACGGCCGGCGCCGACCTGAACAGCACCTCGACCAAGGAGACGAACCGATGAACAGGCCGGCGGCCATGCAGGACATGGGGTGGCTTCTCACCAACTTCGCCGACAGCGTTGCGGGTATCGCGCACGTGGTGGCGGTGTCCGCGGACGGGCTGCTGCTCGCCTCCTCCCGGGACCTGCCCGGTGACCGGGCCGACCAGCTCGCCGCGATCACCTCCGGCGTGGTGAGCCTGACCGAGGGCGCGGCGCGGATGTTCAGCGCCGGCGGGGTGTTGCAGACCGTCATCGAGATGGACAGCGGCTACCTGTTCCTGATGTCCATCAGCGACGGTTCGTCGATGGCCGTCCTCGCGGCGCGCAGCTGCGACGTCGGCCAGGTGGGTTACGAGATGGCGCTGCTGGTCGAGCGGGTCGGCCAGGCACTGGTCCCGCTGCCGAGAGACGCGGTCCGGTCCTGATCGGACCGGGGCGCTGACGACCGGAGCCGGTGCGGCTCCGAACGAGGGGAGGTGATCGCGAGATGGACCCGCGACGTGATCCACGTGGCGCGCTGGTGCGGCCGTACGCGGTCACCCGGGGCCGCACCGAGCCGTTGCAGAACATCGCGCTCGAAGCGGTGCTGTCGAGCACGCCGACGCAGTCGGCCGAGGCGCGCTTCGCCGGGCACGACAAGTACCGCATCTCCTCGGTCTGTGAGGGCCGGGCGCAGTCGCTTGCGGAAATCGCCGCTTACACCCGGATGCCGCTGGGCGTCACCCGGGTGCTGGTCGCCGACATGGTGGCCGAGGGCCTGCTGACGCTACACACTGCCGCTCCCGCGACGGGTTTCGCGGCGCGGATGAACCTGCTTGGAAGGGTGCTAAGTGGACTTCGCGAACTATGACCCCGACGGGGTGAACCGCGGCCGGGAGATCATCTCCGCGAAGATCGTGATCGCGGGTGGCTTCGGCGTGGGCAAGACGACACTTGTCGGAGCGATCTCCGAGATCCAGCCGCTGACCACCGAGGCGCTGATGACAGCGGCCGGCGTGGGCATCGACGACGCGTCGAAGGTGCCGGGCAAGGAGACCACCACGGTCGCCATGGACTTCGGCCGTATCACCATGGCCGAGGACCTGATCCTCTACCTGTTCGGCACGCCGGGCCAGACCCGCTTCTGGTTCATGTGGGACGAGATCATCCGGGGCGCGGTGGGCGCGGCGGTGCTGGTGGACACCCGCCGGATCACCGACGCGTTCGCGCCGCTGGACTACTTCGAGAACCGCAAGCTCCCGTACGTCGTGGCGTTGAACCGCTTCGGCGACGCGCCGCACTACGAGCTGGAGGAGGTCCGGGAGGCGCTCGCCATCTCCCCGGACGTGCCGATGGTCCTGTGCGACGCCCGCCAGCGGGACTCGGTCAAGCAGGTGCTGGTCACGGTGGTCGAGCACGCGATGCTCCGCCTCCAGGCCGAGCACGGCTACCCGGCCTCGGTGGGCTGACCGCCTGCGGGTCAGTCGACCCGCAGGCGGTACCCCCGCTTGACCACCGTCTGCACCACGCGGGGCGCCGTCAGCCCCGCCCGCAGGCGGGCGACCGCCATCTCCACCGCGTGCTCGTCGGCGCCACGTGGCAGCGTCCGCAGCAGCGCGGTGCGGGAGAGCACCTTCCCCGGCGACGCGGCGAGCGCCCGCAGCACCGCCATCGGCGCCGGCGCCAGCTGGCGCAGCTCCCCGTCGACCACCGCGGCGTGCCCGCGCAGCGTCAGCACGTGCCCGGCCGCCTTCACCGAGACCGTGCGCCGGGGCAGCTCCTCGACGATGGTGCGGACCAGGGCGCCAAGCCGGGCCCGGCTCGGCGCGCTCACCGGCACCCCGCGCCGCACCAGCGGCTCGGCGGTGACGGTGCCGACGCACCCGGCCAGCACGTCGCCGCGCAGCGCCTCCAGCACCGTCTCGGTACGGTCCCCGGCCGCGCGCAGCAGCGCCTCGGCCGCCGGGGCCGAGGTGAACGTGACCGCGTCGACGAGACGCCCGGCCACCAGGTCGATGAGCCGGTGCAGCGGCGCCGGGTCGGCCGGCGGCGCCCACCGGTACACCGGCACCTCGATCACCGTGGCGCCGGCCGCCACCAGCGCGTCGGCGCACTCGGGCTGCCGCTCGCCGTGCAGTTGCATCGCCACGACCTGGCCGGCCACCCCGCGCCGGACCAGGTGCTCGACCACCTCGTCGCAGCTCTCCGAATCCGGGGACCAGTGCTCGCGCAGCCCGGCGGCACGGATCGCGCCGGTCGCCTTCGGACCGCGGGACACCACGTACGCGCGGGCGAGCGTGGTGCGCAGCGGCTCGGCCAGCCCCCAGCCCTCGGCCGCCTCCAGCCAGCCCCGCATGCCGATGCCGGTGTTGGCCATCAGCACGTCCGGCGGGTGTTCCAGGCAGGCCCGGGTGGCCTCACGCAGGTCGGTGTCGTCGGCCAGCGGGACGATCCGCAGCGCCGGGGCGAGCACCACCCGCGCACCGCGCCGCTGGAGCAGCGCGGCCAGTTCGTCGCGCCGCCGGTCGGCGGTGACCCCGATGGTGAAGCCGGCCAGCTCGTCCCGCATCATTCCTCCTGCCGTAACCGCACCTCGACCAGGCCGTCCCGGCAGCGCACCGGATGCCGGCGCAGCGTCACGCCCGGTAGGTCCAGGCACCGCCCGGTGGTGAGGTCGTAGACCTGCTTGTGCAGCGGCGAGGCGAGCGTGGGCACGCCGCCCCGACTGCCCACCAGACCCCGGGACATGACGTACGCGCCGCCGACCGGGTCGAGGTTGTCCACCGCGTACAGCCCGTTCGCGGTACGGAAGACCGCCACCTGTACGCCGTCGACGAGGGCGGCCACGCCCCGGTCGGGGTCGAGCCGGTCCAGCGGGCAGACCGGGGTCCAGTCCAGCGTGACGACGGGGCTCATCGGCGTACCTCCGGCAGGCCCAGCGCGACGGGCTGGCGGCGGTGTCCGCCGTCCGGGGGCGCGCCCCGGGCCGGCACCGGCTGGCCCCGCTCCTGGGTGAACGTGATGGACGGGTCGGGCACCTCGGGCGCGTTGACGAAGGAGGTGAAGCGGCGCAGCCGGTCCGGGTCCTCCAGGACGTCGCGCCACTCGTCGGAGTAGCTCGTGACGTGCCGGGCCATCGCCGCGTCGAGGTCGGCGCAGAGCCCGAGCGAGTCGTCCACGAGCACCGACCGGAGGTGGTCCAGGCCGCCGTCCATGGCCTCGACCCAGGCGGCGGTGCGCTGCAACCGGTCGGCGGTGCGGATGTAGTACATGAGGAACCGGTCGATCAGGGTGACCAGTTCCGCGGTGCTCAGGTCGGTGGCGAACAGGTCGGCGTGCCGGGGCCGGAAACCGCCGTTGCCGCCGACGTACAGGTTCCAGCCGGTCTCGGTGGCGATGACGCCGAAGTCCTTGCTCCGGGCCTCGGCGCACTCCCGGGCGCAGCCGGACACCGCCGACTTGAGCTTGTGCGGCGCGCGCAGGCCCCGGTAGCGCAGCTCCAGCGCGACCGCGAGCCCCACCGAGTCCTGCACGCCGTAGCGGCACCACGTGTCGCCCACGCACGACTTCACGGTGCGCAGCGCCTTGCCGTACGCGTGGCCCGACTCGAAGCCCGCGTCGACGAGCCGGCGCCAGATCTGCGGCAACTGGTCGACCCGGGCGCCGAACAGGTCGATCCGCTGCCCACCGGTGATCTTCGTGTAGAGCCGGAAGTCGCGCGCCACCTCACCGATCGCGATCAGCTTCTCCGGGGTGATCTCCCCGCCGGGAATCCGGGGCACCACCGAGTAGCTGCCGTCGCGTTGCAGGTTGGCCAGGAAGTGGTCGTTTGTGTCCTGGAGCGACGCCTGCTCGCCGTCGAGCACGTGCCCGGTGCCGAGCGAGGCCAGGATCGAGGCCACCACCGGCTTGCAGATGTCGCACCCGCTGCCGCGCCCGTGCTCGGCGACGAGCCGGGAGAACGTGCTGATGCCCCGCACCCGGATCAGGTCGAACAGCTCCTGCCGGCTGTGGTCGAAGTGCTCGCACAGCGCCGTCGACTGGCGTACCCCGGCGGCGTCCAGCAACTGCTTCAGCATCGGCACGCAGGAGCCGCAGCTCGTACCGGCGCGGGTGCACGCCTTCAGCGCCGGCACGTCGGTCGCCCCGCCGGCGATCGCCGCGTCCAGGTCGGCCCGGGTCACCGCGTTGCAGGAGCAGACCTGCGCGGTGGCGGGCAACGCGCCCGCACCGGCGCCCGCGCCGCCGGCCGGCGCCAGCAATGCCAGCGGGGGAGCGGGCAGCGGTCCGCCGACACTGGCGCGCAACGCCGGGTACGCGCTCGCGTCCCCGACCAGCACGCCGCCGAGCAGCGTCCGCGCGTCGTCGGAGAGGACCAGCTTCGCGTACGAGCGGGTGGCCGGGTCGGTGTACGTCACGTCGAGGCAGCCGGGGGTGACGCCGTGCGCGTCACCGAACGAGGCCACGTCCACGCCGAGCAGCTTGAGTTTCGTGGCGGTGTCCGCGCCGGGGAACGTCGCAGCGCCGCCGAGCAGCCGGTCCGCGACCACCTCGGCGGTGGCGTACCCGGGCGCGACCAGACCGTGGCAGACCCCGTCGACCGCCGCGCACTCGCCGACCGCCCAGATCCGCTCGTCGGCGGTCCGGCAGGCCGTGTCCACCAGCACGCCGCCGCGCGGGCCCAGCGGCAGCCCGGCCACCCGGGCCAGTTCGTCGCGCGGCCGGATCCCGGCGGCGACCACCACCAGCTCCGCGTCGAGGCTGCGGCCGTCGGCCAGGTCGAGCGCGGCCACCGTGCCGTCCGGCCCGGGACGCAGCGCCGTGGTGGCCACCCCGAGGTACGGCGTGACGTCCAGTTCCTCGACGTACCGCCGGAGCATCGCGCCGCCCGCCTCGTCCACCTGCACCGGCATCAGCCGGGGCGCGAACTCGACAACGCTCGTGGCGAGCCCGAGCAGCCGCAGCGCGTTCGCCGCCTCCAGCCCGAGCAGCCCGCCACCGATCACCGCGCCGGTACGGCGGCCCCGGGCGTGCTCCCGGATCGCGGCCAGGTCGTCCAGCGTCCGGTAGACGAAGACGCCTGGCAGATCGGTGCCGTCGACCGGCGGCACGAACGCGTACGAGCCGGTGGCCAGCACCAGCGCGTCGTACGGGTACTCGCCGGCCGCCGTGGTCACCACCCGCCGTGCCCGGTCGACGCCGGTGGCCGGTTCGCCGAGTCGCAGGTCCACTCCGGCGTCGGGCGTGTGCAGGTTCAGCTCACCGGCGTCCACCCCGTCGAACACGGCCGAGAGCCGCACCCGGTCGTACGCCGGGCGCCGCTCCTCGGCGAGCACCGTGACCCGCCACCGCCCGTCGGTGTCCCGGGCCCGCAGCGCCTCGACGAAGCGCTGCCCCACCATGCCGTTGCCGACCACCACCAGCCGCTCGTTCATGACACCTCCACCGTCTCGCGATCCGTCTCGCTGTCGCGTGTCTCGTCCGTGGGCGGGTCCACCTCGGCGAGCCAGGCGGCGATGCCGGCCACCGCGTCCCGGCAACTGCCGCAGCCGGTGGCGGCCCGGGTCTCCGCGGACAGCTCCGCCGCCGTCCGGGCACCCGCCCGCCAGCACGCCACCAGCGCGCCCTTGCTCACGTCGTTGCACCGGCACACGGTCGCGGCGTCCGGCATCAGCGCCGGTGACGCGGCCGGACCGGCCGGCGCCTCGCCGAACGCCCGGCCGAGCAGCAGCGAACGCCGGTCCGCCGGCACCGGCGCGCCCCTGTCGAACAGCTGCACCACGGTGCCGACCGCCGGGTTGTCACCGAGCAGGATCGCGCCGGTCAGCCGCTCGTCCCGGATGCGCAGCCGGGCGTAGGTGCCCCGGGCCGGGTCGGCGAAGGTCAGCTCCTCGACCGGCCCGTCCACGTCGCCGGTCCCGTCCACGTCGCCCATCGCGGCCAGGTCGATACCGGCCGCCTTGAGCCGGGTCACCGCCGGGCGGGGCCGGTACCGGGCCAGCGGGTCCGTGCCGGTCAGCACGTCGGCCACCACCCGGGCCTGCGCCCAGGCCGGCGCGACAAGCCCGGTCAACGTCCCGTCGTGCTGGGCGCAGTCGCCGATCGCGGAGATCCGCCGGTCGCTCGTCCGCATCCGGTCGTCCACCACCACGCCCCGCTCGACGGCGAGCCCGGCCGCGGCGGCGAGCGCGGTGTCGGGGCGTACCCCGCAGCAGAGCACCAGCAGGTCGGCGTCGAGCGTCCCGGTGTCGCCCAGGTGCAGGCGGACGCCGTCGGCGCCGGCGCTCACGGCGGTGGCCGGCACCCCGAGCCGGGACCGGACGCCCAGGCCGGCGAGCGTGCCCGCGAGGACCGCGCCGGCCGGCGGGTCGAGCTGGCGCTCCATGAGGTGCCCGACCGGGTGGACCACAGTCACGTCGAGCCCTCGGGCGGCCAGCCCGCGGGCCGCCTCCAGACCCAGCAGCCCGCCGCCGAGCACGACCACGCGCCGCGCGCCCTCGGCGGCGGCGAGGATCCGCCGGCAGTCGCCGAGCGTGCGGAACGGGACGACCCGCTCGGGCAGCGGGGCGAGGCCCGGCAGCGGCGGCACCACGGCCCGGCTGCCGGTGGCGAGCACCAGGTGGTCGTACCCGTGCCGCTCGCCGTCGTCGGTGACCACCTCGCCGGCGGCCCGGTCCACCGCGGTGACCGCCGCGCCGGTGCGGACCTCGACGCCCGGCCCGACGGCTTCGACAAGCTCCACGTCCGGCTCGCCGATGCGTCCGGCGAGCAGCGTGGAGAGCATGATCCGGTTGTACGCGCGGTGCGGCTCCGCCCCGAGCACTGTGATCGAGTGGTTCCCGCCGCGTGCGTGCAGCTCGGCGGCGAGCCGGGCGCCGGCCATGCCGTAGCCGACGACGACGATGCGCTCGTTCATGCCGGCTCCACCCGGACCGCGCAGATCTTGAACTCGGGCATCCCGGAGACCGGGTCGAGCGCGTCGTTGGTGACCGAGTTGGCGCGTTGCGCGCCGGGCCAGTGGAACGGCGCGAAGACGGTGTCCGGCCGGATCGCCGTGCTGAGCCGGGCCGGTGCGCACAACTCACCCCGGCGGGAGACCACGCGTACCGGCGCGCCCTCGGCCACGCCGATCCGTGCTGCCAGGTCGGGATGCAGCTCCACGAAGCCGCCGGGCGCGGCGCGGCGCAACGCGGCCACCCGCCGGGTCTGCGCGCCGGACTGGTACTGCGCGAGCACCCGCCCGGTGGTGAAGTGCAGCGGGTAGTCGGCGCACACCGGCTCGGCGGCCGGCCGGTGGGTCACCGGATGGAACCGGGCCCGGCCGTCCGGGGTGGGGAAGCGGTCGGCGAACAGCCGGGGCGTGTCCGGGCCGTCCCGGTCCGGACAGGGCCAGAACACGCCGGTGTCGGCGTCGATCCGGTCCCAGGTGATCCCGGCGTAGTCGGCCGGCCCGCCGGCCGAGGCCCGGCCCAGCTCCGCGAACACCTCGCGCGGGTCGGCCGGCAGCGGCGTCCCGCCCCCGGTCAGCCGTTCGGCGAGCGCGGCGAGGATCTCCAGCTCGGTACGGACCCCGGCGGGTGGTTCGCGCAGCGCCCGGCGGCGCAGCACCCGGCCCTCCAGATTGGTCATCGTCCCGTCCTCCTCGGCCCACTGGGCGACCGGCAGCACCACGTCGGCCAGCTCGGCCGTCTCGGAACGGACGAAGTCCGCCACCACGAGCAGGTCCAGGGCGCGCAGCCGGGACTCGACCCGCGCGGCGCGGGGCGCGGACACGACCGGGTTGGAACCGAACACCAGCAGCGCCCGCGCGCCGGACGGCGTGCCGAGCGCGTCGAGGAGCTGGTACGCCGGCACCCCCGGCCCGGGTAGCGAGTCCGGTTCGACGCCCCACACCCCGGCGACGTGCTCGCGGGCCGCCGGGTCGTCGATGCGCCGGTAGCCGGGAAGCTGATCGGCCTTCTGCCCGTGTTCCCGGCCACCCTGCCCGTTGCCCTGCCCGGTCAGGCAGCCGTAGCCGGAGCCGGGGCGGCCGGGCAGGCCCAGGGCGAGCGCCAGGTTGATGAAGGCGGTGACCGTGTCGACGCCCTTGGCGTGCTGCTCGGCGCCCCGGGCGGTGAGGACGACCGCGCGGTCCACAGTGGCGAGTGCGCGGGCGGTCGCGTACAGGTCGGCCACCGGCACGCCGGAGAGCCGTTCCACCTCCGTCGGCCAGTAGCCGGCCACCGTCCGCCGGACGTCGTCGAATCCGGTGGTCCGCTCCGCCACGTACGCGCGGTCCAGCCAGCCCTCGGTGAGCGCGATGTGCAGCAGCGCGTTCGCCACCGCGAGGTCGGTGCCGGGCAGGGGTTGCAGGTGCAGGTCGGCCTGGCGCGCGGTGGCGGTGGCGCGCGGGTCGACAACGATCAGCCGGCCGCCGCGTTCCCGCAGGTCGGCGACGTGCCGCATCAGCGGCGGCATGGTCTCGGCCGGGTTCGCGCCGACCAGCAGCAGCGTGTCCGCGTGCCCGAGGTCGGCGAGCGGGAACGGCAGTCCCCGGTCGATCCCGAACGCCCGGTTCCCGGCTGCGGCGGCCGACGACATGCACCAGCGCCCGTTGTAGTCGATGTGCCGGGTCCGCAGCGTCACCCGGGCGAAGCGGCCCAGCGCGTACGCCTTCTCGTTGGTGAGCCCGCCGCCGCCGAAGACCGCCACCGCGTCCGGCCCGTGGCGGTGCTGCACGTCCTTGACCCCGGCGGCGACGCGGTCGAGCGCCTCGTCCCAGGTCGCCGGGCGCAGCTCGCCGCCGGGCCGGTCGCGCAGCAGCGGGGTGGTGAGCCGGTCCGGGTGGTCGAGCAGGTCGGCGGCGGTCCAGCCCTTCTGGCAGAGCCCGCCCCGGTTGGTGGGGAAGTCGCGGGCGCCGACCTCGACACCGTCGCCGGTGGCGCGTAGCACCATGCCGCACTGCAACGCGCAGTACGGGCAGTGCGTGGCGGCCTCGACGAGGTGTGACCCCGTTCGCGTCGCCGTGCGTGCACCGTCTGTCATGTCGGAAAAGCGTGCCGTCGGGGGGTTTCCGGTCCGGGTCTGCTCTGTTTCGGTCCTGTCACGAGCGCTTCACACCGCACGCGGGTGACGAGACGCTCCGCAGGGCTTAGAATGTGGGACAATAATCTCATATAACGGGAGGCATGATGAGCGTGGCGGACGCGTTCGACGCGGTGGCCGGCAGCTACGACCAGGCCCGGCGCCGCCTTGTGCCCTGCTTCGACGCCTTCTACGGCACCGCTGTCGAGGTGGCCGCACCCCCGCTGCGCGCCGCGCTCGCCGCCGGGCGTACCCCCGAGGTGCTGGACCTGGGCGCGGGCACCGGCCTGCTGTCCCTGCTGCTGACCGCGGCCGTCCCCGGGGTCCGCCTGACGCTCGTGGACGGCGCCCCCGGCATGCTCGCGGTGGCCGCCGGGCACCTGGACGCCCGTGGCGTGCCGCACCGCACCGTCCACGCCGACCTGGCCGGCCCGCTGCCCGCCGGCCGGTACGACGCGGTGGTCTCCGCGCTGGCCATCCACCACCTCGACGACGAGGGCAAGCGGGCGCTGTACAAGCGGGCCGCCGACGCGCTCGTTCCCGGCGGGGTGTTCGTCAACGCCGAGCAGGTCGCCGGGCCGACCCCCGCGCTGGACCGCCGCTACGACGAGGTGTGGACGGCGCGGATCACCGAGCTGGGTTCCGACGCCGAGGAGATCGCCGGCGCCCGCGAGCGGATGCGGCACGACCGGCCGGCCCCGGTGGCCGAGCAGTGTCGCTGGCTGACCGAGGCGGGCCTGGTGGACGTGGACTGCTTCTTCAAGGAATGGCGTTTCGCGGTCTTCGGCGGTCAGCGGCCGGACGGATCGGCGAGGTGATTCTCGAGCCGATCGGCGAAACGGGACGCGCCGGCCTTCCGTAGGTGGGCGATCAGTTCGACCGCGTCCTTGTCCTCGGCGACCAGGCTGCGCCGGTAGTAGTCGATCTGCCGCGTCAACGTTCTCATGACCAGAGGCATCGAACGGTCGGCCACCCAGTCGAGGAACTCGTCGCCGGTGCGGACCGACAGCGATTCCCGTACGCATTCCGGCGGAAAGGCGCGCCGGTCGTCGGTCACCAGGATGTCGGCGCGACCGTGGACGGCGGCGGCCAGCACGTGCCGGTCGTCCGGGTCCGGCGGGCACGGAACGTCGTTCGGCGAATAGCCGGTGACGAGGCCGTACGGGAACGCCTGGACGAAGCGGCGTCGCTGCCCGCCGATCGCCTGCTCGGAATGCTCGGGCCGCTTACGGCGCAGGCGATACATCCATTCCGCCAGAACGTCCTCGCTGTACCGCAGATCGAAGACGGTGCAGTCGCCTTCGAGCGCGAGAAGGCTGATCCAGTCGCGAAGGGTCCTGGAATAGAGAATGTTCGCGTCCAGGAACACCAGTGGGGCGCTGGGGATCACAGTGGACACCCTACCCAGCGCCCCCTGGCCGGGCCCGGAACTACACGTCGTCGGTGAAACCCAGCGCGTCGGATTCCCACATCAAGGCCTCGTACGACTTCCGTCGCTCCTCCATCTGCCGTTGCCGGAATGCGAGGACGTCGCGGAGGAAGAGGCGCCGGTGGCTGCCGACCCGGTGGGACGCGATCGACCCGTTCTCCAGGAGGCGAACGAGTGTGGGGCGGGACATGCCGAGCAGCTTCGCCGCCTCGGTCGTCGTCAGTTCGCGGGAGATGGCGCTGATCGCGACGCCGTCGCCGCGGGCGAGCATCGCCGAGATCTGATGGAGGACGTCGAACATCTGGGCGGGCACCTCGACCTCTTCGCCGTCCGCCGAGACGAGGCGGGCCACGCCTCCGCCCGCGGCGAGGGGGTGCCGCACGAGGAACTCCTCCATGGCGGCCGCCTTCTGGCGCTCCGCTCCCTCGGTGGGCATGACCGAGGCGGCCATGCCGGTGCTGAGGCTCATGACGGCTCCCTGTGGCAGATGCGGCTTGTGTCGTCCCAGCCGTTCGGACCTGCTCTATCGTCGCCCCCAAGTGCAATATCCGCAACCGGCTTCGCTTGTTTCACCTGCAGGTGTCCGATTCCGCGATCGGCGGGGACGAGGATGACTGGCGGTCATACCGATGGGTAGTCTTCGCGGCATGACCGCCAAGGTGACGCTGTCGTTCTCCGACGAGACGATCGAGGAGGCGCGCCGGTTCGCCAAGCGGGAAGGGCTCTCCCTCTCCGCCTGGATGGACCAGGCCGCCCGGGAGAAGGCGCTGCGCGAGGTCTTCACCGCGCACGCCGACGCGGTCGGCCGTGCCGGCCTGGACCTGGAAGCCGCCGCCCTGGCCGACGCCCAGGAGGTCGCGCTCGTCGACGACGCCCTGTTCGGCGGGCGTCCGCGTGCTGCGTAGGGGTGAGGTCTGGCGCATCTCCGGCGCCCGGGAGCGGTTCGGCCTGGTGATCAGCTCCGACGTCTACAACGCCACTGCGGTACCGATCGTGATCGTGGCCGAGGTGGTCGAGGAGTCGCTGCTGCGCGACTCGCCGCTCGCCGTGCCGATGGGCGCGTACGTGGTGATGCCCGACCGGATCTCCTCGCCGATGAAGAAGTGGTTCACCGAGTGCGTGGACGTGGCGGACACCGAGACCATGCAGCGGGTCGGCCGGGCGCTGCGGATCCTCCAGGAGCTGTGACCGCCTCACCGGCGCCGTCCGGCGGACGTGCGATCTCCGTTGCCGGGCCGACGCGTGCGGGGCACGCCGGGGAAACCACGGGCTGAGAGCGTCGCCTCGTCATCGACGAGGAGGAGTCGCCCGTGAGCACGCTCGTTTCCGCACCGACCACGCCTCCGGCCGCCACCGCCGGCCGGCTCACCGAATGGCGGCCGGAGGACCCGGCGTTCTGGGCGGCCGGTGGCGCCCGGGTCGCCCGGCGCAACCTGTACGTCTCGATCTTCGCCGAGCACGTCGGCTTCTCGGTGTGGAGCCTCTGGTCCGTCACGGTGCTGTTCCTGGGCCCCGAGTACGGCATCGACCCGGCCGGGAAGTTCCTGCTCACCGCCGTACCGGCCGCGCTGGGGGCGGTGCTGCGGCTGCCGTACACGCTCGCGGTGGCCCGCTTCGGCGGCCGGAACTGGACCATCGTGAGCGCCCTGCTGCTGCTGGTGCCGGCGGTGCCGATGGCCGTGCTGATCGAGCCCGGGGTGTCGTACGCCACGCTGATGGTGCTGGCCTGCCTGTCCGGCGTCGGCGGCGGCAACTTCGCCTCGTCGATGGCGAACATCAACCTGTTCTTCCCGGAGCGGCTCAAGGGCCGGGCGCTGGGGCTCAACGCCGGCGGCGGCAACCTGGGCGTACCGGCCGTGCAACTGGCGGGGCTGGCGGTGCTGGCGACCGCCGGCGCCGCGTACCCCCGGCTCGTGCCGGCGGTCTACCTGCCGCTGATCGTGCTGGCCGCGCTGGCCGCGGCCCGGTGGCTGGACAACGTGCCGGGGGCGCGCAACGAGCCGGGCGCGCTGCGCGCGGCGGCCCGCGACCCGCACACCTGGGTGATGTCGCTGCTCTACGTGGGCACGTTCGGCTCGTTCATCGGCTTCGGGTTCGCCTTCGGCCAGGTGCTCCAGCTCCAGTTCCACGACCGGTTCCCGACGCCCGTCGACGCCGCCTGGCTGACCTTCCTGGGGCCGCTGATCGGGTCGCTGATCCGGCCGGTGGGCGGTCAGCTCGCCGACCGGCTGGGCGGGGCGCGGGTCACGTTCTGGAACTTCGTCGCGATGGCCGCCGGGGCCGGGCTGGTGCTGTACGCCGCCAGGGAGAAGTCGTTCCCGCTCTACCTGGCCGGGTTCCTGGCGCTGTTCGTCTTCTCCGGCATCGGCAACGGGTCGACGTACAAGATGATCCCGGCGATCTTCCGGGCCCGGGCCGTCGCGGAGAGCGAGCTGACCGGCGACCCGGAGGCGGCGCAGCGGCGGGCCCGGCGGCTGGCCGGCGCGGTGATCGGCATCGCCGGGGCGGTCGGTGCCTCGGGCGGGGTGCTGGTGAACGTGGCGTTCCGGCAGTCGTTCCTGGCCTCCGGCACTGCTGATGCCGCCTACCTGGCCTTCATCGGGTGGTACGCGCTCTGCTTCCTGGTCACCTGGGTGGTCTACCTGCGTCCCGGACCGCGTACGCTGGTCGGCGTGTGACCTGTGCCATGGCGAACCCGCAGGCCACGCGCGGCGCGACCCCGTTTTGACCTGCCGCCGGGCGGCCGGGTATCGTTGCCTGCTGTTGTACGACATTCTTAGGCGTGCCGCATCAGGTACGCTTGGTCGTTCGTGCGCGCTGGTCCGGCTGGGTACTCCTGGTCACCTCGGCGCGCGACCCCAGACCGACGACGAGACAAGGTAGACCTGTGCGTACGTACAGCCCGAAGCCGGGTGAGATCGAGCGTCAGTGGCACGTCATCGACGCCTCTGATGTCGTGCTGGGCCGCCTGGCGACCCACGCCGCCACGCTCCTGCGTGGCAAGCACAAGCCGACTTTCGCGCCGCACGTCGACACGGGCGACTTCGTCGTCATCGTGAACGCGGGCAAGGTCGCGCTGACCGGCAACAAGCGTCAGACCAAGGTCGCTTACCGCCACTCCGGTTACCCGGGTGGCCTGAAGCGGGTCGGCTACGACGAGCTGCTCACCAAGCGGCCCGAGCGGGCCATCGAGCTGGCCGTGAAGGGCATGCTCCCGCACAACAAGCTGGGCCGTCAGCTCCTCAAGAAGCTGAAGGTCTACGCCGGTGCCGAGCACCCGCACACCGCGCAGCAGCCGGTGCCGTTCGAGATCAAGCAGATCGCGCAGTGAGCGCGGGCGAAGGAAGCAGCATGACCGACATCACCGCCACCGAGGTCGCCCCCGAGGCCACCGAGGCGCCGGCGCCCGTCGCGCGCGCGCCCCGTGGTGACCGCCCGATCCAGACCGTGGGTCGGCGCAAGGAAGCCATCGTCCGGGTCCGGATCATCCCGGGCAGCGGCAAGATCACCTGCAACGGCCGCGACCTCGAGGCCTACTTCCCGAGCAAGGTGCACCAGCAGCTCATCAAGGACCCGCTGGTCACCGCCGAGAAGCCCGAGGCGTTCGACGTGATCGCCAACCTGCGTGGCGGCGGCACCACCGGCCAGGCCGGCGCGCTGCGGCTCGCCATCGCCCGGGCGCTGATCGTCAGCGAGCCCGACGACCGCCCGGCCCTGAAGAAGGCCGGCTTCCTGACCCGTGACGCCCGGGTCAAGGAGAGCAAGAAGTACGGCCTCAAGAAGGCCCGTAAGGCTCCCCAGTACTCGAAGCGCTGATCACCACAAGCGTCTTGTACTTCTGACGGACGGCCGGTTCGCCTCCCCCATCCGGGAGGCGGACCGGCCGTTCCGCGTTTCTCCTCTCATCGGCAGTTCCACGGAGGTTGGCGGGTATGGGCCGGTTGTTCGGCACGGACGGCGTACGCGGGCGGGCGAACGCGGATCTCACCCCGGAGTTGGCGCTTGCGGTCGCGGTGGCCGCGGCCCACACGCTGGCCGAGACCGACAAGAGCCATCCGCCGCTCGCGGTGGTCGGCCGGGACACCCGGGCCAGCGGCGAGATGCTGGAGGCGGCGGTGGTCGCCGGGCTCACCAGCGCCGGCGCCAACGTGGTCCGGGTCGGCGTGCTGCCCACCCCGGCGGTGGCGTTCCTCACCGCCGAGGCAAAGGCCGACCTGGGCGTGATGCTCTCCGCCTCGCACAACCCGATGCCGGACAACGGCATCAAGCTGTTCGCCGCCGGCGGGCACAAGCTGCCCGACGAGATCGAGATGCGGATCGAGGAGGCGGTGAAGGCGAACGCCACCACCGCCTGGAAGCGCCCCGTCGGCGCCGGTGTCGGCCGCGTGCACGACCTGCTCGACGGCGCCGACCACTACGTGCAGCACCTGGTCGGCACCGTGCCGCACCGCCTCGACGGGATCAAGGTCGTGGTCGACTGCGCCAACGGCGCGGCCGCCGACGTCGCACCGGTCGCCTACCGGGAGGCCGGCGCCGAGGTGATCGCCATCCACGCCGAGCCGGACGGGCTCAACATCAACGACGAGTGCGGCTCGAACCACATCGAGGCGCTGCGCGCCGCAGTGGTCGAGCACGGCGCCCACCTCGGCATCGCCCACGACGGCGACGCCGACCGCTGCGTCGCGGTCACCGCCGACGGGAACGAGGTCGACGGCGACCAGGTCATGGCGATCCTCGCGCTGGCCATGCGGGACGCCGGCGAGCTGACCCAGGACACCCTGGTCGCCACAGTGATGAGCAACCTCGGTCTCCGGCTGGCCATGTCCGAGCACGGCATCCGGCTGGTCGAGACCAAGGTCGGCGACCGGTACGTGCTGGAGGAGCTGCGCGCCTCCGGCCTGGCGCTCGGCGGCGAGCAGAGCGGCCACATCGTGCTGCCCGCGTACGCCACCACCGGCGACGGCGTGCTGACCGGCCTGCACCTGATGGCGCGGATGGCCGCCACCGGCACCTCGCTGGCCGAGCTGGCCGCCGTGGTCACCAAGCTGCCCCAGGTGCTGATCAACGTGCCGGTCGGCGACCGTACCGTCGGCGCCGCCGCACCGGCCGTCCGGGCCGAGGTCGAGCGCGCCGAGGCGGAGCTGGGTGAGACCGGCCGGGTGCTGCTGCGCCCGTCCGGCACCGAGCCGCTGGTGCGGGTCATGGTCGAGGCGGCCACCGAGGACACCGCCCGCGAGGTCGCCGAGCGCATCGCCGAGCAGGTCCGCACCGCCAGCCCGGTCGCCTGACCGACCCGGGGCCGCCTGCTCTTCCTCCTCGCCGGTCAGCTCGGCCGGACGCGGCGGTCAGTTCGCCTGGACCCGGCGCAGGAAGCGGGCGGCCAGGTCGGCCACCGCGCCGGCGTCCAGCTCCTGCGCCGGCCCGGCCACGGTCACCTCGGCCAGCGCCAGCCCGGGTACCTCGGTGTCCCGCCAGCCGCCGACGAACCACGCGCGTTCCTCCTCGGCCAGCGCCAGGTTCGCCGCGTCGAGCACGGCCGCCGGGTACGGCAGCCAGAACCGGAACTGGTGGGTGTGCGGCGGCGCCGGGTACACCCGGGCGCCGGGCAGGGCGGCCAGCGCCTCGGCCACCACCCGGGCGTGCACCACGTACCCGGGGAGGCGGGGCAGCTCCCGGGTCAGCCCGGCGAGCGCTGCGAGCGCCGCCGGCCACTGCTGGAACAGCGTGCCGCCGTAGCGGTGCCGCCAGGCACGCGCGTACCGGATCAGGTCCGCGTCGCCGGCCAGCGCGGCACCGGAGATGCCGCCCAGCGACTTGTAGAACGAGACGTACGTGCTGTCGGCCAGCGCCGCGATCTCGGCCGGCGAGTAGCCCAGATGGACTGACGACTCCCAGAGCCGGGCCCCGTCGAAGTGCACCCGGGCACCGCCGGCGCGGGCCGCCGCGACGACGGCCACCAGCTCGTCCCAGGTCGGCAGCACGAACCCGGCGTCCCGCAGCGGCAACTCCAGGAAGAGTGTGCCGATCGGCTCGTCGAGCGCCGCCACCTCGTCGGCAGTCGGGTTGCGCGGCGCGCTCGTGGTGCGCACCGCGCGTACGCCGGCGAGCAGCGCGTACGCGTCCCGCTCGTGCGTCAGCGGATGGCTGAGCGGGTGCAGGCCGACACCGGCGCGGCCGGTCAGCTCCGCCCCGTGACGCATGGCCACCTGCTGCGCCATCGTGCCCGACGGGAAGAACGCGGCAGCCTCCGCGCCGAGCAGCTCGGCGACCCGCAGCTCCAGCTCCGCCACCGGCCCGCCCTCGCCGTACAGGTCGGGCGGGTCGTCCCCGGCCACCTGATCGAGCGCGGCGAGCTGTTCCCGTACGGAGGCCGGGCGTACGCCGGAGAGCATCGTGTCGCAGCCACGCTGGGCGGTGAACCGGCGCAGCCGCGTGGCCTGCTCGTCGCTCATCCGTCCGCCCGGAGCCGGCGCAGCCGGGTCACCGCCTCGGCCAGCACCTCCGGCCGTTTGCAGAACGCGAACCGGATCAGCCGGCGCCCGGCCTCCACGTCGTCGTAGAACACCTGCGTCGGCACCGCCACCACGCCGCAGCGCTCCGGCAGCGCCCGGCAGAACTCCACCCCGTCCCGGCCGCGCAGCGGCGTGACGTCGGCGGTGACGAAGTAGGTGCCCTCCGGCGCGAGCACGCCGAACCCGGCGTCGGCCAGCCCGGCGGCGAGCTGGTCCCGGCGGCGTTGCATGTCGTCCCGGAACCCGGTGAAGTACGCGTCCGGCAGCCCGAGCGCCACAGCCACCGCCGGTTGCAGCGGCCCGGCGTTGACGAACGTGAGGAACTGCTTCACCCGCAGCACCGCCGCCACCAGCGGCGCGGGGCCGCTCACCCAGCCGACCTTCCAGCCGGTGCAGGAGAACGTCTTGCCGGCCGACGAGATGCGCAGCGTCCGCTCCCGCATGCCCGGCAGCGTGGCCAGCGGTACGTGCGGCGCGGCGGCGTCGGTGAACACCAGGTGCTCGTAGACCTCGTCGGTGACCGCGTACACGTCGTGTTCCCGGCACAGCTCGGCCACCGTCGTCAGCTCGTCGGCGGTGAAGACCTTGCCGGTCGGGTTGTGCGGCGAGTTCAGCAGCACCAGCCGGGTACGTGGCCCGAACGCGGCGCGCAGCTCGTCCGGGTCGAACGCGTACCTGCCGTCGGGGCCGGGCCGCAGCGTCACCGGGCGGCGGACCGCGCCGGCGAGCGCGATCGAGGCGGCGTACGAGTCGTAGTACGGCTCGAAGCAGATCACCTCGTCACCCGGCTCGCAGAGCGCGAGGATGCTCGCCGCGACCGCCTCGGTGGCGCCGGCCGTCACGACGATCTCGCCGTCCGGGTCGTACTCCAGGCCCCAGAACCGGCGCTGGTGCCCGGCGACGGCGGCGCGCAGCGCGGGGATCCCCGGGCCGGGCGGGTACTGGTTGTGGCCGGTACGCAGCGCCTCGGCCGCGGCGGCGAGCATCTCCGGCGGGCCGTCGGTGTCCGGGAAGCCCTGCCCGAGGTTGACCGCGCCGGTGCGCACGGCCAGCGCGGACATCTCGGCGAAGACGGTGGTGCCGAACGGCCGCATCCGGGCCACCAGGGGATCGGTCGTCGTCACGGCGGCCAGCCTACGGCCCGCCGCCGACCGCTCACCAGCCGAAGCAGGTCGCGCCGTACTCGCCCGAGTCCGTGGAGACGACCTTGCCGTTGACGGTGATCCGGCAGGTCACCTCGCCGGACTCGACGGGGCTCGCGATGATCTGCACCCGCTCGCGGTCGTTCGCGGTGAGGCTCAGCCGCCAGGGCGTGTCCACGGCGCCGGGCTGGTGGAAGTTCGCGTCCGCGTCGTAGAACTGCACCTCCGCCTCGCCGTCGGTGGCTGTGACCTCGTACAGGACGGTGAACCTGCCGGGTCCGCCGGACGGGGTGGTGACCGGTCGGGCCGGGGGACCGGTGGGCTCGTCGGCCCATCCGTCGGGCTCGCCGTACAGCGGCCCGTCGTACCGGTCGCCGGAGGCCGTCCCGTCGGTCATGGAGCGGCCGAGGAAGGACAGCCCGACGCAGCCGCAGACGATCAGTGCGAGGACGGTGACGATGCCGATCACCAGACCGGCCACCCAGCCGCCGCCGCTGCGGCGCGGCGGCATGCCCGGATACGCGTACGGCGGCGGGTAGGGCCCGGGCGGGTAGGACCCGGATTTGTGAGGGCCGGGCGGGTAGGCGCCCGGTGTCCAGGCCGGCTGTGCCGAGAAGTCCGGGACGCCGGGCTGGGACGGCCAGCCGGGCGTGGCCGGGAAGCCTGGGGCCTGCGGATCGCCGGAGGCCGGTGGGACGGCCGGGCGTGGCGTGGCGGCCGGGTCGGCCGGAGCCGCCCACCCCGGTTCGCCCACCGGCCGGCCCGTGCCGCTCGGGGACGAGGCCGGGTCGGTTCCGGACGCGCTCTCCGGGCCGGCTGCCGCCCACGGGCTCGGTGCCGGGGGCGGCGACCAGGGCGCGGGCGGCGTCCACGGCTGCGGGGCGGCCAACGGGTCCGGCGGCGTCCAGGACGAGGGCTGCGGCGTGGCCGGCGCGGCGGTCGGGTCGCTCGGTCCGGAGGCCGGTTCGGGGGCGGGGGTCGTCTCGGACATGGGCTCAGCTCACAGGGGTACGGCGCGGACGACCGCGGAACGGTGGGGCCGGGGGACGGCGCCCGGCCTCAATGTAGGCGGTGGCGGCCAGCCGTGCGGTCCCGGCCGGCGGTCCGCGCCCCGCGTCCCGAACCGGTCCGGACGGGCGGAACGACCTGGATGGTGCTTTGTCCGGTAATCGCATCCCCGGCGCTCGGTTCGCTCAAGTTCAGTGATCGTTAACCGCCTTTCCGAGCACGCACGATGAGCGAAACTCGGTTAGGCTGCGGACCATGTGTGGAATCGTGGGTTACGCCGGTGCGCGCCCGGCGCTCGGCATCGTGCTTGACGGACTGCGGCGTCTCGAATACCGCGGCTACGACTCGGCCGGCGTCGCCGTGGTCTGCGAGGACGAGCTGCTGACCGAGAAGAAGGCCGGCAAGCTCGCGAACCTGGAGAAGGTCCTCTCCGAGCGGGCGGCCGACAACCCCGAGGACTGCGCCGCCAGCCCGATTGGCATCGGCGACGGCACCACCGGCATCGGCCACACCCGCTGGGCCACGCACGGCGGCCCGACCGACCGCAACGCCCACCCGCACCTCTCCCCGGACGGCCGGGTCGCGGTGATCCACAACGGCATCATCGAGAACTTCGCGAAGCTGCGCGCCGAGCTGGAGGACGAGGGTGTCGAGTTCGCCAGCGACACCGACACCGAGTGCGCCGCGCACCTGATCGCCCGCGCGCTGGCCGACCTGCGCTCGGCCGGCGAGACCGACAGCCCGGCGCTGCTCGCCGCCGCCATGCGCGTGGTCTGCGCGCGCCTGGAGGGTGCGTTCACGCTGCTCGCCGTCGACGCCGGCATCCCCGGCGCGGTGGTCGGCGCCCGGCGCAACTCGCCTCTGGTCGTCGGCCGGGGCGACGGCGAGAACTACCTGGCCAGCGACGTCGCCGCGTTCATCGAGCACACCCGGGACGCGGTCGAGCTGGGGCAGGACCAGATCGTCCTGATCACCCCGGACAGCATCGACATCACCGACTTCCACGGTCAGCCGGCGAGCGGCACGGACTTCCACATCGACTGGGACTCGTCGGCCGCCGAGAAGGGCGGCTACGACTGGTTCATGCTCAAGGAGATCGAGGAGCAGCCGCAGGCCATCGCCGACACGCTGCTGGGCCGGCTCACCGAGACCGGCGAGATCGCCCTCGACGAGGTCCGCCTCAGCGAGCAGGACCTGCGCGACGTCGACAAGATCTTCATCGTCGCCTGCGGCACCTCCTACCACGCCGGCCTGGTCGCCAAGTACGCCATCGAGCACTGGACCCGCATCCCCTGCGAGGTGGAGCTGGCCAGCGAGTTCCGTTACCGCGACCCGGTGCTGGACCGGTCCACGCTGATCGTGGTGATCTCGCAGTCCGGCGAGACGATGGACACGCTGATGGCGCTGCGCCACGCCAAGGAGCAGAAGGCCCGCGTGCTGGCGATCTGCAACACCAACGGCTCGACCATCCCGCGCGAGTCCGACGCGGTGCTCTACACCCACGGCGGCCCGGAGATCGCCGTCGCCTCCACCAAGGCGTTCCTCACCCAGGTCGTCGCCTGCTACCTGATCGGCCTGCACCTGGCCCAGGTGCGCGGCATCAAGTTCGCCGACGAGGTGGGCGCGGTGGTGGCCCAGCTCCAGGAGATGCCGGGCAAGCTGCGGGAGCTGCTGGACCGCATCGAGCCGGTCCGTGAGCTGGGCCGCGAGCTGAAGTCCGAGCCGACGGTGCTGTTCATCGGCCGGCACGTGGGCTACCCGGTGGCGCTGGAGGGTGCGCTGAAGCTCAAGGAGCTGGCGTACATGCACGCCGAGGGGTTCGCCGCCGGCGAGCTGAAGCACGGCCCGATCTCGCTGATCGACCAGGGCACGCCGGTGATCTGCATCGTGCCCTCCCCGGTCGGCCGGGGCATGCTGCACGACAAGGTCGTCTCCAACATCCAGGAGGTCCGCGCCCGCGGCGCCCGCACCATCGTGATCGCCGAGGAGGGCGACCAGGCGGTGGTCCGCTACGCCGACCACCTGATCTACGTGCCGCGTACGCCGACGCTGCTGGCGCCGCTGGTGACCACGGTGCCGTTGCAGGTGCTGGCCGCCGAGATCGCCGCCGCCCGCGGGCACGACGTCGACCAGCCCCGGAACCTGGCCAAGTCGGTCACTGTCGAGTAGCCGATCTCGTCCACGGTCCCTCCGCTCTCGTCCACGGTCCCTCCGCCCGCACGACGGGTGGAGGGACCGCGTCGTCTCCGGCCTGCCTCTCGGGCGGCCGCCGGACGGCCGCGGACCGGCCGCCGGACGGCCGCGGACCGGTCGCCGGAGGGCCGCGGGCGGTCATCGGCCCAGCACGATCCGGGCCATGCCGTCCAGCGCCGGGTTGTCCGGATCCCAGTAGCCGGTGTGGCCGTGCGGAGCGCTCGGGAAGCGCCTCCCGCCGAAGTCCGGCGCGCTCGGGTCGGCGCCGAACCAGAGTCGCTCGCCGTGCGGGTCGAGCACGGCGAGCGCCGGACCGAGCGGCGTACCCGCGAGCAGCGCGCGGCGGGCCAGCTCGTCCGGTGGGCGGGCCAGCCGGATCACGTCGTCCGGCGCGGTCGACGACCAGACCTGACCGGCGGGCATCCGCAGCTCGGCGGCGTGGTCGACGCCGACGCCCGGCGAGCCGACGAAGACCAGCGCGTCGGCGCCCAACCCGTGGTCGCGGGCGGCGGTGCCGACCACGAGCGAGCCGTAGCTGTGCCCGAGCACCGTCTGCCGGGCCGGTGGGCCTTCGTGCGCGGCCCGCAGCCCGTCCTGGAACCGGTGCAGCGCCGGGCCGGCGTCCTCGGCCTGCCGGGTGCCCGCCGCCTCGGTGAGGAAGCCGGGCGCGTCGTAGTCCAGCCAGAGCACAGCCGCCGCCTCCTCGCCCGGCCCGAGCGCCGCGCATCGCTGCAACACCCGTGCTGCCCGGCCCAGCTCGGCCGGCGCGTCGGCGAGATCCGAGGTCATGCCCGGGACGTACGTGAGCACCGAGGCGGCGCGGTCCGGGTTGCCGAGCGCCACCACCGCGCGGCCGTCGCCGGCCGGGTCGAGCCCCAGCAGGTACGCCCGCGGCGCCCCGCCTGCGGCCAGCCGCTCGCCGAGCCCGTCCAGCCCGCGCAGCGCCGCCTCGACAGCGGCGAGCCGGACCCGCCGGGACGCCTCCAACGGCCCGGCCGGAAGCGGGTGCAGCAGCCCGAGCCGGCGCGCGAGCAACTGCTCCCGCCGGTCGCCGAGCAGTAGCCGGTTCGCCTGGTCCCGGACGGCGGCCGGAAGCCCGTCGAGGCGCCCGATCCGGCCCGGTTCCCGCCCCACCAGCCAGCGCCGCTCGGCCGCGCTCAGGCCGGCCCACCAGCGGCTCACCTCGGCCGGCCCGGCGCCGGGACCGGGCCGCCACGCGGGCGGGACGCTCACCCAGCCGCGTACCGCAGCGGTGGTCAGCTCCGCCAGCCGGCCGGCCGCCTCGCGGTCGGCGGCGCCGGCGAGCGTCAGCGCGCCCCGGATCCCGGCCCGCGCGTCGACCACCGCCGGCCCGGTCTGCCCCGGCGGCCGTGCCGGGTCGGGCCGGACCGCGCCGGTGCGGTCGACGAGCAGGCCACCGGACTCGGCGCGGGCCACCTCGGCGCCGAGCCGGGCCTTCGCCGCGCCCAGCCGGGCGCCGAACTCGGCGAGCACCTGATCGACCTCGACCAGTGCGGGCAGCACGTCGGTGAGATCGGTGCGCAGATCCCCGATGCGCCGCTGCGCGGCAGTCGAGGCCGCACCCGACCACCCGGGGCGGAGCGTGCCGATCCGGGCGGTCAACGCGTCGGCGCGCTGCCGTACCGGCGTGGTGATGCCCCGCCACGCCGCCCCGGCGGTGGACCAGGCGCCCGGATCGGCCCGCCAGAGCTGCGCGTAGCCGACCGGCACGTCCACGGCGTCGGCCGGACCGTCGTTCACCGGAGCACCCCGGTGAGGCGGCGGGCGGCGCGTTCATCGACCGCCTCGTAGCCGTCCGCGCCGCGGCGCAACGCCTGAGCGGTGTCGGCCACCCGGGCGCCGAGCGCGCCGGACCAGCGCCGCACGGCCGACTCCAGTTCGGTCAGCGCCACCGCGGATCGCCAGCCGTCCGGTGCCGCCACCAGCAACGACTCCGGTGCCGCGCCCGGCCCGCGGCCCAGCCGGTACGCGTCGTCGGCCAGCTCGCGCGCCACCGATCGCAGCAGCTCCGGGTCGACGTCTAACGGTTTCTCCACCACGTGCCCTCCCTCGCCCGGCGCCACCGGCCGGCTCCGGACACCGGGACGCTAGGCGGCACCCGGCAGTGGCCGCCGACCCCTGTGGACAACGGTCCGGGTTATCCACAGGGCTTGTTCGCCAGCCGGTCCCGGGCGCGTACCGCCGGTAGGGTGAGGCCGTGATCGGGGGAGCCGCGAGCGGATGCTGAGCCGGCGCGACGAGCGGGGCGGGGTGGCATGAGACAGGTGTGGCGGGTCGCGGACGTTCGCGCGGCGGAGGCGGGCCTGATGGCCACCCTCCCGCCCGGTGCGCTGATGCAGCGGGCGGCGGCCGGGCTGGCCCGCCGCTGCGCGTTGCTGCTCGCCGACCGGGGCGGTGTCTACGGCGCCCGGGTGCTGGTGCTCGCCGGGTCCGGCGACAACGGCGGCGACGCGCTGTTCGCGGGCGCGCATCTGGCCCGCCGGGGCGTGGCGGTGACAGCGCTGCTCCTCACGCCGGGCCGGGCACACGCCGAGGGCCTGGCCGCCCTGCGCGCCGCCGGCGGCCGTGTGGCCGACCGGCCGCCCGCTGTGGTCGACCTGGTGCTCGACGGCATCGTGGGCATCGGCGGCACCGGAGGGCTCCGCGAGACGGCCGAGCAGCTGGCCGCGAGCCTGACCGGGCAGCGCGGGCGCGGCGGCACGCGCGCCACCGTGGTCGCGGTCGACGTGCCGAGCGGCGTCGCTGTCGACACCGGCCACGTCCCGCTCACCGACGCCGGGCGGCCCCGGGCGGTCCGCGCCGACGTGACAGTCGCCTTCGGCGCGCTCAAGCCCGCACTGGTCGTCGGGCCGGCCGCCGAGCTGGCCGGCGAGGTCGAGCTGGTCGACATCGGGCTGACGCCGTGGCTGCGCGGCACGCCGGCGCTCCAGGTGATCGAGCAGACGGACGTGGCCGACTGGTGGCCGGCGCTGGGCGCGTCGTCGGAGAAGTACACCAGGGGCGTAGTAGGCGTCGCCACCGGGTCGGCCACCTACCCCGGCGCCGCCGTGCTCTCGGTCGCCGGGGCGCTCGCCGGTCCCACCGGCCTGGTCCGCTACGCCGGTAGCGCCGAGGGCGAGGTGCTGCACCAGCATCCGTCGGTGATCGCCACCGGCCGGGTCGCCGACGCCGGCCGGGTGCAGGCGTGGGTCTGCGGCTCCGGGCTCGGCACCGGCGAGGACTCCGCCGCCGAGCTGCGCGCGGTGCTCGCCGCGCCGGTGCCGGTGGTGCTCGACGCGGACGCGCTGACGCTGCTCGTCGATGGCAAGCTGGCCGACCGGCTGCGCGGCCGGGACGCGCCGATCGTGGTGACGCCGCACGACCGGGAGTACGCCCGGCTCTGCGGCGAGATGCCGGGGGACGACCGGGTCGCCGCCGCGCTGCGGCTGGCCGCCTGGATGAACGCGGTGGTGCTGCTCAAGGGCGACCGTACGGTCATCGGCACGCCCGACGGCCGCGCGTACGTGAACCCGACCGGCACCCCGGTGCTCGCCACCGGTGGCACCGGCGACGTGCTGGCCGGGCTGCTCGGTTCGCTGCTCGCCGCCGGGCTGGCCCCGGAACGGGCGGCCGCCGCGGCGGCGTACCTGCACGGGCTGGCCGGGCGGGAGGCGGCGCGCGGCGGTCCGGTGACCGCGCCCGACGTGGCCGCGGCGTTGCGTCCGGTACTGGCCCGGCTGGGCTGATCCGGGCGGCGGCGCCCGGTGGCGGCGGGCACCGCCCGCACGGCTCACGGCGCTGATGATCACTGACGGAAGTAGGCTGAGGACATGTGGCAGTCGGAGGTGCGCGTCGACCTGGACGCGATCCGGGAGAACGTGACCCGGCTCAAGGCCGGCACCAGCGCCGAACTGATGGCGGTGGTCAAGGGCGACGGGTACGGCCACGGCATGGTGCCGGCCGCCCGCGCGGCGCTCGACGCCGGGGCGGACCAGCTCGGCGTCTGCACGCTGGACGAGGCGCTGCGGCTGCGCGAGGAGGGCATCACCGCGCCGGTGCTGGCCTGGCTGCTCAGCCCCGGGCTGCCGCTGCACGACGGGATCACCGTCGGCGTCGACCTTGGCTGCGCCGGCCTCACCCAGCTCGACGAGATGATCCAGGCGAGCCGCCGGGCGGACCGCCCGGCCCGGCTGCACCTCAAGATCGACACCGGGCTGGCCCGGGGTGGCGCCACCGTCGCCGACTGGCCGGCGCTGCTGGAGGCCGCCGCGAAGGCCCAGGCCGACGGTCTGGTCGAGGTGGTCGGCGTGTGGAGCCACTTCGTGTACGCGGACTCGCCCGGTCACCCCACCACCGACCGCCAGCTCGCCGTGTTCCAGGAGGGGCTGGAGATGGTGACGCGTGCCGGTCTGCGTCCGCGCTACCGGCACCTGGCCAACTCGGCCGCCACGCTGACCCGGCCGGACACCCACTTCGACCTGGTCCGGCCCGGCATCGCCGTCTACGGCCTGTCGCCGGTCGCGGGCGAGCAGTTCGGTCTGCGTCCCGCCATGACCGCCCGCGCCCGGGTGATGCTCACCAAACGGGTGGCGGCCGGCACCGGCGTCTCCTACGGCCACACCTACCTCACCGAGCAGGAGGCCAACCTCGCGGTGGTGCCGCTCGGCTACGCCGACGGGGTGCCGCGGCACGCCTCCAACACCGGCCCGGTGCAGCTCGCCGGCAAGCGCCGGACCATCTCCGGGCGGGTCTGCATGGACCAGTTCGTGGTCGACTGCGGCGACGACGAGGTGACCGACGGCGACGTGGCGACGCTGTTCGGCAGCGGCGCGGACGGCGAGCCCACCGCCGACGACTGGGCCGAGGCGGTCGGCACCATCAACTACGAGATCGTGACCCGCTTCGGCGGTGTGCGCGTGCCCCGCGTCTACGACGGCGAGCACGCATGAGTGTCCGGTTGCCGCGACCGCGTACCGCTGCCGGCAAGGTGGCCGGGCTGGTCGGCGCCGCCGTCGGCGTTGCCGCCGCCGGGCTCGCGGCGGGCGTGGTCAGCGAGCGGGTGCTGGTCCGCCGGCTCAAGAACGACCCCACCGACAGGTACGCCGACGAGGTCTTCGGTGAGCAGCGTTACGACGAGGCGTACCGGCTGGAGATGCCGGACGGCACCGACATCCACGTCGAGGTGGTCGAGCCGACCCGCCCTGTCGCAGGGCACCCGACTGTGGTGCTGGTGCACGGGTTCTGCCTGGACATGGGCACGTTCCACTTCCAGCGCAAGCGGCTCGCCGAGCGCGGCGACTACCGGGTGGTCGCGTACGACCAGCCGGGGCACGGCAGCTCCGGCCGGCTGGAGAGCGGCGAGTACGACCTGACCGCGCTGGGCCACACGCTGCGCCGGGTGCTCGACGAGGTGGCCCCGGACGGCCCGCTGGTGCTGGTCGGGCATTCGATGGGCGGCATGACGATCATGGCGCTGGCCGAGCTGTACCCGGAGATGTTCGGTGACCGCGTGGTCGGCACCGTGCTGATGGCCACCTCGGGCGGCCTCGCGGCGGAGACCAAGCTGGTGGCGCCCGCGCTGCTCGGCCGCGTCGGCTCGCCGGTGCTCTACATGATGAGCAACGCCACCCGGTACGGCGGGACCGTGATCGACCGGGCGCGCCGGTCGACGTCGAACGTGGCCTGGCTGCTCACCCGCAAGTACGGCTTCGGCACGTCGAAGCCGAGCCCGGCCCTGGTGTCGTACGTCGAGATGATGAACTCGCGCACCTCGGCCGACACGGTCACCCGCTACCTGCGCACGATCGCCACCCACTCCCGGTTCCCGGCGCTTGCGGCGCTGGCCGGCACGCCGGTGCTGGTGATCGTGGGCGACAAGGACATGATCACGCCGGTGACGCACTCCGAGGAGATCGTCCGGCGGCTGCCGCACGCCGAGTTCGTGAAGATCAACGACAGTGGGCACGTGGTGATGCTGGAGCACGCCGACGAGGTGAACGTGGCGCTGGAGAGGTTCCTGGACTCGCTATGACAGTGGTCGTGGAGCTGAAGACGGTCGACGACACCCACGAGTTCGGGCGGCGGCTGGCCGGGGTGCTGCGGGCCGGTGACCTGCTGCTGCTCAGCGGCCCGCTCGGCGCCGGCAAGACCGCGCTGACCCAGGGCATCGGCGCCGGCCTCGGCGTACGCGGGGACATCACCTCGCCCACCTTCGTCATCGCCCGGGTGCACCGGCCCGACCCGGCGCGGGGCGGCCGGGTGACGCTCGTGCACGCCGACGCGTACCGCCTGGGTGAGGCCGCCGACCCGCGCGCGGAGATCGACGACCTCGACCTGGACGCCTCGGTTGACGAGGCGGTCACCGTGGTGGAGTGGGGCGAGGGGATGGTCGAGCAGCTGGTCGACGCGCACCTGCGGGTACGCATCGACCGCCGCGACGACGACACCCGGGCGGTCACGCTGGAGCCGGTCGGCGGCGACTGGACCGCCCGGGTCGCCGAACTGTCCTAGGGCTGAAGGGGCATCGTCCAGCAGTTGGAGTAGGCGGTGCGCCCGGCGAGCCGGTCGGTCAGCCAGGCCACCGCGTCGCCCTGGTCGGTGATGAGCGGCGCCAGGTGGTTGGTGAGGAGCTTGTCACCGAGGTTGGGCAGGCTGACGGCCTGGTAGGTCACGTTGGCACCCTTGCGGCACCAGTCGACCGCCAGTTGACGGGCCTGCCGGTGGGGCACGATGTCGTCCTGGACGCCGGTCGCCACGCGTACCGGCCCGGCGGGCTTGAGCGTGCCGATGCGCTGCCGGTCGAGGACGGCGGCTGCCTCGGGCGAGGCGGCGATGACAGCGGTGAGGGACCGGCCGCCGGTGATCCACCTGCTGCTCTTGGTGAACGCGTACCGGAGGATGGCGTCACCGACGCACATGGTCGAGGTGTCGGTGAGCGCCGCCCGGCCGGCGTCGTTGACGTTCGCCTCGATGACGTCCCGCACCGCCGGGTCGGACTGGGCGAAGCCGTTGAGCGACCAGCCCAGCGCCCCGGCCAGCGCGCTGCCGTCGATGCCGCCGATGACAGCGGTCAGGTCGGCTGGCGGCGCGCCGACGTAGGTGCCGGCCAGTGGCACGTCGGGCGCGTAGGTGGGCTGGAGTTCGGCGGCTGCGGCGCTGGCGCCGCCACCCTGGCTGTAGCCGTACAGACCGACGCGGGACCGGTCGGTGACCGACGCGCCCGGCACGGTGCGGGCGGCGCGGGCCGCGTCGAGCAGGGCACGTCCCTCGTCGAGGCGGTTGACGTACGTGTGCAGCCGGTCGGTCGCGCCCAGCCCGACGTAGTCGGTGACGACGACCGCGGCGCCGGTGGCGAGGAGGCGGTAGATCGCCAGGGCCTCGTAGCCGACGGACAGGGTGTCGCCGGTGAGGGTGAGCGGGTGTTGCAGGGCGAACGAGGGCGCGCACTGGTCGCCCTGCCCCATGGTGCCGGAGGCGACGGCGACCAGCGGGCGCGGGCCGGTGCCCCGCCACGCCGCCGACGGTTCGATGTAGGCGCCGGTCACGCCGACGGCCCGGCCGTTGGAGTCGGTGGACCGGTACATCAGGCGGGTGGCGGTGCCGGGCATCGGGCGGCCGTCGAGCCCGGGGATGCTGAGCCCGAGCGGCAGCGGCTCGGTACGGATCAGCGTGCCGTTGGTGGCGGGCAGGTCGGCGGGCGGGTGGTAGAAGGCGGGGATCGTCACGCCGCGGGAGACCACCGGCGTGGTGCCGTCGGCGGCTGCGGCTGCGCCGGATCCGGCCAGGTAGGTGGCTGCCGCCGCGGCGACGGCCAGCATCCGGAGGCCGGTCGTGCGGCGGGGGGAGGGGGCGGCGGAGGGCATGCGGGGACGGGTGTTTCTCCTGCTCACGGGCACTCCTAGCGAGCATCGATGGTGGTGGATGCAAGCTAGCAGTGGCGGTGTGGCGTAAGTAACTTGCCAGTAGGTTACGCTCCGGTAACTTTTCTCGTCCAGTACCCGGCCCTGCCGCCGCCCGGGAGTGTCGGTCGCGGCTGGTAAGAAGATGGCGACCGACGAGGAGAGGTTGCCGATGCCCGACGCCCCCACCCTGGACCTGCCGGCGCTGCTGCCGGAGGCCTGGCGTGCCGTGCTCACCCCCCACCTGGACCCGGCCCGCACCGCGGCGCTGGCCGAGTTCGTCGCCCGGGAGTACGCGACCGCCACTGTCTTCCCGCCGCTGGAGGACCTCTTCTCCGCCTACCGGCTGTGCGGGCCGGCCGACACCCGGGTGCTGATCCTCGGGCAGGACCCGTACCACAAGGCGGGCCAGGCGCACGGGCTGAGCTTCAGCGTGCGCGCGGGGGTGGCGGTGCCGCCGTCGCTGCGCAACGTCTTCAAGGAGCTGGGCGAGGACCTGGGCGTGCCGAAGCCGCGCAGCGGCAACCTCGACGGCTGGGCCGCGCAGGGCGTCCTGCTGCTCAACTCGGTGCTGACGGTCCGGCAGGCCACGCCCGGCTCGCACGCCAACAAGGGCTGGGAGGAGTTCACCGACGCCACCATCCGGGCGCTCGACGCGCTCGACCAGCGCGTGGTCTTCCTGCTCTGGGGCGGCTACGCGCGCAAGAAGGCGGCGCTGGTGACCAACCCGCAGCACGTGGTGCTGGAGGCCGGGCACCCGAGCCCGATGAACCCGCGCGGCTTCCTCGGCAGCCGCCCGTTCAGCGCTGCTAACAAGGCGCTGGCCGACGCGGGGCTGCCCACCGTCGACTGGGAGCGCTCAGCCGGCTGACCCGCCCGGCGCCTCGCCCGCCGCGGCGAGGCGCCGGCGGTACCGGGACAGCAGCTCGGCCGTGCGCTGGTCGGTCACCTCCACCTCGACCAGCGGCTCGACCGGGTACGTACGTTCACCGAGGCGGACCTCGATGGGCTCGGGCAGTTCCTCGCACATCCGGGCCCGCAGCTCGCCGTAGCGGGTCAGCCAGCGGTGCTCGCCCGGCTCTTCGGGCTCCGTGTGGATGCCGCCCCACACCTGCCATCGAGCGTCCCAGCGCTGCGCGTAGATCCGATCGAGGAGCGCGCTGAACTGCGGCGAGTCCCGCCAGCGCACCGCGATCTCGACCGCGTCCACCGGCAGCGGCGCGCCCTGCAGCAGTGCCGCCGTGCCGCCCGACAGTACGTACGGCAGGTCGCCCAGGGCGTCCATGATCCGGTCCAGCCGGAGGACTTCGATCCGCTCGGCAAGCACCGTCCCGGCCATCTCGTCCAGCGCGGCGTCCAGGTGGCTGTCCAGCGGCTCGACCTCGATCCGCAGTTGCCGGCCGAGCGCGGCGAGCAGGCGTTCCGCGGCGGTCAGGCTCGGCAGCCGGTCGCCGCGTTCGATCCGGGCGATGGCGGCCTGACTGAGCCCGGACCGGGCGGCCAGAGCCTGCTGGGTGAGCCCTGCCTGTTCGCGTTCACGCCGCAAGGTCCGGGCGATTTCTCGAACGAGGCGACTCTCCGTCATCTCCGGAGAATGGCAGTCCTCTTCTTAGCCTTATGCCTCTGAGTCATATTTATGACCCAGAGGCATAAGGCTCTCACCTCTTCTCTTTGATCCGGGCGCTACGCATCGTGACCGGACGAGCGGCGAGGGCGTGCCGGGGGCGTGCCGGGAGCGTGCCGAGGGCGTGCCGGGGGCGTGCCGGGGGCGGACGGGGCGGACGGAGCGGACGGCTAGGCTGGCTTACCGTGCTGGTACTCGTGGTGGACTCCTCGACGCCCGCGGTGACCGCGGCCCTTGCCGAGGTCTCGGCGGACGGCGTCGCGGTCCGCGCGTCCCGGTGCACCGTCGACGCCCGCGCCCACGGCGAGCTGCTCGCGCCGCAGGTCGACGCCGTGCTGGCGGACGTCGGTGCACGGCCCGCCGACCTGGCCGCTATCGTCGCCGGCCTCGGCCCGGGCCCGTTCACCGGGCTGCGCGTCGGGCTGGTCACCGCCGCCACCATGGGTCAGGTGCTCGGCGTACCCACGTACGGCGTCTGCTCGCTGGACGGGCTCGGCCACCCGGCGGCCGCCGGCGAGCCGGTGCTGGCGGCGAGCGACGCGCGGCGCCGGGAGATCTACTGGGCCGTCTACGACGGCGCCGGCCGGCGCCTGGCCGGGCCGGAGGTGGCCGCCCCGGCGGTGGTCGCGGAGCGGGCGCGCGACCTTGCGGTCACCGTCGCGGTCGGCGACGGCGCGCACCGGTACGCGGACGTGCTGGGGCTGCCGGTACGCGACGAGCCGCGCTACCCGGACCCGCTGGCGCTGGCCCGTCTCGCCGCGCCGCGGATCCGCGCGGGCGCGCCCGGCGAGACGCTCACCCCGCTCTACCTGCGCCGCCCGGACGCGGTCGCGGCCACCGGCCACAAGCCGGTCCTGCCATGAGGCTGGGCCGGTTCCGCTGGTGGCACATCGACGAGGTGCTGCCCATCGAGGCGGACCTCTTCGGCGCCGAGCAGTGGTCGGCGGCGATGTTCTGGAACGAACTCGCCAACGGGCACTTCTACCTGGTCGCCACCGACGACGACGGCGCCGTCCTCGGCTACGCCGGGCTGGCCGTGTCCCCGCCCGACGAGGCGTGGGTGCAGAACGTCGCGGTCCGCCGGGACGCCCACCGCCGGGGGATCGGCCGGCTGCTGCTGGAGGCGCTGCTCGCCGAGGCGGCCCGGTGCGGCGCCCGCAGCACGCTGCTGGAGGTCGCCGCGGACAACGCGCCCGCGCAACGGCTCTACGCCACCTACGGGTTCGAGCCGATCGGCGTACGGCGCGGCTACTACCAACCGAGCAACACCGACGCGCTGGTCATGCAGCGCAACGAGGACTGACGCGCATGGCTGACGAACCCCTGATCCTCGGCATCGAGACCTCCTGCGACGAGACCGGCGTGGGCATCGTGCGCGGGCACACGCTGCTCGCCGACGCGCTCGCCTCCAGCGTCGAGGAGCACGCCCGGTTCGGCGGCGTGGTGCCCGAGGTGGCCAGCCGCGCCCACCTGGAGGCCATCGTGCCGACCATGGACCGGGCGCTGCGCGAAGCCGGCGTCACCATCGCCGACATCGACGCCATCGCCGTGACCTCCGGGCCGGGCCTGGCCGGCGCGCTGCTCGTCGGGGTCGCCGCCGCCAAGGGGTACGCGGTCGCGGCGGAGAAGCCGGTGTACGGCGTGAACCACCTCGCCGCGCATGTGGCGGTGGACACGCTCGAACACGGCCCGCTGCCCGAGCCCGCGATCGCGCTGCTGGTCTCCGGCGGGCACTCCTCGCTGCTGCGCGTCGACGACCTGGCCCGCGACGTGGTCCCGCTCGGCGCCACCATCGACGACGCCGCCGGCGAGGCGTTCGACAAGGTGGCCCGGCTGCTCGGGCTGCCGTTCCCCGGCGGGCCGTACATCGACCGCGAGGCGCGGGCCGGTGACCCGGCGTCGATCGCCTTCCCGCGCGGGCTGACCGCGGCGAAGGACCTGGTCGGACACCGGTACGACTTCTCCTTCTCCGGCCTGAAGACGGCTGTCGCCCGCTGGGTGGAGGCGCGGCAGCGGGCCGGTGAGCCGGTGCCGGTCGCCGACGTGGCGGCATCCTTCCAGGAGGCGGTCTGCGACGTGCTCGTCGGCAAGGCGATCGACGCCTGCCGCAGCAGCGGCATCGACACGCTGGTCATCGGCGGCGGAGTGGCGGCCAACTCCCGGCTGCGGGCGATGGCCGAGCAGCGGGCCGGCAGGCACGGCATCCGGGTGCGTACGCCCCGGCCGAAGCTCTGCACGGACAACGGCGCGATGGTGGCCGCGCTCGGCTCCCACCTGGTCGCCGCGGGCGTCGCGCCGAGCCGGCTGGACCTGCCGGCCGACTCGGCGATGCCGCTGACAGTGGTCAGCGTGTGAGCGGGGAGGGGACCGACATGATCGTCCGCATGTGGGAGGCCAAGGCCGAGCCGTACGGCTTCGCCGACCTGATCACCTGGGTCTGCGAGACCGCGCTGCCCGAGTTCGAGCACGACCCGATGCACGTCTCCAGCGAGGTGTTCTCCTCCACCGACCACCGGCTGGTGGTCGTCTCCAAGTGGCGGAACAGCCCTCGGGAGCTGCCCGAGCCGCCGGCGCGCCTGATCGCCCGCCCGCCGCACAGCTGGGACTTCACGCAGGTCGACCGCTGACGCGAGGGTCGTCACGGCCGCCGGAATTGGTTGGCGCGCGGGTCGCCCCGGCACCTAGCGTCGGTGCGCCATGCGCTTCTCACCGGCCGGCGATCCCGGCACCCCCGACGCGCGGTCGGCCACCCGATATCTCGTGTGGCTCGCCGGGCGACATCCCGTCATCTTCGGCGCCGGGCTCGCGCTCGGCGTGATCTGGATGCTGGCCCAGGCGCTGGTGCCGGCCGTGCTCGGCCGCGCCGTGGAAGCCGGCCTGGCCCAACGCGACCCGGACGCGCTGGTGCGCTGGAGTCTGGCCCTGCTCGGGCTGGGTCTGGTGCAGGCCGTCGCCGGGATCCTGCGCCACCGCTGCGCGGTGCACAACTGGCTCGGCGCCGCCTACCGCACCGTGCAGGTCACGGTGGACGCCACGAACCGCCTCGGCGCGGCGCTGCCCCGGCGGGTCGCGGCGGGCGAGGTGGTGAGTATCGGCACCGCCGACATCGAGCACATCGGCAGCGCCATCGACATCACCGCCCGGGGCGCCGGCTCGGTGGTCGGCATCGTCACCGTGGCGGTGATCCTGCTCAGCGCCTCCCAGCCGCTCGGCCTCGTGGTGGTGCTCGGGGTGCCGCTGCTGATGGCGCTCGTGGCGTTGCTGATCCGCCCGCTGCACCGGCAGCAGGCCGCGTACCGGGACTCGACCGGCCGGCTCACCGCCCGGGCCGCGGACATCGTCTCGGGCCTGCGCGTACTGCGCGGAGTCGGCGGCGAGCCGGTGCTGTCCGAGCGCTACCGGCAACGCTCGCAGGCGTTGCGCGCGGACGGGCTGCGGGTGGCGCGGGTCGAGTCGCTGTTGCAGGCGGCGCAGATCCTGCTGCCCGGCGTCTTCGTGGTGCTGGTGACCTGGCTGGGCGCCCGGTTCGCGCTGCGCGGCGAGATCAGCGCCGGCGAGCTGGTCTCGTTCTACGGCTACACCGCGTTCCTGGTCAGCCCACTGCGCAACCTCACCGAGGCGGCCGACAAGCTGACCCGGGGACACGTCGCGGCCCGCCGGGTCGTCCGGTTGCTGCGGCTCGCGCCGGAGTTCACCGACCCGGCCACCCCGGTGCCGGTGCCGGCCGGGCCGGGCGAGCTGGCGGACGTACGTTCCGGACTGGTGCTGCGACCGGGCCGGCTGACCGCGCTGGCCGCCGCCACCCCGCAGGACGCCACCGAGATCGCCGACCGGCTCGGCCGCTACGCCGACGGGGACGTCACGCTGCACGGCGTACCGCTGCGGGACGTGGCGCTGGCGACGGTGCGGGAGCGGATCCTGGTGGCCGACAACGACGCGCAGCTGTTCAGCGGCGTGCTGCGCACGGAGCTTGACCCGCACGACCGGGCCGAGCCCGGCGCCGTGGCGGCGGCGCTGGCCGCGGCGAGTGCCACCGACATCGTCGAGGCGCTGCCCGGCGGCCTGGACGGCGAGGTCGCCGAACGCGGCCGGGAGTTCTCCGGCGGGCAGCGGCAACGGCTGCGGCTGGCCCGCGCGCTCGTCGCCGACCCGGAGACGTTGATCCTGGTCGAGCCGACCAGCGCGGTGGACGCGCACACCGAGGCGCGCATCGCCGAACGGCTCGGCCCGGCCCGCCGCGGCCGCACCACGCTCGTCTGCACCACGAGCCCGCTGGTGCTCGGTCACGCCGACCACGTGGTCTTCGTCGAGGACGGCAAGGTCGTCGCCGAGGGCCGGCACGAGGAACTGCTCGCCGGCGAGCCGCGCTACGCCGCCACGGTGAGCCGGGAGGAGGACCGATGAGCAACGCGCTGCCCGTCGCCGACATCGCCCAGGTCCGCCGGTACGTGCGCGAGCTGATCCGCCGTCACCCGCGTGGCCTGGCCGTCGCGCTCGGCCTGCACGCGCTCGCCGCCGGCGCCGGGCTCGTCGCCCCGCGCCTGCTCGGTGACCTGGTGGAGGGGATCTCCCAGGGCATCGCCGCGACGACTGTGGACCGGGTCGTGGCGGCCATCGCCGCGTTCGTGGTGGTGCAGGCGGTGCTGGTCCGCTTCGCGCACCTCGCCTCGGCCCGGCTCGGTGAGCGGGTGCTCGCCGAGCTGCGGGAGGAGTTCGTCGACCGGGTGCTCGCGCTGCCGCTCGCCACTGTGGAGCGGGCCGGCACCGGCGATCTGCTCACCCGCACCTCGCGGGACGTCGCCGCGCTGTCCCGCACGGTCCGGTTCGCCGGGCCGGAGACGCTCATCGCCGCGCTGACCGTGCTGCTGATCCTGGGCGCGCTGGTGCTGACCGGCCCGCTGCTGGCGCTGCCCAGCCTGCTGGCGGTGCCGGTGCTGTGGGCGGGCACGCGCTGGTACCTGCGCCGCGCGCCGCAGGGCTACCTGCGGGAGAACGCCGCCTACTCGGACATCACCGACGGGATCAGCGAGACGGTCGAGGGGGCGCGGACCACCGAGGCGCTGCGGCAGGCGGCCCGCCGCCGGGCCCGCGGCGACGCGGACATCAGCCGGTCGTACGCGGCCGAGCGCTACACGCTCTACCTGCGGACCGTGTTCTGGCCGGTGGCCGAGTTCGGCTACCTGGTGCCGATGGTGGCGACCCTGCTCATCGGCGGCTGGTTCCACCTGAAGGGCTGGGCCAGCCTCGGCCAGGTCACCGCCGCCACGCTCTACGCCCAGCAGCTCACCGACCCGATCGAGCGGCTGCTCGGCTGGCTGGACGAGTTCCAGGTCGGAGGCGCCTCGCTGGCCCGGCTGCTCGGGGTGGCCGCTGAACCGGACGAGCGCGCCAAGGCATTCGCCACGCCGGACGAGCGCGCCGCCGCTGCAGGCAGTGCGGGCGGCGCGGGCCGGCTCGCCGCGCACGACGTCCGGTACGCGTACCGCCCGGGTCACGACGTGCTGCACGGCGTGACGCTGGAACCCCGCCCGGGGGAGCGGCTCGCGATGGTCGGCCCGTCCGGGGCGGGCAAGTCGACGCTGGGCCGGCTGCTGGCGGGCGTGCACGCGCCGAGCGCCGGCACTGTGACAGTGGACGGCCGGCCGCTCGCCGGAATGCCCCTGGCCGAGCTGCGTACCCATGTCGCGCTCGTCAGTCAGGAGCACCACGTGTTCATCGGGACGCTCGCCGACAACGTGGCGATGGTCCGGCCGGAAGCCGACCCGGCTCGGGTACGCGCGGCGCTGGCCGCGGTCGACGCGCTGGACTGGGCGCTGGCCCTGCCGGACGGGCTCGACACGGCGGTCGGGGCGGGCGGCCACCCGCTCACCCCCGCGCAGGCGCAGCAGCTCGCGCTGGCCCGGCTGGTGCTCGCCGACCCGCACACGCTGGTGCTGGACGAGGCCACCTCGCTGATCGACCCGCGGGCGGCCCGGGCACTGGAACGGTCGCTGGCGGCGGTGCTGCACGGCCGTACCGTCGTCGCCATCGCGCACCGGCTCTTCTCCGCGCACGACGCGGACCGCGTGGCGGTGGTCGCCGACGGGCGGATCACCGAGCTGGGATCACACGACGAGCTGGTCGCGGCCGGTGGCTCGTACGCCGCGCTGTGGCGCTCCTGGCACGGCTGAGAACGCGCGACGGGCCCCGGCACACGTGCCGGGGCCCGCTCGACGGCCGGGGGTCACGTGCGGCGGGTCAGCCGCCAGGTCGCGTACCCGCCGGTGCCGAGCGCGATCAGGAACACCGCCCACACCACACCGGTGCCCACCTGGAGTCCACCGCCGCTGCCCACGTTGGCCTGGGCGGCGGCGACGAGCGAGTCGCTCTGCGCGGGCGGCAGCGCGGCCGGCGGCAACTGCTGCCAGCGCACCAGCCCGGTGCTCTCCAGCATGGTCATGTGGTCGTTGACGAACGTGTTGGCGTCCTCGGCCAGCTTGCGCACGATCGGGTCACGGGTGCTGGCCCGGACCGCGCCGATCACCGGGAAGATCTTGCCGTGGGCGACCCGCAGCCGGGTGACGAAGATCTGGTCGAACCGGGCGCCGGTGGCGTTCTGCATCTCGGTCAGCCACCCCTTCTGCTCGGCCGTCGGATCCGTCGGCAGGGTGGCGCCCAGCTTGTTCGCGGCCTCGACCACCAGCAGGTCCAGCTCCGCGTGCTGCTTGGCGATCTCCGCGCCGACCTCGCGTACCCGGGCGGACTGGCCCTTCTCGGCCGCCATCTGCCCGGCCGGCATCTCCCACAGCCCGGCCAGCCGTACGCCGTTGAGCAGCGTCATGTCGGCGGCGTTCATCTGCACGCCGGGGTTGGGTGCGGCCTGTGCCGTCCCGGGAATGACGCCGATCCCCGCGCCCAGCGCGGCGAGCAGCAGTACCACCCGGTGCGCCAGCTTGCGGCGTGCGGATTCCAGCGATGCCATGGTTGCGGTGCCTCCTCGGTCCGGACCGGTACGCGGGGTCGTGGACGGCCGCGCAAGCCGGCCGCCCGTCCGCACACTGGTACGGATCGGCGGGCCGATCAGTTCAGCGGGTCGGCGAGGAGTCGTTCGAACGCCAGCTCGGCGGCGCCGATCAGCGCCGCGTCGCCACCGAGCTTCGGGGTACGCAGCCGTACGTGCTCCAGGCACGCGGGCAGCCCGTTCGAGTTGAGCCGGCTGCGTACCTGCGCCGCGGAGGCCAGGTAGAGGTCACGCATGGTGCCGCCGAAGATGACCATCTCCGGGTTGAAGATGTTCACCAGGTTCGCGACGCCGAAGCCGAGCCAGTCGCCGGCCTGCCGTACCGCGGTCTGGGCGCGGGCGTCGCCGCGGTCGGCGGCGTCGAAGACGGCGAGCAGGGCGTCCCGGCCACGCGCCTCGGACCGGCCGGCGGCGCGCAGCAGCCCGTGCTCGCCGATCTCGGTCTCCCAGCAGCCGCGCCGGCCGCAGTCGCAGCGCACCCCGTCGCGGACCACCACCATGTGGCCGACCTCGCCGCCGTAGCCGCCGTGCCCTCTCAGCCGCCGGCCCCCGGCGATGATGCCCGCGCCCACGCCGACGTCGCCGTAGATGTAGATGACGTTGTCGCAGCCGACCGCCGCGCCGCGGGCGTGCTCGGCGTACGCGGCCACGTCGGCCACGTTGCCCACCGTGATCGGTACGTCTATCCCCAGCTCGACGGCGAGCGCCGCACCGATCGGCTCGTCCACCCAGCCGGTGGTGGGGCTGAGCCGGACCAGTCCGTCCTCCCGGCGGACCATGCCGCACACGGCCACCCCGGCGCCGACGCAGATCGCGTCCGGCGGCACCGACTGGTGCATCTCCTTGACCGCGCCGGCGAGCAGCGGGGCGGCCTCCCCGGCGACCAGGTTGCGCGGCCGGTCCATCTCCCGGCGGTCGAGCACCTCACCGCCGAGCCCGACCCGCGCGGCCCGCAGCCGGTCCACCTCGACGCTGTACGCGTACGCGTAGACCCGACCCGACTCGGGCCGGACGACGAGTGACGGTCGTCCGGCCCGGCCGGTCTCCTTCGGCGTCCCCTCGCTGACCAGACCGGCGCCGGCCAGGTCCGCGGTCAGCGCGCCGATGGTGCTGCGGTTGAGGCCGAGCGCTGTGGTCAGCTCGGCCCGCGTGGTGGCGCCGTGGACGTGTACATAGCGGAGCAATGCGCCCAGGTTCTGCCGACGGATCTCGTCCTGACTGGGGCCCGCGCGCATTGCCACTGCCATGGTGTTCCCGTACCCCGGGTCAGCGCGTGCCGGTGGCGGCGGCCCGCCGACGCGACAGCGCGTCGATGGTCGCCGCGGCGAGCAGCACCACGCCGGTGACCACGAACTTGACGCCCGAGCTGTATCCCATCAGTCCCATACCGTTGTCGATGACCGCCACCACTGCGCCACCGAGCACGGCGTCGAGGACCCGGCCCTTGCCGCCGAAGAGGCTGGTGCCGCCGATCACCGCCGCGCCCACGGCGTAGAGCAGTACGTTACTGCCCCCGGTGTTGGGGTCGACCGAGTTGGCCCGGCTGGCGGCCACGATGCCGCCGATCGCGGCCATCGAGGAGCAGATGATGAACACGGAGATGCGGATCCGGTCGACGTTGATGCCGGCCCGGCGGGCCGCCTCGGCGTTGCCGCCGACCGCGTAGATGTGCCGCCCGTAGCTGGTGCGCTGGAGCACGAACGTCCAGACGACGAGCAGGATCGCGATGATCGGCACCACGATCGGCACGCCCTTGAGCGAGACGACGAGCACGTTGCGGCTGCGCTCCAGGTTGAGCACGTAGACCGCCACGCCGAGGATCACGGCCAGACCGGCGATCCGCGCGGCGACCACCGCGATCGGATCGGTGAGCAGGCCGCGGGCGGCACGGTTGCGGTGCCGCAGCAACTGCACGGCCGCGTACCCGACGACGGCGACGGCAGCGAGCGACCAGCCCAGCACGGGCGAGAGGTTGCGGTTGGCGATCGCCACGAGCACGTCGTCCCGGACCGCGATGTTGGCGCCCTCGTCCATGAGCGTCAGCACCACGCCCTGGAAGGCCAGGAACCCGGCGAGCGTGACCACGAAGGAGGGGATGCCGACCTTGGCGACCAGCAGGCCCAGCACGGTGCCGATCACCACGCCGGTGACGACGGCGGAGAGCACCGCCACGTACCAGGGGTAGCCGAGCACTGTCACCACGTTGGCCAGGATCGCGGCGCAGACGCCGCTGGCGAAGCCGGCGGAGAGGTCGATCTCGCCGAGCAGCAGGACGAAGACCAGACCCATCGCGATGAGCGTGACCGCCGCGCCCTGGGTGAACAGGTTCGCCAGGTTGCCGGCGGTGAAGAACGACGGGCGGGCGATCGAGAAGCCCACCGCCAGCGCCACGAGCATGACCACAGCGGGGAGCGCACCGATGTCGCCGCCGCGTACCCGGCGCCAGTAGTTGTTCACGTGGCTGCCGACGGTCGGTGTCGGGGTGACGCCGGCCGGGCCTTCCTTCTTCACGACGATGGCGGTCATCGGACGGCTCCTGGAGTGGTGTCGGCGGGCGCGGCGCCGTTGCCGCCCGGCTCGCCGGTGAGGCCGAGGCTGCCGGAGCGGCCGGCGGTGATCAGCTCGACCACCTGCGAGTGGGTGATGTCGGTGGTCTTCACCTGGGCGACCATCTGGCCGAGGTAGAGCGCGGCGATCCGGTCGGATACGGCGAAGACGTCGTTCATGTTGTGCGAGATCAGCACCACGGCCAGGCCGTTGTCGGCCAGCCGGCGGACCAGCTCCAGCACCTGGGCGGTCTGCGCGACGCCGAGTGCGGCGGTCGGCTCGTCCAGGATGACGAGCCGGCTGTTCCAGAGCACGGCCTTGGCGATGGCCACGGTCTGCCGCTGGCCGCCGGAGAGGCTGGCCACGTGCTGGCGCAGCGACTTCACGGTGCGCACGCTCAGGCCGGCGAGCGTCTCGGCGGCCATCTGCTCCATGGTCGGCTCGTCGAGCACGATGCCGCTGCGCTTCTCCCGGCCGAGGAACATGTTCTGCACGATGTCGAGGTTGTCGCAGAGCGCGAGGTCCTGGTAGACGACCTCGATCCCGAGCGCGGCGGCGTCCCGAGGGCTGTTGATGGTCACCGGGCGGCCGTCGAAGACGAACTCGCCGGCGTCGGTGGGGTGGATGCCACTGATGCACTTGACCAGGGTCGACTTGCCGGCGCCGTTGTCGCCGACCAGCGCGGTCACCTCGCCGGCGTGCGCGGCGAAGGCGACGTCACGCAGCACCTGGACGGGACCGAAGCTCTTGTCGATCCCGCGTAGCTCCAGCAGGGGGGTTGCGGACACGGGGTTCTCCTTTGGGCGGAGGGAGGTCTCGGATCCCGTCCGGCGCGGGCGCCGCCCGGCACGGGAAACCCCGTGCCGGGCGGCGCCGCCTGAGGCGGGTGGGTCAGCTCACGCCGGCGTCGGTGCAGAGCTTCGCGAAGGCATCGGTGCAGAGCTCTTCCTTGGTGACGTATCCGTCGGCCACCACGTCCTTGACGTTGTCCTTGTAGATGGCCTTGGGCTCCAGCAGCACCGACGGCACGTCCCGGCCGCCCTCCGGGTCCTTGACCGTCTGGCCGGTGTCCTTCCGCTCACCCTTGGCGAGCGCGATGGCCAGCTCGGCGGCGGCGTCCGCCTCCTTCTTGACCGCCTTGTAGACAGTCATGCACTGGTCACCGGCGAGGATGTTCTGCAGGCCCTCCTTGGTGGCGTCCTGACCGGTCACCGGAACCTTGCCGTTGAGCTTGTTCTTCTTCAGCACCGAGATGGCCGCGTTGCCGAGACCGTCGTTGGCGGCGAGCACGCCGTCGATCTTGCCGCCGGCCTTGGTCAGCTGCTGCTCGAAGATCGTGGCGGCCTGCGCGTTGTCCCAGGCCGGCACCGAGTCGTCGGCGACCTTGGTGTACTCCTTCGAGTCGAACTTCGGCTTGAGCACCGAGTCGTACCCGTTCTTGAACAGGGTGGCGTTGTTGTCGGTCGGCGAGCCGTTGAGGTACGCGATCGACGGGTTCTTGACGCCCTTGTCGGTCAGGCACTTGCTCAGGCCCTCGCCCTGGAGCTTGCCGACGGCCTCGTTGTCGAAGCTGACGTAGTACTGGGCGGAGCCGCCCAGGGTCAGCCGGTCGTAGTCGATGGTCGCGACGCCCTGCGACTTGGCCTTGTCGAGCACGGCCTTGCCGGTGCCGGAGTCCAGGTTGACGATCATCAGGACGTTGACGCCGTTGGTGATCATCTGGTCGGCGATGGTCTGGAACGCGGTCTTGTCGTTCTGCGCGTTCTGGATGTCGGACTCGACGCCGGCCGCGTCGAACGCCGCCTTGAGGTACTTGCGGTCCGCGCCCTCCCAGCGGGCGGAGGACTTGCTGTCCGGCAGGATCACGCCGATCTTCGGCTTCTTGGCGTTGGAGCCGCCGGCCTCGTCGGAAGAACCGCCGTTGTCACCGCAGGCGGCCATGCTGCCGGTCGCGAGAAGACCGACGGCCGCGAAGGTGAGGAAGCCCTTGCGCATGTGCAGGGTCCTTTCGGAGGTGGGGGAGTGGTGATGTTTTGTTGTGCCCGGCAACGTATTCCCCGCTTCCCATGCGCCGCAAGACTGCCGAGGTCAGAAGTTTGTTGGCGGCGGTAACAATTCAGCAACGCGGTTGTCACCCGCGGGACACCGCCGGGAGAGCGCGTTCCGGAAACGCTCCCACACGTACCGTCACGAGCCGCTCAGGCAGTGGCGATCGACGCCGTCGTCGCCCCGGTCAGCGCCACCAGATCCGTCGGCGCGAGCTGCACCTGCAACCCCCGGCGACCCGCCGAGACGTACACCGTCGGGTGCGTCAGCGCGGAGGCGTCGATGACAGTCGGTAGCCGCTTGCGCTGCCCGAGCGGGCTGATGCCGCCGCGGACGTATCCGGTCGCCCGCTCCGCCGTCGTGCGCTCCGCCATCGTCGCCCGCTTGCCGCCGGCCGCGGCGGCGAGCGCCTTCAGGTCCAGCTCGCCGGTCACCGGCACCACCGCCACCGTCAGCCCGCCGTCGACCTCGGTGACGAGCGACTTGAACACGCGCTCCGGCGCCACGCCGAGCGCGGTCGCCACGAGCGCACCGTAGTTCGGCGCGTCCGGCGAGACGTCGTAGGTGTGGGTGCTGTGGGCGATCTTCCGCTTGCTCAGCAACGCGATCGCCGGAGTGCCAGGGCCCGCCACGGGCTCAAGCTAACCCGCGCGCCGCGACACCGCGAGCCGGAAACGTGAGCCGGGGTCAACCGCCGGGCGGAACCGGCCGGCAGACGAGCACAGTGGGGTCGCCGGCCACCCGGGTCAGCGCCAGACCGGCCGCCTCGTCACCGGACAGCCGCAGGTCGCGGCGCAGCTTCTCCGGCTCCAGCGCCGAGCCGCGCTTACGGATCTCGACCCGGCCGACGCGCCGCTCCCGCAGCAGGGCGCGCAGCCGCTTCAGCGAGAACGGCAGCACGTCGGTGATCTCCAGGCAGCGGGCGAACGGGGTGGGCCGGGCCTCGTCGGCGTACAGGTAGGCGATCGACGGGTCGGCGAGCGTGGCGTCGAGGTCGGCGGCCAGCTCGGCGGCCAGGTGTGCGCGCACCACGGCCGGGTCCGGGTCGTAGAGGAACCGCCGCACCGGTCCCACCGGCGCCTCCTGCGCACCGGTCCCGGTGAGGTGATAGGAAGGGACCCTTTTACTACCGGAGGCGTTAAGAAGGGGCCCTTCCTTCTCGCGCAGCAGGGTGGCGCGGCGTGGGACCTCGGCCAGCTCGCCGCACCAGAGCGCGGCCTCGACCAGGTCGCCGTCCACGCTCACCCACTCCGCCTCGGCGCCGGCCGGGATCAGCGCGTGGTCCAGCCCGGGCGCCACCTTCACCACCGTGCGCGGCACGCGTGCGGCCAGGCCGGTGACGAAGTCCCACGGCGGCGAGTAGGCGTTCGGGTCGAACACACGCCGCCCGGTGCCGGCCCGCCGCCGCGCCGGATCGCAGAACACGGCGTCGACCCCTGTCGCGTCGAACGCCGTGGCGTCACCGCGCTCGACAGTCACCAGGTCGGCCAGCCCGGCCGCCTCGGCGTTCGCGGCCGCCATCGCGGCGGTCACCGGGTCGGCCTCCACCGCGTACACCCGGATGCCGGCGCGGGCCGCGGCGAGCGCGTCGGCCCCCAGCCCGCACCCCAGGTCGGCCAGCGTGGTCACACCCGTGGCCCGCAGCCGCGCGGCGCGCCGGTCGGCGACCGCGCGGCGGGTGGCCTGCTCCAGCCCGGCCCGGGTGAGGAACATCCCGGCCGCCGCCGCGCCGAACTTGCCGGCGGCCCGGCGGCGCAGCTCCGCCTGGGTGAGTGCGGCCGCCGCGAGCCCGCCGGGAATCCCGGCCGAACGCAGCGCGGCCGCCGCCGCCAGCGGGTCGCCGCCGGCCACCCGTTCGGCCGCGGCGAGCGCGGCCGACCCCTCGGGGGTACGCAGCGCGGCGAGCTGGTCGAGATCCACGCGCTCATTCTCCCGGCCCGGTTCCGGCGCGACACGGAGGGCGACGCGTTGGCACTCTCCTTGACGGAGTGCTAGCCGAGGAATAACCTGCGATTAGCACTCTCACCCTGAGGGTGCCAACGCCCGAGCCTCGTGCCCGGGGGTTGAGCGCCAGGCGGACCGGCACCCGCGACGACGGCCCCGCCCGGTGGCATGTGGCAGATTGACGCTGGTCGGCATGCCGGCCGGCAACGACACCAAGTACCCGGGAGGGTATGCCCGTGACTACCGCGACCAAGGTTGCGATCAAGCCGCTCGAGGACCGCATCGTGGTCCAGGCGAACGAGGCCGAGACCACCACCGCCTCGGGCATCGTGATCCCCGACACCGCCAAGGAGAAGCCGCAGGAGGGCACCGTCCTCGCTGTCGGCCCGGGCCGGATCGACGACAAGGGCAACCGCGTGCCGATCGACGTGAAGGTCGGCGACACCGTCCTCTACTCGAAGTACGGCGGCACCGAGGTCAAGTACGCCGGCGAGGAGTACCTGGTGCTCTCCGCCCGCGACGTCCTCGCGGTCATCGAGAAGTAAGCAACCGATCAGTGTCGTTGCCCCGGTCCGGCTCGCCGGGCCGGGGCGACGTCGCTTCGAAGGGATACTGATGGCGAAGATCCTCAGCTTCTCGGACGACGCCCGGCACCTGCTCGAGCACGGTGTCAACGCCCTCGCGGACGCGGTGAAGGTCACCCTCGGCCCGCGCGGGCGCAACGTCGTCCTGGACAAGAAGTTCGGTGCGCCCACGATCACCAACGACGGCGTGACCATCGCCAAGGAGATCGAGCTCACCAACCCGTACGAGAACCTCGGCGCGCAGCTGGTCAAGGAGGTGGCGACCAAGACCAACGACGTCGCCGGCGACGGGACCACCACCGCCACCGTGCTGGCCCAGGCCATGGTCCGCGAGGGCCTGCGCAACGTGGCCGCCGGCACCAACCCGACCGGCCTGAAGCGGGGCATCGACGCGGCGGCCGCCAAGGTCTCCGAGGCGCTGCTCGGCAAGGCCGTCGAGGTCGCCGGCAAGGAGTCGATCGCGCACGTCGCGACCGTCTCCGCGCAGGACGCCGCCATCGGCGACCTGATCGCCGAGGCGATGGAGAAGGTCGGCCGCGACGGCGTCATCACCGTCGAGGAGGGCTCCGCGCTCACCACCGAGCTGGAGGTGACCGAGGGTCTCCAGTTCGACAAGGGCTTCATCTCGCCGAACTTCGTCACCGACCTGGAGGCGCAGGAGGCGGTCCTGGAGGACCCGTACATCCTGATCACCACCCAGAAGATCTCGGCGATCGAGGAGCTGCTGCCGCTGCTGGAGAAGGTTCTCCAGAACAACAAGCCGCTGCTCATCGTCGCCGAGGACGTCGAGGGCCAGGCCCTGTCCACGCTCGTGGTCAACGCGCTGCGCAAGACCGTCAAGGTCTGCGCCGTCAAGGCCCCCGGCTTCGGCGACCGCCGCAAGGCGATGCTCCAGGACATGGCGATCCTGACCGGCGCCGAGCTGGTCGCCCCGGAGCTGGGCTACAAGCTCGACCAGGTCGGCTTGGAGGTGCTCGGCACCGCCCGTCGCGTCGTGGTCGACAAGGAGAACACCACAGTCGTCGACGGTGGCGGGCAGGCCTCCGAGGTCGCCGACCGGGTCGCGCAGATCCGCAAGGAGATCGAGGCCTCCGACTCCGAGTGGGACCGGGAGAAGCTGGCCGAGCGGCTGGCGAAGCTCTCCGGCGGCATCGCCGTGATCAAGGTCGGCGCGGCCACCGAGGTCGAGATGAAGGAGCGCAAGCACCGCATCGAGGACGCCATCGCCGCGACCAAGGCCGCGGTCGAGGAGGGCACGGTCCCGGGTGGCGGTGCCGCCCTGGCCCAGATCCTGCCGGCGCTCGACGACGACCTGGGCTTCACCGGTGACGAGAAGGTCGGCGTCTCGATCGTGCGCAAGGCGCTCGTCGAGCCGCTGCGCTGGATCGCCCAGAACGCCGGCCACGACGGCTACGTGGTGGTGCAGAAGGTCGTCGCCCAGGACTGGGGTCACGGCCTCGACGCCGCCACCGGCGAGTACGTCGACCTGGCCAAGTCCGGCATCATCGACCCGGTGAAGGTGACCCGCAACGCGGTCAGCAACGCCGCCTCGATCGCCGGCCTGCTGCTCACCACCGAGAGCCTCGTGGTGGAGAAGCCGGCCGAGCCGGAGCCGGCCGCCGGTGGCCACGGCCACTCGCACGGTCACGGCCACCAGCACGGCCCGGGCTTCTGACCCGACCGCACGGCCCGACGTCAGGGCACACCGCCGACCCGGTGGTGTGCCCTGACGCGTATGCCCTTACGGAACGCTGACGACATTGGCAGCCGGGCCGGCGGGTCGACCAGACTGGACGCCGTGAGCACCCTCTCCCGCCGCCGCGCGGCACTGGCCGGTGTCGTCGCCGCCGTGGTGGCACTCGGCACCGCCGAGCCCGTGGCGGTCCTGACCGGTCCCCGGTCCGCGCCGCTCGTCGCCGTCGGCGGACTCGTCGTCGACCTCGTACCCGAGCCGGTCAAGCAGTTCGCCATCGACGTCTTCGGCACGTACGACAAGATCGCCCTGCTGGTCGGGACGGCGCTGCTGCTGGCCGCCTTCGGGGCGCTGCTCGGCCTGGCGGCGGCCCGGCGGCTGGTGATCGGCCTGGCCGGCGTCGCCGCGTTCGCCGTGCTCGGCGTCGCCGCCGCGCTGACCCGGGCCGGCGCTGACGCGTTCGACGCGCTGCCCTCCCTGGTCGGCGGCGGACTCGGCGCGCTGACGCTCTGGGCGTTCGTGGCCGGACCGCTGGGCGCCGGCCCGGCACGCCGGGAGCAGGCCGGGCGCGACCGGGCCGACGCGGCGGACCGGCCGCCGTCGGCGCCGCCTCCGGCGGTCGCCGCGCTCGCGGGGGAGGAGAAGACCCCGGGCGGCTGGGAGCCGGTACGGCACGACGACGACGCGGAGTCGCGGCGGCGGTTCCTGCGCGGCGCCGGGCTGCTCACCGGCGCTGCGGCGGTGGCCGGGCTGGGCGGGCACTGGCTGGCCGGGCGGCGCGGCGTGTCGGCGGCCCGGGAGGCGGTGACGCTGCCCGCCCCGGCCGCGCCCGCCCCGCAGGTGCCGGCCGGAGCCGACCTGTCACTGCCCCGGCTCGCGCCGTACGTGACGCCGAACCGGGAGTTCTACCGGATCGACACGGCGCTGGTGGTGCCGCAGGTGGACCCGGCCACCTGGCGGCTGCGGATCCACGGGCGGGTGCGCAACCCGATCGAGCTGAGCTTCGACGACCTGCTGGCCCGCCCGATGGTCGAGCGGTACGTGACGCTCGCCTGCGTCTCCAACGAGGTGGGCGGCGACCTGATCGGCAACGCGCGCTGGCTCGGCGTACCGATCAGGGAACTGCTCGACGAGGCCGGCCCGGAGGAGGGCGCGGACCAGGTGGTGGGCCGCGCGGTCGACGGGTGGACCTGCGGCACGCCCACCTCAGTGCTGCGCGACGGGCGGGACGCGCTGCTCGCGGTCGGGATGAACGGCGAGCCGCTGCCGATCCAGCACGGCTTCCCGGTGCGGATGGTGGTGCCCGGCCTCTACGGGTACGTGTCGGCCTGCAAGTGGCTCACCGAGCTGGAGCTGACCAGCTTCGCCGACTTCGACGCGTACTGGGTGCCGCGCGGCTGGTCCGCGCAGGGCCCGATCAAGACGCAGTCCCGGATCGACACGCCCCGGCCCCGCAGCCGCCCGGCCGCCGGTCCGGTGATCGTGGCCGGTGTGGCGTGGGCGCAGCACCGCGGCATCCGTCGCGTCGAGGTACGCGTCGACGGCGGCCCCTGGCAGGAGGCGACGCCGGCCCCGGCGGTGTCGGCGGACACCTGGGTGCAGTGGTCCTGGCGGTGGGACGCGACGCCGGGCGAGCACACGCTCCAGGTGCGGGCGACCGACACGACCGGTGAGACCCAGACGGAACAGCGCGCCCCGGTCGCCCCGGACGGCGCGACCGGCTGGCACACAGTGCGGGTCACGGTCACCTGACGACCGCCCCACCCCGAAAGATCAACACCAGTTCCCCGAAGTGGTGGCATCAGAGGCTCCGCGATATGGCCATTTCGCCGAGCTGGTGTTGATCACGCGGGGGCCGGGGCGGGACGACACGACGCCGCGCCCCGGGGGTCCGGGGCGCGGCGTCGGGGGTCGTGAAGCCGGTCAGGCGACCTTGCGCTGGTCCGGCACGGCGGTGTTGTGCGGCCGGCCGAGGCGCGCCTCCAGCCGGGCGATGTCCACCTTGGTCTGCCGGCGGTCGGCCAGGTCCTCCCAGCCGAGGGCGAGCAGCCGCAGCCGCTCGGACTCGCTGAACCCGCCCCAGACGCCGTACGGCTCGCGTACGGAGAGCGCGTGGGCGGCGCACTCGGCGCGTACCGGGCAGGCACGGCAGACCGACTTGGCACCCATCTCGCGGCGCAGCCGGGAGGAGCCGCGCTCGCCGTCCGGGTGGAAGAACTGCGCGCTGTCGCGGCCACGGCAGGCTCCGAGCCGCTGCCAGTCCCAGAGCTCGTCGATCGGTCCAGGCAGCCTACGTACGTTCGACATCAGCACCCCTCCTCCCGCGCGGCACCGCGGAGAATGTTCGTTGCCAGCTACCGGGCGGCGGTCCGCGCGGGATGCCGGTTCCGGATGAACCCCTCGGTACCCGAGCGGTCCGCGGCTCACACATCTGTGATCGAAAACCTCGGACACTCGGCGGCATATGCCCCATCTGTCGGAAAAGTTCGGATGATTGCCCGGAACCCCCTCCCGAGCCCACCTCCGCATGGTCTGCTCTGAGTCGGAGAGGAGACCACTGTGCGTAGTGTTCTTGTGTGCGTTCGGACACCATTGGCGGCCCAGCATCTGACCTCCGCGGCGGCGCGGCTCGGGCTGTCCGGCGTCGTCCGGACGGCCGTCTCCGATCCGGAGGTGATGTTGCGGCTCGCCGAGCGCCCGGTGGACGTGGTGCTCGCCGACACCGCCCTGACCCGTCCGGACAGCGCCGGCTTCGTCCGGCGGGTGCTGGCCCGTGCCCCGCAGGCTGCGGTGCTGCTGCTCGGCGCCGAGGAGTCGGAGTCGGCGGCGGCCACCATCAGCGCCGGGGCGCGCGGACTGATCCAGAACGCCGACCACGACCTGACCAGCGCGGTCGCCAAGGCGCTGCTGCTGCTCTCCGCCCCCGGGCGGAGCAACAGGCACCGGGTGGCGGACACCGCCCGGGACGCGGCGGCTGTGGGCGGGCCGACCCGGCCGGCGGCGCCGGGGCGTACCCAGGGTGGGCCCGGCTGGCCGGCGACGGCGCCGGTGGACGCGGCGGGCCTGCCCACAGTGGTGCCCGTGCAGCGGGGTGAGGACCCGGACGACCCGGCGGCGGCCGACGGCGCGGAGGCGCCCCGGCCCGGTGCGGCCCAGCGGCCGGCGCGGTCGCCGCGCAGCGCGATCGGGCTGACCGAGCGGGAGCTTCAGGTGCTGCTCGGCATGGCCGAGGGCAAGAGCAACGCGGAGATCGGGCGGGAGCTGTTCGTCTCCGAGGACACGGTCAAGACGCACGCCCGGCGGCTGTTCCGCAAGCTCGGCGCGCGCGACCGGGCGCACGCCGTGGCGGCCGGGTTCCGGGCCGGCCTGGTCGCCTGACCCGCGCGGGGATCACTCCTGCGCGGAGTCGTCGGTGCCCTCGGTGAGCGTGTCGTGCACGCCGTCGGCGTAGCCGCGGGCGTAGTCCCAGCTCACGTAGTGGTCCGGGTCGGGGTCGTAGGCCGGCTCGTGCACCCGGGGACGCCCCGAGTTGAGCAGGTGGCGCAGGTTGCCGCGCAGCAGGTCCCAGTCGAAGTAGTGCGGCTCGCGGCAGTCTTCGCACTCGATCACCAGGCCGCGCACGCCGATCGGCTGGAGCAACGCCTGGTAGATCTCCAGATCGGCGAGATCCTCCAGGACGTCCTGGCGCTCGACCTCGCTCAGCGGGTCGAGCGCGTCGTCGTCGCCGGGATCGTGCAGGCCGGCAGCCGGATCGGCCGGGTCGCCGTTGAACGGGTCGATGGGCTCGTCGTGCACCCCTTCACCGTAGACCCCGCGCCGCAGGAAAGCCCGCCCCAGCCCGTGCTGTGGCCCGGCCTACCCTCGGGCCCGCCGCTTCCCGGGCGCGGACGGGCAAGTGGGTACGATGAGGCGACGCGCCGTCACCAGGCGCCTGCCGGTGCCCCCGCGCGCCGCCTCGCTGCAGCCCGTACGACCAGCTCAGGGGAGCAATCGTGGAGAATTCGCCCAGCACCGAGATCCCGGCCGGCACCGACGGCGGGGAGTTGGGTGGCCATCTGCCCGAGCTGCCGGCCGGTTCGGCCCGGGTGGTGCCGCTCGGGCTGACCTTCGACGACGTCCTGCTCCAGCCGGGCGAGTCGGACGTCGTGCCCAGCCGCGTCAACACCCGCACCCGCCTCACCCGCAACATCGAGCTGACCGTGCCGCTGCTGTCCAGCGCGATGGACACCGTCACCGAGGCGCGGATGGCGATCGCCATGGCACGCCAGGGCGGCATCGGCGTGCTGCACCGCAACCTCTCCGTCGAGGACCAGGCGCTCCAGGTCGACCTGGTGAAGCGCTCCGAGTCCGGCATGATCACCAACCCGGTGACGGCCAGCCCGGACGACACGCTGCGCGAGGTCGACGCGCTCTGCGGGCGCTACCGCATCTCCGGCGTGCCGGTGGTGGACGGGCAGGGCCAGCTGGTCGGCATCGTCACCAACCGCGACATGCGGTTCGTCTCCGACCCGGCCACGCCGGTGCGCGAGATCATGACCCGCACCCCGCTGATCACCGCCCCGGTCGGCGTGAGCAAGGACGACGCGCTCGGCCTGCTGCGCCAGCACAAGATCGAGAAGCTGCCGATCGTGGACGCGGGCGGCAAGCTGCGCGGCCTGATCACGGTCAAGGACTTCACCAAGAGCGAGCAGTACCCGAACGCCACCAAGGACGACGCGGGCCGGCTCCGGGTCGCCGCAGCGGTCGGTGTCGGCGAGGACGGCTACAAGCGCGCCCGTGCCCTGGTCGACGCCGGCGTGGACGTCGTCATCGTCGACACCGCGCACGGCCACCAGCGCGCCGTGCTGGAGATGGTCGCCCGGCTCAAGCGGGACGTCTCCATCGACATCGTGGGCGGCAACATCGCCACGTACGCGGGCGCGAAGGCGCTCGTCGAGGCCGGTGCGGACGGCGTGAAGGTGGGCGTCGGCCCGGGCGCCATCTGCACCACCCGGATCGTGGCCGGTGTGGGCGTACCGCAGATCACCGCGATCATGGAGGCGGCCCGCGCCGCCGGCCCGGCCGGTGTGCCGGTCATCGGTGACGGCGGCATCCAGTACTCGGGCGACATCGCCAAGGCGCTCGTCGCCGGCGCCGACACGGTGATGCTCGGCAGCCTGCTCGCAGGCTGCGAGGAGAGCCCCGGCGAGCTGATCTTCATCAACGGCAAGCAGTACAAGGCGTACCGGGGGATGGGCTCGCTCGGCGCGATGCAGTCGCGCGGCCAGGGCAAGTCCTACTCCAAGGACCGCTACTTCCAGCAGGACGTGCTCGCCGAGGACAAGCTCGTCCCGGAGGGCGTCGAGGGTCAGGTGCCCTACCGGGGGCCGCTCTCCGCCGTCGCCCACCAGCTCATCGGCGGGCTGCGCGCCGCGATGGGGTACGTGGGCGCGGAGAGCATCCCGGAGCTGCACCGGCGCGGCCAGCTCATCCGGATCACCGCGGCCGGGCTCAAGGAGAGCCACCCGCACGACATCCAGATGACCGTCGAGGCGCCCAACTACCACTCCCGCTGAACCACCACCCCCAAACCACCTGGAGTCCCCCATGCGTGACGTGGTCGAGATCGGGCTGGGCAAGACCGCGCAGCGCGGCTACCACCTGGACGACATCGCCATCGTGCCGAGCCGCCGCACCCGGGACGTCGACGACGTCTCCACCGCGTGGCAGCTCGACGCGTACCAGTTCGGCATCCCCTGCGTCGCGCACCCCTCGGACGCGACCATGAGCCCCGCCTCGGCGGTCCGGCTCGGCCAGCTCGGCGGCCTCGGCGTGCTCAACGTCGAGGGCCTCTGGACCCGGTACGAGAACCCGGCCAAGATCCTGGAGGAGCTGGCCGGTCTCGGCGAGGACGCGCGGGCGACCAAGCGCCTCCAGGAGGTCTACGCCGAGCCGATCCGCCCCGACCTGATCGCCGAGCGGGTCCGCGAGCTGCGTGAGGGCGGCGGCACGGTGGCGGTACGGGTCTCCCCGCAGCACACCCTGGCGCTGGCCCCGGTGATCCTCGACGCCGGCGTGGACATCCTGGTCATCCAGGGCACGCTCGTCTCGGCCGAGCACGTCTCCACCACCGACGAGCCGCTCAACCTCAAGGAGTTCATCGCCGACCTGGACCTGCCGGTCGTCGTCGGCGGGTGCACCGACTACAAGACCGCGCTGCACCTGATGCGTACCGGCGCGGCCGGTGTGATCGTGGGCATCGGCGGCGACGACTGGTCGACCACCGAGTCGGTGCTCGGCATCCGGGTGCCGATGGCCACCGCCATCGCCGACGCCGCCGCTGCCCGCCGCGACTACCTGGACGAGACCGGCGGCCGGTACGTGCACCTGATCGCCGACGGCGACATGCAGACCTCCGGCGACATCGCCAAGGCGCTCGGGTGCGGCGCGGACGCGGTGATGCTCGGCGAGCCACTGTCGTTGTGCGAGGAGGCGCCGGCCGGGGGCGCCTGGTGGCACTCCGCGGCCAGCCACCCGTCGCTGCCCCGTGGGGCGTTCGAGGTGGCCGGTGAGCCGCTCGGCTCGATGGAGAAGCTGCTGTTCGGCCCGGCCGACGAGCCGGACGGCCAGCTCAACCTCTTCGGCGGCCTGCGCCGCGCGATGGCCAAGTGCGGCTACCGCGACCTGAAGGAGTTCCAGAAGGTCGGGCTGGTCCTCGACCGCTGAGCACCGCTGAGCATCGGCTGAGCACCGCGCGGCGGCGCGGGCGGCGGCGCGGACGTGTTCCGGCCCCGCCCGCGCCGTCGCGCGTCTAGGCTCGCCGGGTGGGACGGGGGCGGGTCTGGGCGGCAGGGCTGGTGGCGGCGGCGTTCGCGCTGAGCGGGTGCACCGGCGGCGACGAGAGCGGGTTCCGGCCGGGCGCGGCGGACGCCGGTGACCCGTACGTGCCGGGGGCCGGCAACGGCGGCTACGACGTGGGCCACTACGCGCTGGACGTGCGGTACGACCCGGCCGGCGACCGGCTCACCGGCACCGCGACGCTGACCGTCACCGCCACCCGGGCGCTGTCCCGGTTCCAGCTCGACCTGGCCGGGCTGGACGTCGAGCGGGTGCGGGTGGACGGCGAGGCGGTGAAGCACCGCCACGACGGCGCCGAGCTGATCGTCACCCCGTCGGGCGGGCTGCCGTCCGGGCGGCGGTTCACTGTCGAGGTCACGTACGGCGGGGTGCCGAAGCCGCTGCCGAACGCCGAACTGGGCGACGGCGGATTCCACGCCACACCGGACGGTGCGATAGCGCTCGGTCAGCCGGAGTCGGCGAGCACCTGGTACCCGGTCAACGACCACCCGTCGGACAAGGCCACCTACGACCTCGCGGTCACCGTGCCGGACGGCCTCGCCGCGCTGTCGAACGGCGTGCCGGAGGGGAGGACCTCAAGCGGCGGCTGGACCACCTGGCGCTGGGCGGAACGCGCGCCGATGGCCAGCTATCTGAGCACGCTGGTGATCGGCGACTACCGGGTCAGCAGCGGCACCCACGCCGGCAAGCCGCTGGTCACCGCCGTCGCCGCGGCGCTGCCCGCGGACGGTCCGGCCGCCGCGTCGGTGGCCCGCACCGGCGAGGTCGCCGATTTCCTGGCCGCGCGCTTCGGCCCGTACCCGTTCGAGGCGTACGGCGGCGTGGTGGTCGCCGACGAACGCATCCGGTACGCGCTGGAGACGCAGAGCCGTCCGGTCTACGGGCCGGCGTTCTTCCGCGGGGACCGGCCGAACACCGAGGTGGTCGCGCACGAGCTGGCGCACCAGTGGTTCGGCGACAGCGTCTCGGTGGCCCGGTGGAGCGACATCTGGCTCAACGAGGGCTTCGCCACGTACGCCGAATGGCTCTGGGCCGAGCACGACGGCGGGCGCACAGTGGCGCAGACCGTCGTCGAGCGCTACGCGGCCACCGACTGGTCGAGGCCCACAGTCGACCCGGGCCGGGCCGGGATGTTCGGCGACGCGGTCTACCAGCGGGGCGCGCTCGCGGTGCACGCGCTGCGCCGCGCGGTGGGCGACGAGGCGTTCTACCGGGTGCTGCGCGGATGGCTGGCGCAGCACCGCGACGGCAACGTCACCACTGCCGATTTCATCGGGTACGCCGAACGAACGTCCGGGCGGCCGCTGCGGGCGCTGCTGGACGCCTGGCTGGTCGGGGGCACGCCACCGGGACTGCCGTGACGCACGCGTGACCGCCGCTGGGTAGGCTGCCGCGGTCGGAGCGGCCCGTGGGCGGGGCCGCCGAACGGGCCCCGGGAGGGATCGAGGCGATGACGCGGCGCGGCGCACGACGACGGATCGGGTTGCTGACCTGCGGCACGCTGCTGCTGGCCGGCTGCGGTTCGGCCGAGCCGGACCCGGGCCCGTCGTCCCCGGCCGGTCCCGCGCCGGCGACCTCGCGCAGCTTCGCGCCGGGCGCGGCCGGAGCCGGCGACGCGTACTTCCCGAGCTACGGCAACGGCGGGTACGACGTCGCGCACTACACGGTGAAGGTGCGCTACGACCCGGAGACGGACAAGCTCAGCGGCACCACCACGCTGCGGGCCACCGCGACCGCCGACCTGTCCGCGTTCAACCTGGACCTGGCCGGGCTGACCGTCCGCTCGGTGACTGTGGACGGCACCGCCGCCCGGCACAGCCGCACCGAGGACGAGCTGGTGATCACCCCGGCGATCGGGCTGACCTCCGGCAACGGGTTCACCGCCGAGATCCGGTACGACGGCAGGCCGGAGGCGCTGCGTACCGAGGCGCTGGGCGAGGGCGGCTGGCTGCACACCGTCGACGGGGCGATCGCACTCGGGCAGCCGGAGTCGGCGAGCACCTGGTTCCCGGTCAACGACCACCCGTCGGACAAGGCCACCTACGACATGGAGATCACCGTCCCGAAGGGACTGACGGCGGTCTCCAACGGCGTGCCGAAGGGGAAGGCGACCAGCGGCGCCTGGACCACCTGGAAGTGGTCGGAGACCGCGCCGGCCGCCAGTTACCTCACCACTGTGGCGATCGGGAAGTTCCGGGTCACCACCGGGCAGCACAAGGGACGGCCGGTCTACAGCGCGGTCACCACGCAGGTCGCCCAGGGGGCGCCGGACCGGTCCGTCGCGCGCACGGTCGAGGTCGCCGACTACCTGGAGAGCGTCTTCGGGCCGTACCCGTTCGACTCGTACGGCGGCGTGGTGATCGCCGACGAACGGATCCGGTACGCGCTGGAGACGCAGAGCCGTCCGGTCTACTCGGCGAGCTTCTTCCGGCAGGGCGACAACACCGGCGTGGTCGCGCACGAGCTGGCCCACCAGTGGTACGGCAACAGCGTGTCGATCCAGCGCTGGCAGGACATCTGGCTCAACGAAGGGCTGGCCACGTACGCCGAGTGGCTGTGGGCCGAGCACAGCGGCTCGACCACGGTTCAGCGCATGTTCGAGCAGAGGTACGCGAACGCCGGCGGTCAGGTGTGGCGTACGCCGCCGGGCAAGCCGGGCGTGGCGAACCTGTTCAGCCGTTCGGTCTACGACCGGGGCGGGATGACCGTGCACGCGCTGCGGGTGGCGGTGGGCGACACCGCGTTCTTCACCATCCTGCGCACCTGGGCGGCGGAGCGGAAGAACGGCAACGCCACCACCGCCGACTTCGTGGCGCTGGCCGAGCGGATCTCCGGCAAGAAGTTGGCGAAGGTCTTCGACCCGTGGCTGTACGGCACCGAGCGCCCGCCCGCCCCGAAGCCGCTGTAGGGCCTCTAGTTCTTGACGCGCAGCGACGGGTGGGCGGCCAGGAACGCGTCGGCCCGCCCGCCGCGCAGCGCGGTGAGGAAGTCGCGGCCGAGCGGCTTGAGCTGCTCACCCCGGTACGCGCCGCCGCTGCTCACCCCGGCGCCGGGCAGCACGACGAGCGTGAGCCGGTCGGCCGGCAGGCCACCCAGGACGTACGCGTAGTCGATCAGCTTCCGGCCGCCCCCGGCGTACACCAGGGTCCTGCCCAGCGCGGCCACCACCTGCTCGACCCGCTGCGGGTCGCGGGCCGTGCCCTGGTCGAGGATCTTGCGGGCCAGCGCCCGGAGCAGTTGCTGCTGGTGCCGTTGCCGGGTGTAGTCGCCGCCCGCGGTGTAGCGCTGCCGCGCGTAGTCGAGCGCCTGCCAGCCGGTCAGGTGGCGGGTGCCCTTCTCGTAGACCATCTGCGGCCCGGTGTAGCCGCCACCGGTCAGCGTCCGCATGGTGCCGTCCGGGCGGCGGTGCCGGGACTCGACCCGCTGGTCGACGTAGAGGTCCACGCCGCCGAGCGTGTCCACCAGCTTGTCGAAGCCGCCGAACGTGATCACCGCCCCGGCGTCGATGCGCAGGCCGGTGTAGCGGGAGACGGTGGTGCGCAGCAGCTCGTACCCCTGGGCGGTGCTGGGGTTGCGCTTGTCGCCCGGCACCCGGCTGCCGTAGCTCATCGCGTGGGTGAGCTTGGTCCGGCCGCCCGGGTAGCGGGCCTTCGGGTAGGCGGGGATGTCCACGACCAGGTCGCGGGGGAGCGAGAACAGGTACGCCTTGTCCAGCCCGGCCGGTACGTGCAGCAGCAGCACCGCGTCGGCGTGCGGCTCCCAGCCGGGGATGCTGACCCGGGTGTCGACGCCGACGAGCAGCAGGTTGAGCGGGCCCTTCAGGTCGGCGCCGGGCGGGGGTGCCGGGCTGGCGGTGGTCGGGGCGGGCGTCGGTGAGGCCGGCGGCGCGGTGCTCGGGCCGGCGGCCGGGGCGGCCGGGCGGTTCGCCACCAGCCGGGTGGTCACCACCGCTCCGGTGGCCACCAGCAGCGCCGCCACCAGTGCGGCCAGGCCCAGCAGGCGTCGTCTCGTCACGTTCGTTCCTCCCCGTGGTGTTCGACGCGCCGGGGGCCGCCGGAGGTTGCAGCGGCGGGAATCCCGGCGAATCGAGCGCTCTGCATGATCTGCGAAAAACACTTGCTGGCGCCATAGCTACCGGTCGGTAATGATGCGTTCATGCGTTACGACGTGCTCGTCATCGGTTCGGGCTTCGGCGGCAGCGTCACCGCGCTCCGGCTGGCCGAGAAGGGCTACACGGTGGGCGTCCTGGAGGCGGGGCGGCGCTTCGCCGACGACGAGTTCCCGCGTACGTCCTGGCGGGCGCGACGGTTCCTCTGGGCGCCCCGGCTCGGCTGCTTCGGGCTCCAGCGGATCACGCTGCTGCGCTCGGCCGACCGCAAGGCCGGAGGCGGCGTGCTGGTGCTCTCCGGCGCCGGGGTCGGCGGTGGGTCACTCGTCTACGCGAACACGCTCTACGAGCCGCTCGACGCGTTCTACGCCGACCCGCAGTGGCGGGACATCACCGACTGGCGCGACGAGCTGGCCCGCCACTACGACCAGGCGAAGCGGATGCTCGGCGTCACCACGTACCCGATCGACACCCGCGCGGACCAGGCCGTCCGCGCGGTGGCCGAGCGGATGGGGGTGGCGCACACCTACCACCCGACGCCGGTCGGGGTGCACATCGGGCGCCCCGGCGAGCGGGTGGCCGACCCCTACTTCGGCGGGGCCGGGCCGGACCGCACCGGGTGCAGCCACTGCGGGTCGTGCATGACCGGCTGCCGGCACGGCGCCAAGAACACGCTCGTGAAGAACTACCTCTGGCTGGCCGAGCGCCTCGGTGTGCAGGTGCACCCGCTGACCACGGTCACCGCCGTACGCCCGGACCCGGCCGGCGGCTACGCGGTGCACACCGAGCGCACCGGCGCCTGGCTGCGCAAGCGGCGCGAGGTGATCCACGCCGACCAGGTGGTGTTCGCGGCCGGCGCGCTCGGCACCCAGCGGCTGCTGCACGAGATGAAGTCGACGGGTGCCCTGCCGGCGCTCTCGCCCCGGCTGGGCGAGCTGACCCGCACCAACTCCGAGGCCATCCTCGGCGCCTCGGTGGCGCCCGGCGCGGCCCGGAAGCGCGGCCTCGACTTCACCGAGGGGGTGGCGATCACCAGCTCGTTCCACCCCGACGCGCAGACCCACATCGAGCCGGTCCGCTACGGCAAGGGCTCCAACGCGATGGGCCTGCTCCAGTCGCTGCTCGTCGACGGCGGCCCCCGCCGGGTCCGGCGCTGGCTCGGGAGCATCGTCCGGCAGCCCGTGCTGGCCGCGCGGATGCTGTCGGTACGCCGCTGGTCCGAGCGCACCGTGATCGCGCTCGTCATGCAGTCGGTCGACAACTCGCTGACCACCCGCTACCGCAAGGGGCGGCTGGTCTCCGGCCCCGGCCACGGCGCGCCCAACCCGACCTGGATCCCGGCCGGCAACACGGCGGCCCGGCTGCTCGCCGAGGAGATCGGCGGCACCCCCGGCGGGGCGGTCACCGAGCCGTTCAACATCCCGGTGACGGCGCACATCCTCGGCGGCGCGGTCATCGGCGCCACCCCGGACGAGGGTGTGATCGACCCCTGGCACCGGGTGTACGGCCACCCGGGGCTGCACGTGGTGGACGGCGCGGCGGTCTCGGCGAACCTGGGCGTCAACCCGTCGCTGACCATCACCGCGCAGGCCGAGCGGGCCATGTCGTACTGGCCGAACAAGGGCGAGGCGGACCCGCGCCCGGCGCTCGGCACGGCGTACACCCGGGTCGAGCCGGTCCCGCCGCGGCGGCCGGCCGTCCCCGCGCACGCCCCCGCCGCCCTGCGGTGAAAGGAAGGGCCCCTTCTTAACGCCTCCGGTAGAGGAAGGGCCCCTTGTTAACACGTTCACCCCGCCACACCGCCGGGGCGCGTCCGCGCGGCCGGTGACTGTCGGTAGGCTTTGCGCACATGAGCACGCCTCGCCCCGTCCTCGTGGTGGACTTCGGAGCCCAGTACGCCCAGCTCATCGCGCGCCGTGTCCGCGAGGCGAAGGTCTACTCGGAGATCGTCCCGCATTCCATGCCGGTGTCCGAGATGCTGGCCAAGAACCCGGCCGCGATCATCCTGTCCGGCGGCCCGTCCAGCGTCTACGCGCCTGACGCGCCGCAGATCGACGCCGGGATGTTCGACGCCGGCGTGCCGGTCTTCGGCATCTGCTACGGCTTCCAGGCCATGGCCCAGGCGCTCGGCGGCACCGTCGCGCGCACCGGCAACCGCGAGTACGGCGGCACGCCGCTGCGCCCGCGCCTGACCGAGCCCGGTGTGCTGCTGCGCGACCTGCCGGCCGACCTGCCGGTCTGGATGAGCCACGGCGACTGCGTCACCGAGGCCCCGGACGGCTTCACCGTGACCGCCGAGTCGGCGGGCGCCCCGGTCGCCGCGTTCGAGGATCTGGCCGGGCGCCGGGCCGGCGTGCAGTTCCACCCGGAGGTCGGGCACACCGCGCACGGCCAGGAGATGCTCAGCCGCTTCCTGTACGACATCGCCGGCATCGAGCCGACGTGGACGCCGTCGAACATCATCGACGAGCAGGTCGCCCGGATCCGCGAGCAGATCGGCGACAAGGAGGTCATCTGCGGCCTCTCCGGCGGTGTCGACTCGGCGGTCGCCGCCGCGCTCGTGCACCGTGCCGTGGGTGACCAGCTCACCTGCGTGTTCGTGGACCACGGGCTGCTGCGGGCCGGTGAGGCCGAGCAGGTCGAGAAGGACTACGTGGCGGCGACCGGCATCAAGCTCAAGGTGGTCGACGCGCGGGAGCGGTTCCTCGGCGCGCTCGCCGGGGTGACCGACCCGGAGCAGAAGCGCAAGATCATCGGCCGGGAGTTCATCCGCGTCTTCGAGGCCGCCGCCCGGGAGATCGCCGCGCACGGCGACGTGGAATACCTGGTGCAGGGCACGCTCTACCCGGACGTGGTGGAGTCCGGCGGCGGCACCGGCACCGCCAACATCAAGAGCCACCACAACGTCGGCGGCCTGCCCGAGGACCTGAAGTTCGCCCTGGTCGAGCCGCTGCGCACGCTGTTCAAGGACGAGGTCCGCACGATCGGCCTGGAGCTGGGACTGCCCGAGGCGATGGTGTGGCGGCACCCGTTCCCCGGTCCGGGCCTGGCCATCCGGATCATCGGCGCGGTCGACGAGGAGCGCCTCGCCGTGCTCCGCAAGGCCGACCTGATCGCCCGGCAGGAGCTGACCGCGGCCGGTCTGGACCGGGGCGTCTGGCAGTTCCCGGTGGTGCTGCTGGCCGATGTGCGCAGCGTCGGGGTGCAGGGCGACGGGCGCACCTACGGCCACCCGGTGGTGCTGCGCCCGGTCTCCAGCGAGGACGCGATGACCGCCGACTGGTCCCGGCTGCCCTACGACGTGGTGGCCCGGATCTCCACCCGGATCACCAACGAGGTCGCCGAGGTCAACCGCGTGGTCCTGGACGTCACCAGCAAGCCGCCGGGCACCATCGAGTGGGAGTGACGCGGCTCAGGCCGCGGGCGGCGTCTGCGGGCCGGCCTGCGGCCCGCCCGGCGTCCGCGGCTCGGTCGGCGTAGCCGGCGGGACCGGCCCGGCCGGCGGGACCGGCGGCCAGCCCGGCGCGGTGCCCGGCGGGTGCGGCCAGGCGGGCGCGCCGGCCGGCTCCTCGGGCATCAGGAACCACATGATCGGGTACGCGAGCGCGGCGAGCCCGCCGGTGAGCACGGTGGCGGTCGCGAAGATCACCCGGATCAGCGTGGGGTCGGCGGCGAAGTAGCGGCCGAGGCCGCTCGCCACACCGGCGATCATGCGGTCGCTGACCGGCCGGCGGAGCTGCTTGTACGGGGCCTGGGAGGGGTTCGGGAAGGTCATGTGTCAACGGTCCCGCGCGCCGCGGCGGGCGACCTCGGTGACCGCCCGGACGCCTACCCTGAGCTGCCCCTGAGACGCCAGCGGAGAGTCAGGAATCTGACTCTTTTCGATGTCGGTAACCCGCTACGGGGAGAATTTGCTCCCGTGACCACCTCGCTGGAGCCGCTCCGCAGGATCGCGGCATACGCAGTTTGTGCTGACTCAAACGGCCGAGTGTTGCTGGTCCGCGCATCGGAGCGCTCCGGCACCCCCGGCACCTGGTCGCTCCCCGGAGGAGCGGTCGACCACGGTGAGGACCCCAAACACACGGTCGTCCGGGAGACCGCTGCCGAGACCGGGCTCTCGGTGGCGGTCGCCGGCCTCCAGGACGTGCTCGCCGACATGCGGGCGCTGCCCGAGCGGCACATCACGATCCACACCGACCGGCTTCTCTACACCGTGTCGGTCCGCGGCGGGACGCTCACCGAGCGGGTCGACCGCCCGACCGACCTGGCCCGCTGGTTCACCCTCGACGAGGCCCGGGAGCTGCCGCTGCGGTCGTTCACCGCACGCGCCCTGGGCCTGCCCACCTCCACCGACGACATCGTGCCGGAGGAGGTGCCCGAGTTCCCCTCGTTCTACGCCGTCCCCGGCCCGGACGGGCTGCACCGGGCGCAGCGTTTCGCCGCGTACGCGGTGGTGACCGACCCGGAGGAGCGGGTGCTGCTGACCCGGGTGTCCGACGGCTACCCGGGCGCCGGCTGCTGGCACCTGCCCGGCGGCGGCACCGACTACGGCGAGCAGCCGGGCGCGGCGCTGATCCGGGAACTGGTCGAGGAGACCGGCCAGACCGGCCGCCTGGTCGAGCTGCTCGGGGTGGCCAGCCACCGGGACGCCGCCTCGCTCGGCCCGGAGGGCTACCCGATCGACTGGCACGGCGTACGCGCCTTCTACCGGGTGGTCGTCGACCAGCCCGCGCCGCCCACCGTTGCCGACATCGGCGGTTCGACCTGCGAGGCCCGCTGGTTCCGCCGCGAGGAACTCGGCGCCCTCCCCACCGACCGCCTCACCGAGGTGACGGCCGAAGCAGTCCAGGCCGCCCACCTCCTCTGACCCACCCACCCCCGCCCTCCGGGCGTCCACCCCGGCGATCATGAAGTTGACGGCGCGAAATGTCCGCCTCGGTACCGCTAACCTCATGATCGACGGAGTGGGGCGCGGGGAGAGCGCGGGGGCGCGCGGGCGGGGGAGGGTGCTGTGGAGCAGCGGCGGCGGGTCGGGGCCTACGGGGTGCTGCGGGACTCCGACGGGCGGGTGTTGCTGGCGCGCGGTTCGGCGAGGTGCCCGTACCCGGGGGTGTGGCAGTTGCCCGGCGGCGGCGTCGAGCACGCCGAGCACCCGGCCGACACGGTGGTACGCGAGTTCGCCGAGGAGACCGGCCTGACCGTCGCGCCCGGCGCGATCCGGGCCGCGGTGGCCGACGTGGCCGCGTTCGCCGACCTGGGGATCGCGCTGCACACCGATCGGTTGGTCTTCGAGGTCGAGGCGCGCGGCGGGCGGCTGCGGCCGGAGCTGGCCGGTGGCAGCGACGAGGTCGGCTGGTTCACGCCCGACGAGGCAGCCGCCCGGCAGCTGATGCCGTTCACCGCCGAGCTGCTCGGCCTGCCTGTGACTCCGCTGTCGGCCGACCTGCCCCGGGCGCTGCCCGCCGGGCCGGCCGGGCCGTCCGTCGACCGCCGGCAGCGCTTCGCCGCGTACGGGCTGGTCACCGACCCGGCCGACCGGGTGCTGCTCACCATGATCGCCGACGGGTACCCGGGCGCGGGCCGCTGGCACCTGCCCGGTGGCGGCACCGACCACGGCGAGCAGCCGGCCGCCGGGCTGCTGCGCGAGCTGGTCGAGGAGGCCGGGCAGCTGGGCCGGGTGGTCGACCTGATCGCCGTGGACAACCTGCACAACCCGGCCGCGCTCGGCCCGGAGGGCCGCCCGCTGGACTGGCACGGCGTCCGGGTGATCTACCGGGTACGCGTGGACGCGCCGACCGACGCGGTGGTGACCGAGCTGGCCGGCGGCTCCACCGCACGGGCCGCCTGGTTCGCCCCGGAGCAGGTCACCGGTCTGTCGATGACCGACGTGGCGGCCCGGGCCACCGGGCAGCGGGTGAGCTGAATCGCTCGCCGAGCCGCCCTGGGTGACCTCCGGTACAGTCGGAAGTACGGCTGACCGACGAAAACGGGCGTTGAGGCCCGAGATGGGAATGAGTGGGCGGTTCGCGCGGTTAAGGGAGATATAAGTACCGCCGGCAGCTATCGCCAAGCCCCTGTCCCCTGTGCAATGGTGTACTCCGCAAAAGGGCTGCCGGACCCGAAAGGTCCGGCACGAGACAGCCGGACACCCGCCCCGCAGTGGGCGGCCAGCCGATCCGGTGATGGAGGAAACGTGCCGAGAGCCCCATGGCGCCGGCGTCGTACGACTGACAGTCCGCGCCCCGCAGGGCGTCGCTGGGCGGGCAGGTTGCGCCGCAGCAGTACGTTCGCCCGCCAGGTGCTGCTGGTCCGGGTGGGCCGCCGGGACGGCGCGGCCGTCTCCGGGACCGACCTGGTCACCCCCGACCACCGTTACGCCGACCGCCAGCGCCTCCGCTACGGCCGGCTCGACACCGACATCGAAGCGGTACGGCCCATCAGCCCGGCGCTTCCCCCGGCGACACCCGTCGACGACGAGTCCCCGGCGATGTCGATCCCGCTCCTGCCGGGTGAGCGCACCGCCGCCCGCCGGGCCAAGTTCGCGCTCGTCAACGCGTGCACGCTGAGCAGCCTCATGCTCGGCATGCTGGCCATCTTCCTGGCCATGCGCGGTGAGGTGCAGATCGCCGCGATCTGCCTGATCGCGTGCGTCGCGTTCGACGGCCTCGACGGCGCGCTGGCCCGCAAGCTCGGTGTGGCCAGCCCGTTCGGCGCGCAGATGGACTCGCTCGCCGACATGTGCTCGTTCGGCCTCGCCGCGCCGGTCGTGGTCTACGCCTCGCTCGCCGGTTCGGCGCCGCCCGCGGCCGCCGCGGTCTCCTGCGCGCTCGTCGCCGCGTGCGCGGCCGTCCGGCTCGCCCGGTTCAACGTCTCGCCGAAGGACGGCCGCTTCTTCTGCGGCGTGCCGACCACCATGGCGGCGGCAGTGCTCGCCCTGACCGTGGCCATCGGCGTGCCGGTCCCCGGCCTGGTCATGGTGGCCGGCGTGGCGCTGCTCGCCTTCGCCATGGTGTCCAGCTTCCCGTATGCGAAGCTCGCCCGGCTGCTGAAGCTGCCGCCGTGGCTCTGGCTGGCCCCGGTGGTCGGCGCGCTCGTCGACATCCGGCTCACGTTCGCCCTCGTGGTGGTGGGCTACCTGGTCAGCGGGCCGCTGCTCTGGCTGCACCAGCGCCGTACCGCCTGACCCGAGAACGACAGAAGGGGCGCCGCGAGAGCGGCGCCCCTTCTCTCATGTCCGGCGCTCAGCGCCAGCGGGCGATCACCGTCGCGCCGCCGACCACCTTGTCGCCCGGCCCGACGAGCGGGTCCGCGGCGTCGGCCGGCAGGTAGACGTCGGTACGCGAGCCGAACCGGATCAGGCCGAAGCGCTCACCCCGGGCCAGCAGCGAACCCACGGGCGCCCGCTGCACGATCCGGCGGGCGATCAGCCCGGTGCGCTGCGCCACCACCACGGTGCCGTGGTCGGTGTCCAGCACCGTGTACGCCGCCACGTTGTGCTCGGCGTCCGGCTTCATGGCGTTGACGAACCCGCCGTCGGCGACGAAGTAGTCGACCACCTTGCCGGCCACCGGAGCGCGGTTGACGTGCACGTCCAGCACCGACAGGAAGACCGCGATCCGCAGCCACTCGCCGTCACCGAAGCGCTCGTCCTGAAGGCGCTGCACGGACAGCACCTGACCGTCCGCCGAGGCGACCACCGCCGACGGGTCCTCCGGCACGTCCCGCTCCGGGTCGCGGAAGAACGCGGCCACCGGCGCGGCGGCCAGCGCCGGCAGCAGCCAGAGCTTCGACTTCGGCCGCGCGGCCCGGGCCAGAGCGGCCAGGCCGAGCGTGATGCCGGCCGCGGCCACCCCGTTCGAGTCGATGTGCATGCCCCGGGTCAGCGGCACGCTCGACGGCCGGTACGCAGGGGACAGCGAGGCCGCGAGCGCGACCGGCGCCGGGGTGAACCGCAGGTGGTGCACGCGTACCGGCGGGGTGTTGCGCAGCACCAGGTCGGTGCGTACGCCGTGCAGCACGCCCTGCCGGTCCAGCTCGCCGTCGGCGCCCTCGGTGCGGAACAGCGGCGCGGCGACGCTCAGCACCGCGCCCTCGGCGAGGTATTTCGCCAGCCCGTCGATCGCGACGCGCGCCTCGTCCGCGGTGCCGGTGAACGGCTCGGCGACGACCACCACCGCGGCGGCGTCCGCCTCGGCGAGGGTGTCGACCACGCGTACCCGGTCGGCGACCCAGCGGCCCTGCGCGGTCACGTGTTCGCGCAGCGCGGCCGCCGCGGCGCCCTCCGCCGGCACCACTGTGAGCCGGTCGCCGGGGAGCAGCGCCTCGATCGCGGCGGCCAGCACCGCGGACTCCGGGGTCGCGCCGACCAGCAGGCCGGCCTTCGGGTCGTTACGCCGGGCGAACTCGCTGACGAGCGTGCGGGCGGCGCGCTCGCCGATGCGGACCGCACCGGAGGGAGCGGTGACGCGCACGGCGGGGGACTGGGTCATGTCGGACGGGCTCCTGACGAGATAGCGAACGGACGGGGCGGCTCCGGCGACCCGGCCGGCGGCTCCGGCATGGTCGGGGTGCGCGGGCCGGCCGGCGGAGACGAGATCTCCGCCGACCAGCATAGGCCGCGTCCGGAGGGCGCCGCAGTGGCGCGGTCAGGCCGGATCCCCCGGCGTACGGCGCTGTGGAGCCGCCTCGTCGGCCGGTGGATCGAGCGGCGGCAGTTCGCGGGTGGCCGGTTCCGCGGAGTCGGTCGTGGCCTCGGTGGCCCACTCGTCGGCGCTGTCGGGCGTCTCCGGGCCGGCGGTCGTCTCCGCGCTGCCGGCGGTCTCCGGGCCCGCGACCGGGGAGCCGTACGGCGCCGAGACCGTGACGTCCGGCGCGGGCTGCGTGGTGGGCTGCTCCGGGGGACGGCCCGAGCGCAGCGCGCCGATCAGCCCGAGCAGTCCGATCAGCACCAGCCCGCCGGCCAGGAACCAGCCGACCGGGGGTACGGAGAGGCCGAGGATCCGGGCCAGCAGCCACCAGACGGACAGGCCGAGGAAGACGAGTCCGAAAGCGAACGACACGATGTCGGTACGGTGTGCCTTCACCGGGTCACCTCCAGCTTGCCGGCGTTCACGTGGACGTAGAGGCGCAGCTTGCCGCCACCGGGACCGTCGGCGCCCGGGTCGGTGGTCTCCCACTGACGACCGCCGAGCCCGCCGCTGCGCCGGCCGAAGACAGTGGCGTCGCCGGCGTTCACGTCGGCCACAGTGGTCACGTCGACGTCCGGCGGTACGACAACTGTCGCGTTGCCGAGGTTCACGTCGACAGTCACCTGGACGTCCTGCTTGTCGAAGTCGATCCCGCGCAGGTCGAGCGTCGCGTCACCGAGGTTGTTCTCGTACCGGTCGGCCAGGTCGCGCAGGTCGGTCGGCGCCCAGGTGACGTTGCCGTCGATGCCGCGTACCCGGTCGTAGGACTCGGCGACGGTGGCGATGCCGAGCGCCGCCGCTGTCACCAGGCCCAGGGCGATCAGCCAGCGGGCCCGGCCGAACCAGGTGCCGACGAGCAGACCGAGGCCGATGGTCGCGAGTACCGCGGCGAAGTAGCCGGCGGCGCCGACCGGGAAGACGTCGAGCAGGTCGAGCATTGCGACCATGCCGAGCGCCAGGAAGATCAGCGAGAACGTGATCGCGCCGAGCGGCGAGCGCTCCTTGGGCCGCTTCGGCGGTCGCGGCGGCCGGACCGGTGGCGGAAAGGGCGGCGGGACGGGCGGCGATCCGGCGTACGGGCCGTGCGGGGCGAACGGTGGCCGGTAACCGCCGGGCGGCAGCGGTGCGCCCACCGGCGCGGGCGGCGGCACGGCGGCCGGCTCGTCCAGCCGGGCCCCGGCGTCCCGCGCGCCCGGCCAGGCCGGGTTCGCGCCGTACGCGGGCCAGGTGGCGGTGTCGGCGACCGGGCCGGTCACGTGCTGCATCGCGACGGTCGTCGGCTCGGACGGGCCCGGCCGGGTGCCGGCCGCGGCGGGCCAGCCCGGCGCCGGCAGCGTCGGGTAGCCGGTAGTAGGCCCGGGGTGGCCCGGCTCGCGCTCCGCCTCGGACGTGGCCGGGTGCCCCGGCTCGGACGGCGCCGCCGGCGGGTAGCCCGGCTCGGACGCGGACACCGGCGGGTAGCCGGGCTCGGACGCGGACACCGGCGGGTAGCCGGGCTCGGCGGGCATGCCGCCGGACGGCGCCGCCGCGGGGTGTGCCGGTCCGGCGGGTGTGCCGGTCCACTGTGCCGCGGGGGGAGCCGCGGTCCAGGTGCCCGGCGCCGGGGCCGGCGGCGCGGGCCAGGCCACCGGTGGTACCGGACCCGGCGGGGGACCGTGCGGCGGCGCCGGCTGAGCCGGCCGCTGCGCCGGGCCGCGCTGCTCGCGGTTGAGCAGGAGCGCGCCGCCGATCAGGATCACCGCGCCGAGCAGGATCGCCCGGAACCCGTCGGTGACGACGTAGGCGAAGCCGAGCGCCACCACGATGCCGAGCACGATCACCGTGATCGGGGACATGCTGGACCGGCCCCGGCCGAGCATGGCCTCCACCGGCGAGGCGGTGTCGCCCTCGCCGGGGATGATCAGCCAGCCGGCGACGTACACGATGATCCCGATGCCGCCGAAGAAGCCGAGCACGGCCAGCAGCACTCGCCACAGCACCGGGTCGGTGTTCGTGGCCCGGCCGATGGCGGCGCACACCCCGGCCAGGTAGCGGCCCTCACGGGGGCGTACCAGGCCGTACCGGGTGGTGAAGCCGGCGGCACCGGGCGGTGGGGCGTACCCACCGGGTGGCGGACCGCCGAACGGCGTGCCGCCGCCGGGCGGCGGGGTCGCCTGGTCGGTGGGTGCCGCTCCCGGCGGGGGCGGCGGGGCGTCCTGTGCTGCCGCCCAGGGGCGGGGCGGACGGGCAGCGTCCTCGTTCATGCCTTCGATACTGCTGCCCCGGCCGCCCGAGCAGCCTCCGGACCCGACCCTGACCCCACCCTGAGATCCTCCGCCGGTGAAACTCCGGGGCGTCCCCGTGGTCCCGGGCGTCGCGGCCGTGTGACGATCGGGGCGTCGGCGCCGCCGGCATGTCCGCCTCGACCTGGGAGCCTCCGATCAGCAGCACCCCCGCCCCGCACGCCCCGCGCCTCTACCGGGCCACCGACCACCGGCTGGCCGCCGGGGTGGCCGCGGGCATCGCCGAGCACCTGGGCATCCCGGTGCTGCGGGTACGCGTGGCGTTCATGGTGCTGCTCGGGCTGAGCGGTCTCGGCCTGTTGCTCTACGCCGCCTTCTGGGCGGTGGTCCCGCCCCGCCCCGGCGACACCGCCGTCCCGCCCCGCCGCGACCTCGCCCAGCTGCTGCCGTTCGTGGTGATCGGGCTCGGCGTGCTGCTGCTCCAGGTGGTCGCGTTCAACTCGGTGGGCGCGGCCGGCACCGCCGGCTGGCTGGTGGCGATCATCGCGGTCGGCGCGGGCGTCATCTGGCACCAGTCCGCCCCGGAGCGCCGCCGGCAGTGGGGCGACTCGGCGGTGCCCTGGCTGGGCGCGGTGGTGGAGGAGAGCGACAGGCGCGCGTTCGTGCTGCGCTTCATCGGCGGCGGCGTGCTCGTCGCGGTGGGCATCATCGGCGTGGCGGCCGTCTACTCGCCGGCGCAGAACGTCGACGCGGTGCTCAACGGCGTGATCTTCGCGCTGGTCGGGCTGGCCGGCGTGGGTGTGGTCACCGGTCCGGTGCTCTGGCGCACCTGGAACCAGCTCCGCTCCGAGCGGGAGGGCCGCATCCGTGAGCAGGAGCGCGCCGAACTGGCCGCGATGGTGCACGACCAGGTCCTGCACACGCTGGCCCTGATCCAGCGCAACGCCAGCGACGTCAAGACGGTGCAGCGGCTGGCCCGGGGCCAGGAGCGCTCGCTGCGCAACTGGCTCTACAAGCCGGCCGCCTCGCCCACCGAGCGCTTCGCGGCCGCCCTGGAGCAGGCCGCCGCCGAGGTGGAGGACACGTTCGCCATCACCGTCGAGGTGGTGGTGGTCGGCGACCGGGAGACCGACGAGCGGGTGGGCGCGATCGTGGCCGCCGCCCGGGAGGCCCTGGTCAACGCGGCCCGCCACGCCGGTGTGCAGACCGTGTCGCTGTACGCCGAGGTGGAGCCGGAGCAGGTGAGCGTGTTCGTCCGGGACCGGGGCAAGGGCTTCGACCCGGATACGGTGGAGAATCACCGGCACGGCGTCCGGGGCTCGATCATCGGACGGATGAAGCGGCACGGCGGCCGGGCGGAGATCCGGTCCGAGCCGGGGGAAGGGACCGAGGTCCGGCTGATCCTGCCGATCAGCGGCTCCGGCTCCACGGCGGAAAGGGACAAGTGACATGTCCGAGCAGGAACCGGTCGAGGGTACGGCGCCGAGCGGGCCGCTGCGGGTGTTCCTCGTCGACGACCACGCGATGTTCCGGGCCGGCGTCCGTGCCGAGCTGGGCACGCGCGTGGAGGTGGTCGGTGAGGCCAGCTCGGTGGCCGAGGCGGTGACCCGGATCGCCGCCACCGCTCCGGACGTGGTGCTGCTCGACGTGCACATGCCCGACGGTGGTGGCCGCGCGGTGCTGGAGGCGATGCGGCGTACCCACCCGCAGGTGCGGTTCCTGGCGCTGAGCGTCTCCGACGCCGCCGAGGACGTGATCGGCCTGATCCGCGCCGGCGCGCGGGGGTACGTCACGAAGACGATCTCGCCGGAGGAGCTGACCGACGCGATCCGGCGGGTGGCCGACGGCGACGCGGTGTTCAGCCCGCGGCTGGCCGGGTTCGTGCTCGACGCGTTCGCCTCCCGGCCGGACGCGCCGGTGGCCGACCCCGAGCTGGACCAGCTCACCAACCGCGAGCGCGAGGTGCTGCGGCTGCTCGCCCGGGGGTACGCGTACAAGGAGATCGCCAAGGAGCTGTACATCTCGATCAAGACGGTCGAGACGCACGTCTCCAACGTGTTGCGCAAGCTCCAGATGTCGAACCGGTACGAGCTGTCCCGGTGGGCCGCCGACCGCCGGCTGGTCTAGGAACCGACGCCCGCCCGGGGGCGGGGCCTCGGCGACCTCGTACCCCGGGGGTGCCGGTGGTGCCCGCTCGGTCGGCATGGCATCATCCGGACGGACAAAAAACCCGGCAGCCGGGTGCTCGCGAAGGGGGCCGACGCCGGCGCGGTGAACGTCACAGCCTCCCGTGTCGCAGGGACGTCCGTCGACCTGTCTGTGCCCGTCTTGCCTGTTCAGGGCCCTATCGTCCGTGCGCTTTGTGATCTTTTCTCAAGTATCGGCAACGTGGCGACCAACTAACGGCTTGATAACGGCACCTTCACGGAAAGGGCCGGTTGGTGTCACAGTGGCAGCACCTCACCCCCCGGTGTGAGGCATCTCGTCGGGCCTGCCGACCACGTGACGCCGTCTTTCGCGCCGCCGCGTGGTCGCCGACCCTGCGCGGTGTCTCGTCCAGGGTGTGGCGCCCGGCGGATCGGTACCCCTGGGGTGTCCCGAATTCCTCTGCGGTAAACCGGCGTCCTGCGGTTCGGGTCGCCGGTGGTGTCACCCCCAAAGACGTGCGTGAAACTCACGACGGAACCAGGTTAGAAAGAGGAGGCCCCTCGGAATGAGAGTCTCGAAGCGGGCGAGCGGCGCGCTCGCGGTGGGCGCGGCATTCGCGCTCGTCGCGTCCGGCTGCTCCAGCGGGAACAACGACGGTGGCGACGCCGGCGCCAGCAAGGACGGCGCGATCGTCATCGACGGCACCCAGCCGGAGAACCCCCTGGTTCCGGCGAACACCACCGAGACCGGTGGCGGCGCGATCATCGACTGGATGTGGAGCGGTCTGGTCGAGTACCCCAACAACGGTGGGGCGCCGCAGAACCTGCTCGCCGAGTCGATCGACACGAGCGACTCGAAGGTCTTCAAGGTCAAGATCAAGCAGAACACCAAGTTCCACGACGGCACCACCGTCAAGGCCGAGAGCTTCGTCAAGGCCTGGAACTGGGCTGCGTACGGCCCGAACGGCGCGCAGAACGCCTCCTTCTTCTCCGACATCCAGGGCTTCGACGAGGTCTACACCGAGGACCCGGACGGCCCGGACGGCCCGCAGAAGGCCCCGGAGCCGAAGGCCAAGGAGATGTCCGGCCTGAAGGTCGTCGACGACTGGAACTTCGAGGTCACGCTCTCCGCGCCGACCGCCGTGTTCCCGACCAAGCTCGGCTACAGCGCCTTCGTGCCGCTGCCGGACGCGTTCTTCTCGTCCACCCCGGCTGACTTCGGCAAGAAGCCGATCGGTAACGGCCCGGTCAAGCTCGTCTCCTGGCAGGACGACGTCGAGATCAAGCTGACCCGCTTCGACGACTACAGCCTGCGCGACAAGATGAAGGTCAAGGACGTCACCGTCAAGATCTACCAGGACGACACGGCGGCGTACAACGACCTGCTCGCCGGCAACCTGGACTTCCAGCAGCAGGTTCCGGTCTCCGCGCTGGCCGGTGAGAAGTGGAAGACCGACCTGGCCGAGCGGGCCATGGCCTCGACGACCCCGTCGACGGGCATCATCGCCTTCCCGATCTACGACAAGCGCTTCCAGAACCCGAAGCTGCGCAAGGCGATCTCGCTGTCCATCGACCGGCAGTCGATCACCGACAAGATCTTCTTCGGTACCCGTAAGCCGGCCGACAGCTGGGCCAACCCGCTGACCCCGGGCGCCGAGCCGGGCAACTGCACCGCCTGCAAGTTCGACGTGGCCCAGGCCAAGCAGCTCCTCCAGGAGGCCGGTGGCTTCCAGGGCAAGCTGACCCTGTCGTACAACGCGGACGCCAGCCACAAGGAGTGGATGGAGGCCGTCGCCCAGCAGATCAAGACCAACCTGGGCATCGACGCTGTTGCCGTCGGCGTGCCGACCTTCGCGGTCTTCCGCGCCAACATCAACGCCTACAAGATGACCGGTGCCTACCGGGCCGGCTGGCAGCAGGACTACCCGGACGTGGAGAACTGGATCAACCCGCTCTACGTCACCGGTGGTTCCTCGAACGACGGCAAGTACAGCAACCCGCAGGTGGACGCCCTCGCCAAGGAGGCCTCCGCGGCCCCCAGCATCGAGGAGGCCCACAAGAAGTTCGCTGAGGCCGTCAAGCTCATCGACCAGGACGTCCCGTCGATGCCGATCTACTTCGGTGGCCAGCAGTCCGGCCACTCGGAGAAGATCAAGAAGCTGGAGCTGACCAACGTCGGCGAGCTCGACATCACCTCGGTCGAGCTCTGATCCGAACGGTCTGACCCCGGGTCGGGCTCGCCTACCGGTGAGCCCGGCCCGGGGCCGTTCCGCGAGGGGGTGTACAACGAACCCCTCGCAAACGTTGTCGCCGCCGCGCCGGCCCGCCCCGGCGCTCCCTGTCTGGAGGACCACCCCATGGGCCGTTATCTCTTGAGACGGCTGCTGCAACTCGTGCCGGTGTTCATCGGTACGACGTTCCTGATCTACTGGCTCGTCTGGTCAGTGCCCGGTGACCCCTTCGCCGGCAAGTGCGGCGACCGCGGTTGCCCGCCGAACTACCGCGCCATGATGACCGAGAAGTACAACCTCGACGAGTCGATCTGGGTGCAGTACGCCAGCTACATGAAGAACCTTCTGCAGGGTGACTTCGGTATCACGTTCGGCGGTCGCGAGATCAGCGACATCATCGCCACGTCGTACCCGAACACCCTGAAGCTGGCGGTGGTCGCCCTCGCCATCGAGGCCGTGATCGGTCTCGGCGCCGGCATCCTGACCGGCCTGCGGCGCAACGGCTTCCTGGACAACCTGGTCCTGGTCTCCACCCTCTTCCTGATCGCCCTCCCGGTCTTCGTCATCGGCTTCGTGCTGCAGTGGCTGCTCGGCGTGAAGTGGGGCATCATCAACCCGACCGTGTCCAACGAGATGCGGTTCAGCGAACTGATCGTGCCGGGCTTCGTGCTCGGAAGCGCATCGATGGCGTACATCGCCCGGGTGGCGCGTACGAGCATCGCCGAGAACCGGCGTGCCGACTACGTCCGCACCGCGATCGCCAAGGGTCTCCCGATGCGCCGCGTGGTCGGCGTGCACCTGCTGCGCAACTCGCTCATCCCGGTGGTCACCCTGCTCGGCACCGACCTCGGCGCGCTGATGGGTGGCGCGATCGTGACGGAGGGCATCTTCGGCATCAACGGCATCGGCCGGCAGGTGCTCCGCTCGATCGTCACCAAGGAGAGCGCTACCGTTGTCGGCATCGTTGTGGTGCTGGTGCTCGTCTATCTCATCATGAACCTGGTGGTGGACCTGCTCTACGCCGCCCTCGACCCGAGGATCCGCTATGAGTGACCGCCGCAGCGTACGAAACGTCCCAGCAGTCTGCGCGGGCAACCACGCCCGTGCCGAGCGCAGCGAGGTACGGGCATGAGTGACCCGAATACCGCGTCGATCGTGTCGACGCCGCCCGCGACCATGCCCACCGAGGCGGGGTCGGGCGCGCCCACCAACGCGGGCCTGCCGGAGAGCGCGAAGCAGAACAAGCCGCGTGGCCTGCTCGGTGACGCCTGGATCGACCTGCGCCGCAAGCCGCTGTTCTGGATCTCGGCGACGATCATCCTGGTCTTCCTCGTGATGGCGGCCTTCCCGTGGCTGTTCACCTCCGGCGACGCGGTGAACGGCTCGCTGGACCGCAGCCGGGTCGAGCCGTCGTCGGCCGCCTGGTTCGGCTACGACGTGCAGGGCCGCGACGTCTACGCCCGGGTCATCTACGGCGCCCGCGCCTCGATCGTGGTGGCTGTGGTCTCCACCTTCCTGACGCTGCTGGTCGGCGGCACGATGGGCATCATCGCCGGCTACCGCGGCGGCTGGGTGGACGCGCTGCTCTCCCGCATCGCGGACATCTTCTTCGGCCTGCCGTTCGTGCTCGGCTCGATCGTCATCCTGACCACGTTCAACGGGTCCGGCTCCGACAACGGCGAGTGGACGATCATGGGCCTGGTCATCATGTCCCTGAGCGTGCTGAGCTGGCCGGTCGTGATGCGGCTGATGCGCTCCTCGGTGCTCGCCACCAAGGAGGCCGACTACATCGTCGCGGCCCGCGCGCTCGGCGCCGGCACCGGCCGGATCATCCTCAAGCACCTGCTGCCGAACTGCCTGGCCCCGCTGCTGGTCTACGGCACGATCATGGTCGGCTCGTTCATCGGCGCGGAGGCCACGCTCTCGTTCCTGGGCATCGGCCTGAAGAGCCCGGTCGTCTCCTGGGGCATCATGATCAGCGAGGCGCAGAACTACATCCGGGTCTCGCCCTACCTGCTGTTCTTCCCCTCCGCGTTCCTCGTCGCCGCCGTGCTGAGCTTCGTCATGCTCGGCGAGGCGGTCCGCGAGGCCCTCGACCCGAAGCTCCGATAGGGGAACTGAGTTGTCCGACATTCTCGTGTCCGAGCAGTCCTCGCCGGGCGCCGACGGATCCGGCCGCCCCTCGGGTCGGCTGCTCGAGGTCGACGACCTTCGGGTGGAGTTCCGCACCCGGGACGGCGTCGCCAAGGTCATCAACGGAGTCACGTACCACGTCGACGCGGGGGAGACCCTCGCCGTGCTCGGCGAGTCCGGCTCCGGCAAGAGCGTCACCGCGCAGACCATCATGGGCATCCTGGACACCCCGCCCGGCTTCGTCACCGGCGGCAAGGTCCGCTTCCACGGCAAGGACATGCTCACCATGTCCCCCGAGCAGCGGCGGCGGATCCGGGGCGAGGGCATCGCCATGATCTTCCAGGACTCGCTCTCGGCCCTCAACCCGGTTTTCACAGTCGGCTTCCAGATCGCCGAGCAGTTCCGCATCCGCCGCGGCATGAGCCGCTCGGACGCCAAGAAGCGCGCGATCGAGATGCTCGACCAGGTGAAGATCCCCAACGCCAAGGGCCGGTTCAGCAACTACCCGCACCAGTTCTCCGGCGGTATGCGGCAGCGCGCCATGATCGCCATGTCGCTGGCGCTGGACCCCGAGGTGCTGATCGCCGACGAGCCGACCACCGCGCTCGACGTGACCGTGCAGGCCCAGATCATGGACCTGCTCGGCGAGCTCCAGCGGGAACGGCAGATGGGCATGATCCTGATCACCCACGACCTCGGCGTGGTCGCCGACGTCGCGGACCGGATCGCGGTCATGTACGCCGGCCGGATCGTCGAGGAAGCCGACGTCTACGACCTGTACCGCAAGCCGGCACACCCGTACACGCTCGGCCTGCTCAACTCGATCCCGCGGATGGACGAGAAGGGGCAGGAGCTCCGGACCATCAAGGGCCTCCCGCCGAACCTGATGAACATCCCGACGGGCTGCGCGTTCAACCCGCGCTGCCCGATGGCGCAGCCGATGTGCCGGGAGAAGGTCCCGCCGCTGCTGCAACTGGGCAACGGCCGGGCCAGCGCCTGCCACTTCGCCGAGGAACTGGTGAACCGTGACTGAGAACATCATCGAGGTCCGTGACCTGGTCAAGCACTACCCCGTGACCCGGGGCGTGGTGTTCAAGAAGACCATCGGTCAGGTCAAGGCGGTCGACGGCGTCTCCTTCGACCTCAAGGCCGGCGAGACGCTCGGCGTGGTCGGCGAGTCCGGCTGCGGCAAGTCGACGCTGGCCCGGGTGCTGATGAACCTGGAGAAGCCGACCGGCGGCCAGGTGCTCTACAAGGGCCAGGACATCTCCAAGCTCTCCGGTGGCGCGCTGCGGCGGCTGCGCCGGCAGATCCAGCTGGTGATGCAGGACCCGTACACCTCGCTGAACCCCCGGATGACGGTGGGTGACCTGATCGGCGAGCCGTTCGAGATCCACCCCGAGGTGGCCCCGCGCGGCAGCCGGCGCAACAAGGTCAAGGAGCTGCTCGACCTGGTCGGCCTCAACCCGGAGCACATCAACCGGTACCCGCACCAGTTCTCCGGCGGTCAGCGGCAGCGCATCGGCATCGCCCGGGCGCTGGCGCTGCGGCCCGAGGTGATCGTCTGCGACGAGCCGGTGTCGGCCCTGGACGTCTCGATCCAGGCTCAGGTGATGAACCTGCTGGAGAAGCTCCAGGCCGAGTTCGGGCTGTCGTACGTCTTCATCGCCCACGACCTGTCCGTGGTGCGGCACCTCTCCGACCGGGTCGCGGTGATGTACCTGGGCAAGATGGTGGAGATCGGCACCGAGGACGAGATCTACGAGCGGCCGACCCACCCGTACACCCAGGCACTGCTGTCGGCGGTGCCGGTGCCGGACCCGACCGTGCGGGAGAGCAAGGCGATCATCCGGCTCCAGGGCGACGTGCCCTCGCCGGTCAGCCCGCCCTCGGGCTGCCGGTTCCGCACCCGGTGCTGGAAGGCGCAGGACGTCTGCGCCCAGGAGGTGCCGCTGCTCCAGATCCGGCCGGGCTCGGACCACCCGAGCGCCTGCCACTTCGCGGAGAAGCGGGAGATCGTCGTCACCCACGAGGTGGCCTGATCCGTTCCGGACCGCCTGCCGGCGTCAGCTCGACGCCGGCAGGCGGTTCGTCGTCTCCGTGGCCGTCACAGCGCCTCCGTGGCCGTCACAGCGGGCCGCGGCCGGCGCGCAGCAGCAGGAGCGCGAGCTGGGTGCCGTCGGCGCCGAGTTCGGACCGGAACCGCTCCAGGATCTCCCGCTCGCGGGAGAGCACCAGCCGGGTGCCGCCGGACGCCATCCGGGTCGCGCCGACCTCCTGGGAGAGCGCTGCCCGCTCCTGCCAGAGCGCGATGAGGGTGCGGTCGATCTCGTCGATCCGCCGCCGGATCTCGCCGATCCGTTCCGCCGCCGCCGCGTCGTCGGTGCCGGTCCGGGCCGCCGCGGCGCCGGTCGGGTCGCCGCCGGCCGTCCGGTCGTGCCGCGCCAGGCTGCCGCTGGACTCCACCACGTCAGTCATCATCGTCGTCCCTCTCGGGGCTCGGGCCCGGTACCCGGATCCCGGGACGGAAAAGCCCCGGGCTCGGGGAGCCCGGGGCGTTTCGTAGGTCTGTGATCAGGCGCGACCCACGGCTGCCGGACTCCCGGTGCCGTAGTAAAAGTAGAAGCGCTGATCGAACACGTCGTCGAGTATGCCGACCACCCGGGCGGGCGCGCAAGAAGACGCACCAACAGGTGAGACGTGACGGCGTGCGCCGGGCGGCGGCGCGGGCGGGGAAGTGTCCGCCCGGCGGCATAGACTCGGGCTGCGATGCATCCTCTCTTCGACATTCCCACATCCCCGCCCGCGCCGGAGTCCCCGCCCGCGCCGGAGTCCCGGCCGACCCCGCCGCGCCGTCCCGGGGGCGCCGGGTCGGACCCGGCCGCCCTCCTCGACGGCCTGAACGGCCCCCAACGGGACGCGGTGACCCACGCCGGCTCCCCGCTGCTGATCGTGGCCGGCGCCGGGTCCGGCAAGACCCGGGTGCTGACCAACCGGATCGCCTACCTGCTCGCCGCCCGCGACGTGCACCCCGGCGAGATCATCGCGATCACGTTCACCAACAAGGCCGCCGGTGAGATGAAGGAGCGGGTGGCCGCGCTGGTCGGCCCGCGCGCCCGGCTCATGTGGGTCTCGACGTTCCACTCCGCCTGCGTACGCATCCTGCGGGCCGAGCACGAGCACGCCGGCCTGAAGTCGACGTTCTCGATCTACGACGCGGACGACTCGCGCCGGTTGATGCAGATGGTCGCCCGCGAGCTGGATCTGGACCCGAAGCGCTACCCGGCCCGGGGCCTGGCCGCCCAGGTGTCGAACCTGAAGAACGAGCTGGTCGACCCGGAGGAGTTCGCCGGCCGGGCCAAGGGGCCGAACGAGCGGGCACTGGCCGAGGCGTACACGCTCTACCAGCGGCGGCTGCGCGAGGCGCACGCGCTGGACTTCGACGACCTGATCATGACGACTGTGCACCTGTTCCAGTCGCACCCGCACGTGGCGGAGAGCTACCGGCGCCGGTTCCGGCACGTGCTGGTGGACGAGTACCAGGACACCAACCACGCCCAGTACGTGCTGATCAAGGAACTGGTCTCCGGTACCGAGGGGATCCCGCCGGCGGAGCTGTGCGTGGTCGGTGACGCCGACCAGTCGATCTACGCGTTCCGCGGCGCGACCATCCGCAACATCCTGGAGTTCGAGCGGGACTTCACCGACGCCCGCACGATCCTGCTGGAGCAGAACTACCGCTCGACCCAGACCATCCTCAACGCCGCCAACGCGGTGATCGACCGCAACACCTCCCGCAAGCCGAAGCGGCTGTGGAGCGACGCCGGGTCCGGCGAGCAGATCGTCGGGTACGTCGCCGACACCGAGCACGCCGAGGCCGACTGGGTGGCCCGGGAGATCGACCGGCTGGTCGACGACGGCGAGACCCGCCCGGGCGACGTGGCGGTGTTCTACCGCACGAACGCCATGTCCCGTGTGTTCGAGGAGGTGTTCATCCGGGTCGGCCTGCCCTACAAGGTGGTCGGCGGGGTGCGCTTCTACGAGCGCAAGGAGGTCCGCGACGCGCTCGCGTACCTGCGCGCCGTGGTCAACGACGACGACACGGTCAGCCTGCGCCGGGTCCTCAACACCCCGCGCCGGGGCATCGGCGAGCGGGCCGAGGCGTGCGTGGAGGCGCTGAGTGCCCGGGACCGCATCTCCTTCGGCGCCGCGTTGCGCCGGGCCAAGGACGCGCCGGGCATCTCCACCCGGGCGGCGAACGGCATCGCCGAGTTCGTCGCGTTGCTCGACGCGGCGCGGGAGCTGGCCGGCACCGGCACCCCGGAGGAGGTGCTGGAGGCGGTGCTGACCCGCTCCGGCTACCTGGCCGAGCTGGAGGAGAGCCTCGACCCACAGGACGCCGGCCGGGTGGACAACCTCCAGGAACTGGTGAGCGTCGCCCGGGAGTACACCGAGCGGATCGAGGCGCTCGGCGCCGACGACGAGCGAGCCACGCTCGCCGGTTTCCTGGAGCAGGTGGCGCTCGTCGCCGACGCCGACCAGATCCCCTCCGACGACCCGGACCACCAAGGGGTGGTCACGCTGATGACGCTGCACACCGCCAAGGGCCTGGAGTTCCCGGTGGTCTTCCTGACCGGCCTGGAGGACGGCGTCTTCCCGCACCTGCGCTCGCTCGGCGACACCCGCGAGCTGGAGGAGGAGCGGCGGCTGGCGTACGTGGGCATCACCCGGGCCCGCCAGCGTCTCTACCTGTCCCGCGCGGTGACCCGGTCGGCCTGGGGCGCGCCCGCCTACAACCCGCCGTCGCGGTTCCTGGAGGAGCTGCCGCCCGAGCTGGTCCGCTGGGAGCGCACCGAGGGGTCGTACACCTCGTGGGGCGGCGGAGGCGGGGGCGTCGGCGGCCGGGCGGACCGGCTGGGCCGCGGCGGCTTCGCCGGCGGCACGCCCAAGGCGACCGAGCTGGCGAAGCGGCTGGGCGTGGACGCCAGCCGGCTGGCCACCGCGAGCGAGCTGAAGCAGGCTCCGAAGGTCGCGGTGGGCGACCGGGTCAACCACCAGCGGTACGGCCTGGGCCGGGTGCTGGCGGTGGAGGGGGCCGGGCCGGGTGCCCGGGCCCAGATCGACTTCGGCGACCAGACCATGTGGCTGGTGCTGCGGCACGCCCCGATCGACAAGCTCTGAGCGTCAGGCGGACGGACCGCAGGCGCGGCCGGGCTGGAGACCGGCCCGGCCACGCCGGTGGACCACTGCGTCAGCAGGCCACGCCGATGCCCCGGGCACGCAGGAACGGTGCCGGGTCGATCTGGTTCCACATCGCGCCCTGGTGCACCTCGAAGTGCAGGTGCGGGCCGGTGGAGTCGCCGGTGGAGCCCTCGTACCCGATGACCTGACCGGCCTTGACCGTGTCGCCGACGCCGACGGCGAGCCGGCTCTGGTGGGCGTAGTGGGTCAGGTAGCCGTTGTGGTGGTCGATGAAGACCGAGATGCCGTAGCCGTCGCCGACGTCACCGGCCTTGACCACGGTGCCCGCTGCGGCGGCGTGGATCGGCGTGCCGGCCGGCATGGCGAAGTCGATGCCGGCGTGCTGGGTGCCCCAGCGGGGCCCGTAGCACGACGTGATGTCGGCGCCCTTCATCGGGATGACCCAGGTGGGCTTCTTCGCCACTGTCGTCTTCTTCGGCTTCGGCTTGGGTTTCGCCGTCGCCGTCTTCTTCGGTGCCGGGCTGGTCGCGCTCGCGCTCGGGCTCGGCGACGGGCTGGCCGGTACGGCGGACGGGGTGACCGGCTCGCGGGCCGAACGGTCGGCGCGGTCGGCGTCGTCGGCGCGGGCCGCTACGCCGAGGTCGACGGCGGCCGGCGTCGGGTCGGACGGGGCGGTGGTGACGACCACGCCGCCGATGCCGAGGCCGAGCAGGGCCACCGCGCCGGTGACCACGTAAACGGTGCGCCGGGCGCGGCGCGGGCGCCGGTGCCGGGCGGGAGCGTTGTCCGGGGTGGGGCTGCTGTGCTGCACGGGATCCTTCATCGGTTCGAGGGGCACGTGACCTCGAAATACTGGTGTCGGTGCAGGTCGCAGCGGGTATCGGGGGTGCGGAGGCGGTGGCCCGCGCCGCCACCGCGCGTCCGGTTTCGGACCGGTCGGCCGGTTCGGTCGAAGAGACGATCATTCGGCGATGTGCTCCCGCTCACACCGGCCGGTGTGACGTGGCAGACATCGGCACAGACGAAACCGCCCGGACCGTGCGGTCCGGGCGGTGACGGGGCGGTACGGAGCGTCAGGACGCGGCTACGTCGCTGTAAACTGCCTCGACTTCGAGCTGAATGTCCACTCCGCGATCCTTGAGGAACGCCACCGGGTCCTGCGGCTGGCCCTTGACATGGATCTCCAGGTGCAGGTGGGAGCCGTAGGAGTGGCCGGTGTTGCCGACCAGGCCGAGCTGGTCGCCGGCCTTCACCTCCTGGCCCTCCTTGACCGTCACCGCGGAGGAGTGGCCGTAGATGGCCTCGCTGCCGTCGGAGTGCTGGACGATGACGGCGTAGCCGTAGCCGCCGAACCAGCCGGCCTTGGTGACGGTGCCGGCGTGGACCGCCTTGTAGGGCGTGCCCTCCGGGGCGACCAGGTCGATGCCGGTGTGCAGCTTGCCCCACCGCATGCCGTAGGGGGACTTGAAGTCGTAGCCGTGCAGCGGCAGGAGCCACGGGTCCTGCTCGGCGGCCTTGCTGTCGGAGCGGTCGGCACGGGACGGGCGCTCCGCGCTGTCGGCGCGGGCGGCGGCGTCCTGGCTGGCGACCGAGGCCTGCCGGAGCTCGTCGAGGACCGACGGGCTGACGCTCTTGGCGTCGGGGAGGGCGTTCGCGCCGATGGCGACGATGCCGGCGCCGACGAAGGCGGTGGTGACCACCGCGGCGTAGCGGCTCCGCGGGGGGGTGGGTACGCGGCGGCGGCCGCGATAGCGATCGGGCTCAGACGACAGGCGCTGGCGCACGCACACCCTCCGTTGTCGGGGATCCGATGCGACTCCGGACCGTTCGGTGAAGCTCGGTCGAACCTCCGGTGTCGCGTCGTCACCCGTCCGTGGACCTGATGACAACCGTGGACACGTTAGCCAACCGCCACTCCTGTCACAAGCCGAAGCGCCGAAATGCTGATTCGTTATGTCCAATTCCATCCGACCTTGTCATAGCTCGTGCCGCCGGTCGGATGGTATGTCGACTGCCCATTCGTCGCGGACAGTGACCGAACGGCGGAGGTGTCCGGCTTTCCGCGTACCCGGGTGGGCGGTAGTGGGGCGGCTCGTATGTGGGAAGGTCCGGCCCGGCTTCCCGCCTCCGGTCCGGCCGGGTTACCGTTCGTTCAGGTCAGGAGTGCCGGTGAAAGGTGTGCGCAGATGAGCTCTCGTATCCGGGTCGTCGTCGCGAAGCCCGGCCTGGACGGCCACGACCGGGGGGCGAAGGTGGTCGCCCGCGCCCTGCGTGACGCGGGCATGGAGGTCATCTACACCGGCCTGCACCAGACGCCCGAGCAGATCGTCGAGACCGCCATCCAGGAGGACGCGGACGCGGTCGGCCTGTCGGTGCTCTCGGGCGCGCACATGACGCTGTTCAAGCGCGTCGTCGAACTGCTCACCGAGCGCGACGCCACCGACATCGTGGTGTTCGGCGGCGGCATCATCCCCGAGGCCGACATCCCGGAGCTGGAGCGGCTCGGCGTCGCGAAGATCTTCACCCCGGGTGCGACCACCGGGTCGATCGTCGAGTGGGTGCGGGAGAACGTCGCCCAGCCGGTCGGCTGACCCGCCCGGTTCCCGGCTCCTGCGTGCCCGGCCCCCGCGTTTCCGGCTCCGGGCACGGGGGAGGGGCCGGACGCACCCCTCACACGCCCGGCCCCTCTATGCACGATGCCCCGCCGCCACCCCTCGACCGACAGGGCATCGGCCGCTCCCGTCGCCGCGCTTGACCAGCGCGCCGACATCACACTCAACGACGCCCCCGACGGGCGGTTACGCCCGGGCCCGGAGATCCCCCGGACGGCTGACGCCCCCGTGCGCCGGGGCCGCAGTGATCGGCCCGGCCGAGCCCGGTCTGTGCATTACCGCACACCCCGCACCCGCTCGGTTGCCGCCCGTTCCCATCTCGTTAGGCTGCGGCAAATGGCCTGTCTCATCTGATGACAGGCGTCAAACTGATTTTCCGAAGCTGGTGGCGGCGCGACGGCGCGCCGCGGAGACGGGACGGGACGCGCAATCGTGGACCTGTACGAGTACCAGGGGCGGGACCTGTTCGAGCGGCACGGCTTGCCCGTGCTCGCCGGCGGCGTCGCCACTACCCCGGAGGAGGCCCGCGCGATCGCCGAACGCCTCGGCGGCCGGGTGGTCGTCAAGGCGCAGGTGAAGGTCGGTGGCCGCGGCAAGGCCGGCGGCGTGAAGCTGGCCGAGGGCGCGGAGGAGACGGTGGCCCGGGCCACCGACATCCTCGGCATGGACATCAAGGGTCACACCGTCCACAAGGTCATGATCACCGTGACCGCGGACGTGGCCGAGGAGTACTACTTCTCGTACCTGCTCGACCGGGCGAACCGCACCTTCCTCTGCATCGCCAGCGTGGCCGGCGGTATGGACATCGAGCAGGTCGCGGCCGAGACCCCGGAGCGGGTCGTGAAGGCGCCGATCGACGCCAACACCGGCGTGGACGAGGCCAAGGCGCGCGAGATCGTCACCGCGGCCGGCTTCCCGGCCGAGATCGCCGACCAGGTGGTCGAGGTCGCGGTCAAGCTGTGGCAGGCGTTCGTGGCCGAGGACGCCACGCTCGTCGAGGTGAACCCGCTGGCCACGACCAAGGACGGCAAGCTGCTGCTCCTGGACGCCAAGGTCACCCTGGACGAGAACGCCGGGTTCCGGCACCCGGACCACGAGGCCCTGGTCGACCAGGCGTCGGTGGACCCGCTGGAGCAGGCCGCGAAGGCCAAGGACCTCAACTACGTCAAGCTCGACGGCGAGGTCGGCATCATCGGTAACGGCGCGGGCCTGGTCATGTCCACGCTCGACGTGGTCGCGTACGCGGGCGAGCGGCACGGCGGCGTCAAGCCGGCCAACTTCCTCGACATCGGCGGCGGCGCGAGCGCCGAGGTGATGGCGAACGGCCTGGAGATCGTCCTGTCCGACCCGTCGGTCAAGAGCGTCTTCGTCAACGTCTTCGGCGGCATCACCGCCTGTGACGCGGTCGCCAACGGCATCGTGCAGGCGCTGGCGCTGCTGGAGCAGCGCGGCGAGAAGGCCACCAAGCCGCTCGTCGTGCGCCTCGACGGCAACAACGCCGAGGCCGGCCGGGCGATCCTCGACGGCGCGGCCAACCCGCTGATCCAGCGGGTCGACACCATGGACGGCGCGGCCGAGCGGGCCGCCGAGCTGGCAGCTGCGGGGGTCTGACAATGGCTATCTGGCTGACCAAGGACTCCAAGGTCATCGTGCAGGGGATGACCGGTTCCGAGGGCTCCAAGCACACCCGGCGGATGCTCGCCGCCGGCACCAACGTGGTCGGCGGCGTGAACCCGCGCAAGGCCGGCACGACCGTCGACTTCGACGGCACCGAGCTGCCCGTCTTCGCCTCCGTCGCGGACGCGATGAAGGAGACCGGCGCGGACGTCACCGTCATCTTCGTGCCGCCGCAGTTCACCAAGGCCGCCGTGGTCGAGGCGATCGACGCCGGTATCGACCTGGCCGTGGTGATCACCGAGGGCGTGCCGGTGCACGACACCGCCGCGTTCTGGGCGTACAACCGGGCCCAGGGCGAGCGCACCCGGATCATCGGCCCGAACTGCCCGGGCATCGCCTCGCCGGGCGCGTCGAACGCCGGCATCATCCCGGCCGACATCACCGGCTCCGGCCGGATCGGCCTGGTCAGCAAGAGCGGCACGCTGACCTACCAGATGATGTACGAGCTGCGCGACATCGGCTTCTCCACCTGCGTCGGCATCGGCGGTGACCCGATCATCGGCACCACCCACATCGACGCCCTGGCCGCCTTCGAGGCGGACCCGGAGACCGACGCGATCGTCATGATCGGTGAGATCGGTGGCGACGCCGAGGAGCGGGCGGCCGAGTTCATCAAGGCCAACGTCACCAAGCCGGTGGTCGGCTACATCGCCGGCTTCACCGCCCCGCCCGGCAAGACCATGGGCCACGCCGGCGCGATCATCTCGGGCTCGGCGGGCACCGCCGACGCCAAGAAGGCGGCGCTGGAGGCGGTGGGCGTCAAGGTCGGCAAGACCCCGACCGAGACCGCCAACCTGATGCGGGAGATCATGTCCGGCCGCTGAGCGGTCGAGCGACGTGTCGAGGGGGTCGACCGGGGAACCGGTCGGCCCCCTCGCGTTCAGCGATACCAGTACGGGTAGTACGAGTTGCCCCGGGCGCGCACGATGGCGCTGGCGACGATGTTGATCACGCCGAACGCGATGGCCAGCCAGCCGAGCAACTGCGACCGGCCGTTGCGCCGGGCGTCGCGGATCGACAGCGCGCCGAAGACGATGCCCAGGATCCCGCAGCAGAGCAGGCCGAAGACGATGCCGAGGACGCCCCAGAGCGTGGTCCGGTCCCGGCCGACGGCCGGTGGCGGCGGGGGCGGCGGATACGGAGCGTGCACGGCTTCCTCCGAGCGGTCGGCGCCGCGACGGGAACGGTCGCGTCTGAGGCCGAGGCTAGACCGGATCACCACCGCGGGACCGGGGTTCGGCGAACTCGCCACGCTGCCGACCCGGTATCGGACTGCCGTCCTTCCCGCGGCGTGCCAGAGTAGACACGATGTCACGCGTCACCCCTGACCAGCCCCGCCGTCCGGCCACCGGTCCCCCCGCCGGCGCCCGGCCGCCCGGCCGTGCCCGCCCGGCCGCGCGGGTGCCCGCACCCCGATCGGGTGAGGAGCCCCGCAGCCGGGCCCCGCTGCCGGTCGCCGCCGGGGTGGCCGCGCTCTGGGCGGCGCTGACCTCCTGGCTGCCGGTGTCCGCCGTGCTGGGCCTCGCCCAGCTCAGCGAGGACGCCGGATCGTTCGGCGGCGCGTTGCGCGCCGGCCTGGCCGGCTGGCTGCTCGGGCACGGGGTGCCGTTGCAGACCACCGCCGGGCCGCTCGGCCTGGCGCCGCTCGCGCTGAGCGCGCTCGTCGTCTGGCGGCTCACCCGCGCCGGGGTGCACGTCAGCCGGGCCGTCGGCGCGCGCGGGGCCGGGTCACCCCGCCAGGCGCTCACCGTCGCGGTCGCCGTCGGCATCGGGTACGCGCTGCTCGGCGCGCTCGCCGCGTTCGCTGTCGACGCGGGCGGCCTGCGGGTCTCCCCGGTCACCGCCGCGCTCACGTTCGCCGCGTTCGGCGTACCCGCCGCCCTGGTCGGCGCGCTGCGCACCACAGGTGTCTGGGCGCTGCTGGCCGAGCGCTGCCCACCGCCGGTGCGCGACGGTCTGCGTACCGGACTGGTGGCGGCGCTGCTGCTGTGCGGCGCGGGTGCCGGTGCGGCCGGGCTGGCGGTGGCCACCGGTGGCGGCGACGCGGCCGACATGATCGGGGCGTACCGGACCGGGGTGGCCGGTCAGGCGGGCATCACACTGGTCAGCCTCGCCTACGCGCCGAACGCGACCGCCTGGTCGGCGAGCTACCTGCTCGGCCCCGGGTTCGCGGTCGGCACCGACACCGCCGTCCGCACGAGTGAGGTCTCCGTGGGCGCGCTGCCGGCCGTACCGCTGCTGGCGGGCCTGCCGCGCGGCCCGATGGACGGGCTCGGTGGCGCGCTGCTGGCCGTGCCGGTGCTGGCCGCCATGGCGGCCGGCTGGCTGCTGGCCCGGCGGCTGCTGCGCGTGGCGGCCGAGGAACGCACCGAGGCGGGCTGGCCGGCGCTGCTGCTGCCGGCCGCGCTCGCCGGACCGGTCGCGGGCGCGCTGCTGGGGCTGTTCGCGGCGGCCTCCGGCGGGTCGCTCGGCGGTGGCCGGCTGGCCGAGGTCGGGCCGTCACCGTGGGCGGTGGCCGCGGTGGCCACGCTCGTGATCGGGGTGGGCGCGGCGCTCGGCGCCGCCGCCACCCGCACGCTGACCCGCCCGACCCCTCCGCCCCGCGCCACCCCGGCTCCCCGCTGACCTCGCGGCGCGGCTCGGGAACGCGAGAGGGGCGCCCACCGGATGGTGGACGCCCCTCGTCGGACGCCGGTCAGGCGCCGAAGTTGTTCATGTTGATCGCCGCGCCCGCGATGGCGCTGACGATGCCGACGACCACGCCGACGGCACCGCAGATCAGGGCGGCCCGGGCCTGGCCGGCGTTGCTGGCCTCACCGGCCTGGACCTTCTTCTGGCCCAGCACGCCGAGGACGACGGCGACGATGCCGGCCGGGACGCCCAGCAGCGGGCAGCACAGGCCGAGCACGATCGACGCGATGCCGACGATCATGCCGGCCAGGCCCATGGTGTTGTTCTGACCCTGCCCCGGGCCGCTGGGGTAGCCGGCGGCCGGGTACTGCGGCGCGGCGCCGTACGGCTGCTGCTGCGCGTACGGGTCCTGGCCGTAGGCGGGCTGACCCGACGTGGGCTGGCCGTACGGCTGGCCCGAGGTCGGCTGCTGGCCGTACTGCGGCTGCTGCCCGTACGGGGGCTGCTGGCCGTACTGCGGGGCCTGCGGCGGCTGCGCGTACGGGTCGTGCGGCTGCGCGTTCGGGTCCTGGTTCGGCTGCTGGCCGTACGGGTCCTGTCCGGGGTAACCGGGCTGCATGTCTGGTGCTCCTCAGATCGGTTCGGGTTGTCGGTCAGTTGCTGCCGCTGTTGCCGGCGAGACCAGCAAGGCCGCCGAGGAGGCAACATCCCACCACGATGATGCCGATCCAGATCAGGCCGACGATGAGGGCCCACTTGGACCACTTCTTGGACTCGGCGGCGGCGGCTTGGGCGCCCGCGTAGTCACCCTGCTGGATCAGCGGGTTGACCTTCGACGCGTTGATGATGGCCGGGATCGCGAGCGGCCAGAACAGGAAGATCGCGACGATGGACATCGTCATGTTGTTGTCGATCTGCTGCGGCTGCTGCGGGGGGTATCCGGGCTGCATTCGAAGTACTCCTCGGTCCGGTGGCACGCGGCGTGCCGGGTTCACTGGGGGTGCGGGCCGGGCACGGGGCCGGACACCGGGCGACCGGCAGCGTACCGCGATCACGCCACCGGGGAGGTCACCCGATGAGCCGCCGCCCCGCGGCCGGGCCGCCTGACCTGCCCGATAGGGTTGCCCGGTGACCGAGCCCGCGTCCGTCGCCCGCCTCGTCGTCCTCGTCTCCGGTTCCGGCAGCAACCTCCAGGCGCTGCTGGACGCCACCGCCGACCCCGGGTACGGCGCCCGGGTGGTCGCCGTCGGTGCCGACCGGGACGGGATCGCCGGCCTGGACCGCGCCGCCGCAGCCGGTGTGCCGTCCTTCGTCGAGCGCGTCAAGGACCACCCCACCCGCGCCGACTGGGACAAGGCGCTCGCCGCGCGGGTCGCCGAGCACCGGCCCGACCTGGTCATCAGCGCCGGGTTCCTCAAGCTGGTCGGTCCGGAGTTCCTGGCCGCGTTCGGCGACCGCTACCTCAACACGCACAACACGCTGCTGCCGGCGTTCCCCGGCATCCACGGCCCCCGCGACGCGCTGGCGTACGGCGTCAAGGTCACCGGGGCCACCCTGTTCTTCGTCGACGCCGGCATGGACACCGGCCCGATCGTGGCCCAGGTCGCGGTGCCGGTGCAGGACGACGACGACGAGGACACGCTCACCGAGCGCATCAAGTCCGCCGAGCGGCGCCAGCTCGTCGAGCAGGTCGGCCGCCTGGTCCGTGAAGGTTGGACGATCACCGGCAGAAAGGTCACCATCCCGTGAACGCCACTGAGGACGCCGGCCGCCGCCCGATCCGGCGCGCGCTGGTCAGCGTCTACGACAAGACCGGCCTGGCCGAGCTGGCCCGCGCCCTGCACGAGGCCGGCGTGGAGATCGTGTCGACCGGGAGCACCGCGTCGACGATCTCCGGCGCCGGGGTGCCGGTGACGCCGGTCGAGCAGGTCACCGGCTTCCCGGAGATCCTCGACGGGCGGGTCAAGACGCTGCACCCGAAGATCCACGGCGGCCTCCTCGCCGACCTGCGCAAGGACGCGCACGCCGCGCAGCTCGACGAGCACGGCATCGCCGGCATCGACCTGCTGGTCTCCAACCTGTACCCGTTCCAGGCCACCGTCGCCTCCGGCGCCGACACCGACGAGTGCGTCGAGCAGATCGACATCGGCGGTCCGGCGATGGTGCGGGCCGCGGCGAAGAACCACGCCTCGGTGGCGGTGGTGACCGACCCGGCCGCGTACCCGGCGGTGGTGGCCGCGCTCGCCGAGGGCGGCTTCACGCCGGCCCGGCGCCGGGCGCTGGCGGCCCGCGCGTTCGCCGACATCGCCGACTACGACGTCGCGGTGGCCGACTGGTTCGCCACCACCGTGTCGCCGGCCGAGGACGGCTGGCCGGAGTTCGCCGGGCTGGCACTGCGCCGTCAGGCGGTGCTGCGGTACGGCGAGAACCCGCACCAGGCGGCGGCGCTCTACACCGACCCGGGCGCGCCGGCCGGGCTGGCCCAGGCCGAGCAGCTGCACGGCAAGGAGATGTCCTACAACAACTACGTCGACGCGGACGCCGCCTGGCGGGCCGCCAACGACTTCGCGGACCAGCCGGCGGTGGCGATCATCAAGCACGCCAACCCGTGCGGCATCGCCGTCGGTGCGGACGTGGCCGAGGCGCACCGAAAGGCGCACGCCTGCGACCCGGTCTCCGCGTTCGGCGGCGTGATCGCGGTGAACCGGCCGGTCGACGCGGCGATGGCCGGCCAGGTCGCGGAGATCTTCACCGAGGTGCTCGTGGCGCCCGGCTTCGACGCGGACGCGCTGGAGCTGCTGCGGGCCAAGAAGAACCTCCGCCTGCTGCGGGCGCCCGAGTTCGCCGTGCGGCCCGCGGAGTGGCGGCAGGTCAGCGGTGGCGTGCTGGTGCAGACGCGGGACGCCGTCGACGCGCCCGGCGACGACCCGTCCGGCTGGACGCTCGCGACCGGCGACCCGGCCGACGAGGCGACGCTGCGCGACCTGGCGTTCGCCTGGCGGGCGGTCCGCGCGGTCAAGAGCAACGCGATCCTGCTGGCCCGCGACGGCGCCACCGTCGGTGTCGGCATGGGCCAGGTCAACCGGGTGGACTCGGCACGGCTGGCGGTCAGCCGGGCCGGTGACGAGCGGGCCCGCGGATCGGTCTGCGCCTCGGACGCGTTCTTCCCGTTCGCCGACGGTCCGCAGATCCTCATCGACGCCGGGGTGCGGGCGATCGTCCAGCCGGGCGGATCGATCCGGGACGAGGAGACCATCGCGGCCTGCAAGGCGGCCGGCGTGACCATGTACCTCACCGGCACCCGGCACTTCTTCCACTGACGAGTCCGGCCTCCGGGTGCGTCGGTCGTCCGTCCGACGACTGACGCACCCGGACGTCGTGCCGTTGCCCGCCGCGGGAGGCGGTTGCTAGCGTGTGCGCGGCGACGATCGAGCGTCTCCGCTGTCTGTGAGCCCGGCAGGTGTGCCATGCGCGTTCGCGACCGGTTGACCGCCGTCGTCGTCACGCTGGCGTTCGTCCTGGCCGGACTGGGAGCGGCAGCCGCACCCGCCGTCACCGCACCGGCCGTCGCCCCGATCGTCGAAGCGCTCGCCGCCGCGCGGCCCGCTCCCGACGTCGCACCACCCGTCGAAGCGCTCGCCGCCGAGCCGGCCGCCGCCTCGGCGAGCGGAACGAGCCCGGCCGCGCTGCGTGCCGCGTACCCCCGAACCTCCTGGTCGGAGCTTGCCGCCGGGCCGTGGCACGACCACGGCGGCGGTCTCGGCTACGCCGACGGACCGGACGACCTGGCCCCGGCCGCGCTCCCGCGCATGGCCGGTCCGGCGGTGCCGGAGCCGGTCGTGCCCGCGCCCCGGCCGCCTGTCGTGCCGCTGCCGCCGCGCGGCCCGCTCGCCGCGCGCGCCCCGCCGGCCGCCTGAGCCGCACCGAACCCGCAGCCCGCACCGGGACGCGCGCTCGCGCCGCACCGGACACCGCCGCGTCGACCCGGCGGTCTCCGCCGCGAGCTGCCGTCCACCGGTACGGCGGCGCGCCTCACGCCGCCGGGCCGCCTCGGGTTCGTCCCGGGTCCGCCTTCCGCACGCGTGCCCGCATCGGAGGCCCCGCCCCCTCTTCCTCCGGGGGACGGGGCCTTCGTCGTCACGCCTCGGTGCGTACCTCGGCGAAGTGGCAGGCGCTGGGGTGCGGGTCCGCCGCGCGCGGTACCGCCTGCGGGTCCTGCGTCGCGCAGACCTCCTCGGCCTTCCAGCAGCGGGTCCGGAAGTGGCAGCCGGACGGCGGCTCGGCCGGGCTCGGCACGTCGCCGGTGAGCCGGATGATGGTCCGCCGGTCGCGGGCCTCCGGGTCGGGCACCGGCACCGCCGACAGCAGCGCCTGGGTGTACGGGTGGGTCGCGCGCTGGTAGATCTGCTCCTCGGTGCCGATCTCCACGATCCGGCCCAGGTACATCACCGCCACCCGGTCGGAGATGTGCCGGACCACCGACAGGTCATGGGCGATGAAGATGTACGACAGCCCCAGCTCGTCCTGGAGCTGCTCCAGCAGGTTGATCACCTGGGCCTGGATGGAGACGTCCAGGGCCGACACCGGCTCGTCGCAGACGATGATCTCGGGCCGCAGCGCGAGCGCCCGGGCGATGCCGATGCGCTGCCGCTGACCGCCGGAGAACTGGTGCGGGTAGCGGTTGACGTGCTCCGGGTTGAGCCCGACCACGTCCAGCAGCTCCTGCACCCGCTGCCGCCGGCTGCGCTTCGGTGCCGCCTCCGGGTGGATCTCGAACGGCTCGCCGATGATGTCGCCGACAGTCATGCGCGGGTTCAGCGAGGTGTACGGGTCCTGCATCACCATCTGCATGTTCCGCCGCAGCCGGCGCAGGTCCGCCCCTGCCGCCCGGAGCAGGTCGCGCCCCTCCAGCGTGACCCGCCCGGCGGTCGGCGTCTCCAGGCGCATGAGCAGCCGGGCCAGCGTGGACTTGCCGCACCCGGACTCGCCGACCACGCCGAGCGTCTCACCGCGCCGCAGCTCGAACGAGACGCCGTCGACCGCCTTGACCTGGCCGATGGTCTTCTTGAACAGCACGCCCTGGCTGATCGGGAAGTGCTTGACCAGCTGGTCGACGGCGAGGATCGTCTCGCCGCGCACCTTGGCGGGTTCAGCCGTCGCGGTCATCGTGCACCTCCTGGGCGAAGTGGCACGCGCTGGTCCGCCCGTCGCCGAGCACCAGGTCGTGCGGCACCTCGTCCACACAGACCGGCTGGACGTACGGGCACCGGGGGTGGAACGGGCAGCCGGACGGGATCGCCATCAGGTTCGGCGGCAGCCCGCGGATGCTGGACAGCGCCTGGCCGCGCACGTCCAGGCGCGGGATCGACTCCAGCAACCCCTTCGTGTACGGGTGGGCCGGCGCCCGGTACAGCGCATGCACGTCGGCGTGCTCGACGATGCGGCCCGCGTACATGACCGCGATCCGGTCCGCCACACCGGCGACCACGCCCAGGTCGTGGGTGATCAGGACGAGCGCCATGCCGAGATCCCGGCGCAGGTCGGCCAGGAGGTCCATGATCTGCGCCTGCACCGTGACGTCCAGCGCGGTGGTCGGCTCGTCGGCGATCAGCACCTTCGGGTCCAGCGCCAGCGCCATCGCGATCATGACGCGTTGCCGCATGCCGCCGGAGAACTGGTGCGGGTAGTCGCCGAGCCGCTTCGCCGCGGCCGGGATCCGGACCAGATCCATCAGTTCGACGGTGCGCCTGCGCGCGTCGGCCCGCGACATCCCGGCCCGCTCGCGCAGCGACTCGCCGATCTGCCAGCCGACCGGGAAGACCGGGTTCAACGCCGACAACGCGTCCTGGAAGATCATCGCGATCTCGGCGCCGCGAATCTGCCGGCGCTCCTCCTCCGGGCGGGTGAGCAGGTCCCGCCCCTGGTAGAGGATCTGCCCGGCGCGCACGTACGCGGGCGGGGTGTCCAGGATGCCCATGATCGCCTGGGCGGTGACGGACTTGCCGGAGCCGGACTCGCCCAGCACCGCGAGCGTCTCACCGGCGTCCAGGTGGTACGTCACCCCGTTGATCACCCGGGCCACGCCCTCCCGGGTACGGAACTCGACGTGCAGGTCCCGTACCTCCAGCAGGTGCCCGCCGGGCGGCGTGGGTGAGGCCGGCGTGGGCCGGACCGCGTTCTGCGTCATGAGGAAGTCACCGCAGCTTCGGGTCGAAGGCGTCGCGGATCGCGTCGCCGAGCATGATGAAGGCGAGCACGGTCAGGGCGAGGAACGTCGACGGCACGATCAGCGGTGTCGCCGACTCGCGCATGTGCACCCGGCCGGCGTCGATGTCGATGCCCCAGGAGATGGTCGGCGCCTTCAGGCCGATGCCGAGGAAGCTCAGCGTCGCCTCGGCCGCGATGAACGACCCGAGCGCGATGGTGAGCACCACGATGGCCGGGGCGAGCGCGTTCGGCAGGATGTGCCGCCACATGATCCGGCCGTTGCCGGCCCCGAGCATCCGGGCTGCGGCCACGTAGTCCTGCTCCCGGGCGGTGATCACCGAGGAACGGACCACCCGGGCCGCGGTGGTCCATCCGAGCAGCGCCAGGACGAGGATCACCGCGAACAGGCGTACCGTCTCGCCGCTCGTGCTCACGCGCTTGAGCAGCACGATCGCGGCGAGCAGCAGCGGGATGCCGAGCACGATGTCGATCACCCGGGACAGCACCGCGTCGACCCACCCGCCGAAGTAGCCGGCGAGCATGCCGACGACGAGCGCGATCACGCCGGTGATCAGCGCGGAGAACGCGCCCACGAGCAGCGAGGCGCGGGCGCCGTAGACCGCCCGGGCGAACGTGTCGCAGCCCTGGAAGTCGTACCCGAAGATCGCCCCGCCGGACGGCCCGGCGTGCTGCCGCGACAGCACGCAGTCGCGCGGGTCGTTGGCGGCGAACAGCCCCGGCGCCACGGCCATCGCGGCGACCAGCACCACCAGGAGCAGGCTGATCCAGAAGACCGGGTTGCGGCGCAGGTCCCGCCAGGCGTCACCGGCCAGGCTGCGGGCCCGGTCCGGCCGCCCGGCCCGCCCGGGCGTGCCCGGTTCGCCTGACACGCCGCGCCGCGCGGCCTGGTTCTCGGTAGCCGCCACCGTCTCGAAGTCGCTCACTGCGGCACCTCGCTGTGCTCACTCATAGCGGATCCTCGGGTCGAGGACGGCGTAGAGCACGTCCACCACCAGGTTGGACAGCAGGTAGACCACGACGAGCACGCTGACGATGCCGACGACAAGCGGGCCGTCCTCGGTGCGGATGCCGCGGAACAGGTTGAAGCCGACGCCCGGGACGTTGAACACGCCCTCGGTGATGATCGCGCCGCCCATCAGGTTGCCCAGCTCGACGCCGAGGAAGGTGACCACCGGGATGAGCGAGTTGCGCAGCACGTGCACGCCGACGATGCGGCGTCGCCGCAGGCCCTTGGACCGGGCGGTGCGGACGTAGTCGGCGCGCAGGTTCTCGGTCACCGAGGTCCGGGTCAGCCGCAGCGCGGTGGCCAGCGACAACGAGCCGAGCACGATGCCGGGCAGCAGCAACGCGTAGAAGGAGGGTTGCGCTCCGGCGGTGGGCGGGAAGATCGGCCAGCGTACGCCGAGGAAGTACTGCGCCAGCGGGGCCAGCACGATGGTGGGGATGCCGAGCACCAGCAGCGTGAGCACGAGCGTGGCGTGGTCGAACACGCCGGAGCGCCGGATGGCCGCGATCACGCCGGCGGTGACCCCGAAGATCACCGTCACGGCCATCGCGATCACCGCGAGCTTCAGGGTGACCGGCCAGGCGGCGGCGAGGATGTCGCTGATCTGCCGCCCGGTCAGCGACTGCCCGAGGTCACCCTGGACCAGGCCGCCCAGGTAGTCGAAGTAGCGGTAGAAGAAGCCGCCGACACCCGTCGCGTCCAGGTGGTACTTCTCGGTCAGGTAGGCCCGCTGCGCGGCGGTCACCGGCCGCTCCCCGGCGAGGGCCTGGATCGGGTCGCCCTGCCCGGCGAACATCAACGCGTAGACGATCAGCGTGGTCCCGAAGAAGGCGAGGACCATCTGGAGCAGTCGCCGCAGGATGAACCGGAGCATGCTGGCAAGTCTGCCGAAACCAGGCTAAATACGTGCCAATGCGAGGGCCGGGCCACCCGGTGGGGGTGGCCCGGCCCGTCAGCAGGGTGTCAGGCGCGTTCGATCTTCAGCAGATCCACCCGGTCGAAGAGGTCCACGTGGACGTTCTTGACCTTGGTCGAGTGGCCGAAGTTGTTCTGCCCGTACCGCAGCGGGATCACCGGCATGTCCTGCGCGAGCAGGTCCTCCGCCGCCTGGTACTTCTTGATCGCCTCGTCCTCGGTCGCCGCGCGGGCGCCCTCGGCGAGCAGCTTGTCGAACTCCGGGTTGCTGTAGCCGTAGTAGTTCGACGAGCCGGTGGTGCTGTACAGCGGGCCGAGGTAGTTCTCCATGGACGGGTAGTCCATGACCCAGCCCATCCGGAACAGGCCGACCGGCTGCTTCTGCTTGAGCTTGGTCAGCAGGTCCGCGAACTTCGGCTCGGCGGTGCCCACGCACTCCACACCCAGGTTGGCCTTGAGCTGGTTGCACGTGGCGTCGATCCAGTCCTTGTGGCCGCCGTCGCCGTTGTAGGACAGCTCGATCTTCTTCGGGCCGCCCGCGGCCTCGTACATGGCCTTGGCCTTGACCGGGTCGAACGCGCCCGCCGTGCCGATGGTGTTCTCCCGGTAACCGGCGACCACCGGCGAGACGAACGAGCGAGCCGGCTGCTGCGAGTCCTTGAAGATCGACTTGGTGATCTCGTCCCGGTCGATCGCCATCGAGATCGCCTTGCGCACCTCGGGCTTGCTGAACTCCTCCTGGAACGTCGGGAAGGCCAGCACCTGCAGCGACGAGGCCGGGCTCTGCTGGAAGCGGTCGCCCAGGTCGGTCGCGGCGGTCGACAGGTTCTCGGTCGGGATCGTCTTGATCACGTCGAGGTTGTCCGACAGCACGTCCGCGTACGCCGCGGTCGGCTGCTGGTAGATGCGGAACTCGACGCCGCCGACCTTGGGCTGCTGGCCCGGGAACGCGTCGTAGCGCTCCACCTCGACCTTGGCGTCGTGCTGCCAGCTGCCCTTCATCTTGAACGGGCCCTGGCCGATCGGCGCCTGCTCGTAGCCCTCGGCGAGCACGCCCGGGGCGGAGAAGGCCGCCTTGGGCAGCGGGTAGAAGGCGGTGTAGCCGAGCATGGACTTGAAGTCCACGTACGGCTGGCTGAGCGTCACGGTGAAGGTCAGGTCGTCGACCTTCTTCAGGCCGCTCATCGTCGTCGCCTTCGGGCTCTCGCCCTGGAGGTCGTCGTAGCCGGCCACCTTCTCGAAGAAGTAGCTGGAGTTCTGACCGTTCGGCGCGTATGCGCCATAGTTCCAGGCGTCGATGTAGTTGTCGGCGGTGACCTTCTCGCCGTTGTGGAACGTGTAGCCGGGCTTCAGCTTGACCGTCCAGACCTTGTTGTCGGACGTCGTCACCGAATCGGCCGCCACCTCGTGCGGCTTGTTCGCCTCGTCGTAGTCGACGAGCGGGCTGAACAGGGCCGACAGGACCTGGGAGCCGCTCGTCTCGTTGGTGTTTGTCGGCACGAGGTGCTGCGGCTCGGCGATCTCGATCCGCACGGCCGCATCGGAGTCGCCGGCACCGCCGCCGCCACCGCCCGAGCCGCAGGCCGTCAGGCCGAGCGTCACCGCGAGCGGGAGCGCGGCCCAGGCCGCGAGCCTACGAACACGCATGGAGTCTCCTCATCTCCTCACGCTGCGCGGTCGTCCCGGCGCTGGGTGACTCTGCGCAACGAGCGGTAACGGTAGGTCGCGATCCGGCCCGTCGACAACTAGTGCGTGGTCAACTGATGACGGATCGTGTTCGGCGGGCCTTGCCGCTGTCGTCCGCGCGTGCTAAACCCCGCCTCTAACTGGCCTTTTATTCGCCCCTGGTGGTCCGTTCGAAGTCGGTCAAGCGCGTCTGCGACGTCCGGCCCGCCTGTCCGGTCCCTGCCCGTCCGGGCGTGTCAGGGCCGCCGCGTCACGGTGACTGGTCACTCTCCGTGAGTTAGGGCACGTTGCGCAGCGTGATCGTCGGCCGTCGTCGTCCGGGCCCGCCCGCAGCCGTGAGACGATCACGACGTGACGGCGACGATCCTGGACGGCAAGGCCACCGCGGCGGAGATCAAGGACGAGCTACGGGCCCGGGTGAAGGCGCTCGCGGAACGCGGCATCACCCCCGGCCTCGGCACCGTGCTGGTCGGGGAGGACCCCGGCTCCCAGGCGTACGTCAACGGCAAGCACCGTGACTGCGCCGAGGTCGGCATCGCCTCGCTGCGGGTCGCACTGCCGGCCGACGCCAGCCAGGAGCAGCTCGACGCGGCGCTGGCCGAGCTGAACGCCGACCCGGCCTGCCACGGCTACATCGTCCAGCTCCCGCTCCCCGGGCACCTCGACACCCAGCGCGCGCTGGAGTCGATTGACCCGGACAAGGACGCCGACGGGCTGCACCCGGTCAACCTGGGCCGGCTCGTCCTCGGGTACGACGCGCCGCTGCCCTGCACCCCGCGCGGCATCGTGGAGCTGCTGCGCCGGCACGACGTGCCGCTGCGCGGCGCGAACGTGGCTGTCGTCGGCCGGGGCAACACGGTCGGCCGCCCGCTGGGCCTGCTGCTGACCCGGCGCAGCGAGAACGCCACAGTGACGCTCTGCCACACCGGCACGCTCGACCTGGCCGCGCACACCCGCGCAGCCGACGTCGTCATCGTCGCCGCGGGCGTGCCCGGCCTGCTGACCGCCGACATGATCAACCCGGGCGCGACGGTGGTGGACGTCGGCATCACGCGGGTGATCGGTGAGGACGGCAAGGGCCGCTACACCGGCGACGTGGACCCGGAGGTGGCCGAGGTCGCCGGCAAGCTGGTGCCGATGCCCGGCGGCGTCGGCCCGATGACCCGGGCGATGCTGCTGACGAACGTGGTCGAACGGGCCGAGCGGACCGCCTGACACCCACCCAGGTCATAACCGTCCGCCCCTGACCCGATCGGTGCCAGGATGGCTGATACGGTCCGGAAAACCGACTGGTATCAGGGAGTGGGACGACCATGGGTAAGAAGGTCACTGTCGTCGGCGCCGGCTTCTACGGCTCGACCACCGCACAGCGCCTGGCCGAGTACGACGTCTTCGACACCGTCGTGATCACCGACATCGTGGAGGGCAAGCCGGCGGGTCTCGCGCTCGACCTCAACCAGTCCCGCGCGGTCGAGGGCTTCGAGACCAAGGTCGTCGGCGTCACCACCGGCCCGAACGGCGAGGGCTACGAGGCCATCGAGGGCTCGGACGTCGTCGTCATCACCGCCGGCCTGCCGCGCAAGCCGGGCATGAGCCGGATGGACCTGCTGGAGACCAACGCCAAGATCGTCCGGCAGGTCGCCGAGAACGTCGCCAAGTACGCCCCGAACGCCGTCGTCATCGTGGTGTCCAACCCGCTCGACGAGATGACCGCGCTGGCCCAGCTCGCCACCCAGTTCCCCAAGAACCGGGTGCTCGGCCAGGCCGGCATGCTGGACACCGCCCGCTTCACCAACTTCGTCGCCGAGGCGCTGAGCGTGCCGGTGAAGTCGGTACGGACCCTGACGCTCGGCTCGCACGGCGACACGATGGTCCCGGTGCCGTCCAAGAGCACCGTGAACGGCAAGCCGCTGCGTGACGTCATGCCGGCCGAGCAGATCGAGGAGCTGGTCGTCAAGACCCGCAACGGTGGCGCCGAGGTCGTCGCGCTGCTCAAGACCGGTTCCGCGTACTACGCCCCGTCCGCCGCCGCGGCCCGGATGGCGAGGGCAGTGGCCGAGGACTCCGGCGCGGTCATGCCGGTCTGCGCCTGGGTCGACGGCGAGTACGGCATCTCCGGCGTCTACCTGGGCGTCGAGGCCGAGATCGGCGCCGAGGGCGTGAAGCGGGTCGTCGAGACCGACCTGGACGCCGACGAGCTGGCCGCGCTGAAGGAGGCCGCCGAGGCGGTCCGCGCCAAGCAGGGCGACGTCGCCAGCATGTGACGCCCGTCCCACCGCATCGAAGGCCCGTCGGCTCCGCCGGCGGGCCTTCTGCCGTCCCACCCGCGGTTCTCCCCGTCGATCATGAGGTTGACGGCGTAGTCGATCTCCAATTCCGCCGTCAACTTCATGATCGACGGGGTGGGGGATGGGTGGTGAAGGGGGCGGTCAGGTGGGGAGTGGCCAGGACGGTGGGGGAGAGGGACGTGAGCAGGTGCTGCCGGGAATGGCGGGCCGTGGGCTGGTCCTCCTCGTGGGCGTACGCCAGCTCCGGGTCGACCAACTGGATCGCGTGCACGAGCAGGTCGCCGGTGATCAGGAGGCGGTCGTCGTCCGCCTCGACCAGCACCGACTGGTGACCCGGCGTGTGGCCGGGCGTGTGCAGCAGTCGTACCCCCGGGGTGAGGGGCGTCTCGCCGTCGACCACCCGCAGCCGGCCGGCGGCGCGCAACGGCGTCAGCAGCCGGGCCGGCAGTTCCGGGTGGAACAGCTCCAGCGCGTCCACCTCGGCGCGCTGGATCAGGTGGTCCGCGTTCGGGAACAGCGCGCCGGCCCAGCCCACGTGATCGGTGTGCAGATGGGTGAGGACCACGGTGCGGACGTCGGCCGGGTCGATCCCGGCGGCGGCCAGCTCGGCCGGCAGCCGGCCCGGCACCGGCGCCCAGCTCGCGGCGAGGGAGTCGGCCGGGCCGATGCCGGCGTCGACGAGCGTGACCGGCCCGTCGCCGGCCCGCACCGCGAACGCGCGGAACCGCAGCCACCACCGGCCGTCGTCGGTGACGGCGCCCGGATCGAGCCGGTCGGCCGCCTGCCAGTGCGCTTCCGTGGCGTCGGGAAACGCCTCGCCGCGGGGCTGGAAGAAGGGCCCCTCGCCGTCGGAGAGCGCGGTGACCGTGATAGACCCGAGGGTGCGGCTGCGCGGCATCGGACGATGATGCCAGCGGGCCGAGGCGCGGCGCAGCCCGCTTTTCCGGCGGTCCACCCGGGCCGCCTGGGGACTGCCGGTCAGTTTCCAGTACGCTCGTACTGCTTGAGCACGTGTCCCCCGAGAGGAGCGCCGGCCGATGGCGAAGATCAAGGTAAACAACCCGGTCGTGGAGATCGACGGCGACGAGATGACCCGGATCATCTGGAAGCAGATCCGGGAGCAGCTGATCCTGCCCTACCTCGACGTCGACCTGCACTACTACGACCTGTCGATCCAGCACCGTGACGCCACCGACGACCAGGTCACGGTCGACGCCGCCAACGCCATCAAGGAGCACGGCGTCGGCGTCAAGTGCGCCACCATCACCCCGGACGAGGCCCGGGTGGAGGAGTTCGGCCTGAAGAAGATGTGGCGGTCGCCGAACGGCACCATCCGCAACATCCTCGGCGGCGTGGTCTTCCGCGAGCCGATCATCATGTCGAACGTGCCGCGGCTCGTCCCGGGCTGGACCAAGCCGATCATCATCGGCCGGCACGCGCACGGCGACCAGTACAAGGCCACCGACTTCGTCGTCCCCGGCCCGGGCACGGTGACGATCACCTACACCCCGGCCGACGGCGGCACCCCGATGGAGATGGAGGTCGCCAACTTCCCCGGCGGCGGCATCGCCATGGGCATGTACAACTACGACGAGTCGATCCGGGACTTCGCCCGCGCCTCGTTCCGGTACGGCCTGGACCGCGGCTACCCGGTCTACATGTCGACCAAGAACACCATCCTCAAGGCGTACGACGGCCGGTTCAAGGACATCTTCGCCGAGGTGTTCGAGAACGAGTTCAAGGCCGAGTTCGAGGCCGCCGGCCTCACCTACGAGCACCGGCTGATCGACGACATGGTCGCCGCCGCGCTCAAGTGGGAGGGCGGATACGTCTGGGCCTGCAAGAACTACGACGGTGACGTGCAGTCCGACACCGTCGCGCAGGGCTTCGGCTCGCTCGGCCTGATGACCTCGGTGCTGCTGTCCCCGGACGGCCGCACCGTCGAGGCCGAGGCCGCCCACGGCACCGTCACGCGGCACTACCGGCAGTACCAGAAGGGCGAGAAGACCTCGACCAACCCGATCGCCTCGATCTACGCCTGGACCCGGGGCCTGGCCCACCGGGGCAAGCTGGACGGCACCCCGGCGGTCACCGAGTTCGCCGACACGCTGGAGAAGGTCATCGTGGACACCGTCGAGGGTGGCCAGATGACCAAGGACCTCGCGCTGCTCATCTCGCGGGACGCCCCGTGGCTGACCACCGACGAGTTCATGAACGCGCTCGACGAGAACCTGGCGCGCAAGCTCGCCGCCTGACGTGCAAGGAAGGGCCCCTTCTTAACGCCTCGCGTTGTAGAAGGGGCCCTTTTTAACACCTCAGGCTCGCCGGGACGGCGTGACCTCGTTCGGTGCGCCCTCGTTGCACAGGGTGGACGAGATGCCAGTCGCGTCCATGAAGGTGGGCCGTGGCCGCGCGCCGGCCGGCCGACCTTCGAGGCTGCTGAGCGCAGCCAGCCGTCCCTTCCCTGCGGGGGGTCCTGTCCCGGGCCCCCCGCGCCCATGCTCGGACCGCGGCTGTTAAGAAGGGGCCCTTCCTCTACCGCAGGCGTTAACAAGGGGCCCTTCCTTTCATGCGGCGCGGAGCAGTTCGGCGGCGCGTTCCGGGGCGATGTCGTTGATGAACACGCCCATGCCGGACTCCGACCCGGCGAGGTACTTCAGCTTGTCCTTGGCCCGCCGGATGCTGAACAGCTGAAGGTGCAGGTGGCCCAGCTCCCTGTCGATCCGCACCGGCGCCTGGTGCCAGGCCGCGATGTACGGCATCGGCAGGTCGAACAGCCCGTCGAAGCGGCGCAGCAGGTCCAGGTAGAGCGGCCCGAAGGCGTCCCGCTCGGCGTCGTTCAGCGCCGGGATGTCCGGCACCGGCCGGTGCGGTGCCACGTGCACCTCGAACGGCCAGCGCGCCGCCGCCGGGACGTACGCGGTCCAGTGCTCGTTGCTCGTCACCACCCGGTCCCCGGAGGCGCGTTCGGTGGCCAGCACGTCGGCGTAGAGGTTGCCCCCGGTGCGGTCGGCGTACCGCCGGGCGGCGGCCAGCATCGTCCGGGTGCGCGGCGTGACGAACGGGTACGCGTAGATCTGCCCGTGCGGGTGGTGCAGGGTCACCCCGATCTCCACGCCCCGGTTCTCGAACGGGAAGACCTGCTCGACGCCGGGTAGCGCGCTCAGTGCGGTGGTGCGGTCGGCGAGCGCGTCCAGCACCGTCCGCACCCGGCGCGGGGAGAGGCGGGCGAAGGAGGCGTTGTGGTCGTCGGTGAAGCAGACCACCTCGCACTTTCCACGTCCGGGGCGTACCGGGGTGAACGGCGTGATCTCGGCCGGCTCGTCGGCCACCCGCTGGCTCAGCGATGGGAACCGGTTCTCGAAGACCACCACGTCGTAGTCGGGCGCGGGGATCTCACTGTGCCGCTCACCGCGGGACGGGCACAGCGGGCACTGGTCGGCCGGGGGCAGGAACGTGCGGGTCTGCCGGTGCACCGCCACCGCCACCCACTCGTCGGTCAGCGGGTCGTACCGCAGCTGCGAGGCGGGCGGGGGAGGGGGCAGGTCCCGCCGGTCCGGCTGGTCGCGGACCGCGTCGTCCCGCTCGTCGAAGTAGATCAGCTCGCGGCCGTCGGCCAGCGCGATCTGCGTACGCTTCACTCCGCCCCCCTCGTCGTGGGCACCGTCACCAGCTCACCCACCCTGTCGTCGAGTACCCGTCGGGCCTCGGGTGCCAACCGGTCGTCGGTGACCAGCACGTCCGCCGCCTCCAGCGGCACGATCGACGAGATGCCGACGGTGCCCCACTTGGTGTGGTCGGCGAGCACCACGAGCCGGTCCGCCGCTGCCACGAGCGCCCGGTTCGTGTCCGCCTCCATCAGATTGGGGGTGGTGAAACCGGCCCGTTCGCTGATCCCGTGCACGCCCAGGAAGAGCAGGTCCAGGTGGAGCGCGGCGATCGCGGCCACGGCGAGCGGGCCGACGAGCGCGTCCGACGGTGTGCGTACGCCGCCGGTGAGCACCACGGTCTGGTCCGGCCGGCCGCCGACGTGCAGGGCCTCCGCCACCGGCAGCGAGTTGGTGACCACTGTGAGGCCGGGCACGTCCACCAGCCGCCGGGCCAGCTCGGCGGTGGTGGTGCCGGCGGAGAGCGCGATCGCGGCGCCGGGCCGGACCAGCCCTGCGGCATGCTCGGCGATGGCGGCCTTCTCCGCCGACTGGCGGACGGACTTGGCGTGGAAGCCGGGCTCGTCGGTCGAGCCCGGACCGGCCGGCGTCGCGCCCCCGTGCACCTTGGCGAGCAGGCCCTGCTCGTGCAGCGTGTCCAGGTCGCGCCGGATGGTCATGTCGGAGACGCCGAACTCGGCCGCCAGCTCGGTGACCCGGACGCCGCCGGCGCGGCGCAGTCGTTCCAGGATGGCCGTCTGCCGCTGCCGCGCCAGCATCCCCGGCTCACCTCCGCGCCTCACCGACCCACGCGGGCGCTCCACGCGGTCGAACGTGTTCCAACAAAGACGAACACTACCGCGCAACGAGGGGTGATGCGAGACCGCCGCCGTCCGGAAGCCGGACGACGGCGGTCGAGGGTGCTGGAGTGCCGGGACTCGGCCGGCGGTCAGGCGGTCACGCGGGCTGGAGGCGGGGCTCCACCCAGCCGGTCTCGGTCAGGTGCTCCATCACCTTCCCGATGGCCTCCTCGACGCTCAGATCCGAGGTGTCCACCACCAGGTCGGCGTCGGTGGGCTCCTCGTACGGGTCGTCGATGCCGGTCATCCCGGTGATCAGGCCGGCCCGGGCGCGGGCGTACAGGCCCTTGCGGTCGCGCTGCTCACACACCGCCAGCGGCGTCGCCACGTGGACCAGCAGGAAGCCCGCCCCGGCCGTCTCCGCCATCTCCCGGGCGGTGGCGCGGGCCGCCGCGTACGGCGCGATCGGGCAGCAGATGCCGACGCCCCGGTGCCGGGCGATCTCGGCGGCCACCCAGCCGATCCGGCGTACGTTGAGATCCCGGTCGGCCTTGCTGAACCCCAGCCCGGCGGAGAGTTCCCGCCGCACCACGTCGCCGTCGAGCAGCGTGATGGTGCGGTCGCCCTGCTCGCGGAGCACGTCGGCCAGCCCTCGGGCGATCGTCGACTTGCCCGAGCCGGACAGGCCGGTCAGGAAGATCACCAGCCCTCGGTGCCGCCGCGGCGGGCGTGCCCGGGCCAGTTCCTTCGCCACCGCCGGCGGGGTGTGCCACTCGGGCAGCGGGAAGCCCCGGTCCAGCAGGTCGTCGATCTCGCGCGCGCTCAGCGCCAGCCGCCGGTTGCGCGGCGGGATGTCCTCGCGCCAGCGCCACTGCCCGTCCCGGTTGTCGTAGGCCAGCTCGCGGGGGACCAGCACGCGCAGACCGGCGCCGGAGAGCATGCCCTCGGTGGAGAGCAGGTGGGTCACGCCGTACGCGGCGGCGACCCGGGCCCGCAGCAGCGCGTCGCTGATCTCGTCGCGCCGCCGGGCCAGCGGCACCGCCACCAGCGTCGCCGGGGGCATCCGGTCGCGGGCGGCGAACACGCTGCGCACCAGCGACTCGGCCGGCAGGCCGCCGATCGACTCCTCGCCCACCGGGATCATCACCAGCAGGTGCGCGCCGAGCGTACGGGCCGCGTGCGCGATCTGCGCCAGCTGCGGCCGGTGCAGGGGACGGTCGGCGAACACGCCGAGCACCCGGCCCGGCGGCAGCAGCCCGCGTACCTCGTCGGGGCCGCGCCGCAGCCGCTGGAACGGCCCGTGGCCGCCGTCGCCCAGGCGGCGCACCGTGCCGCCGACACCCACCATGCCCTCGCGGCCCGGCCAGACGTCGGTCACGTCCATCGCCGCCACCGGCGCGCCCTCGCCGTCGGTGAGCACCACCGCCCGGCGGGCCGGGTCGGCCGGGTCCAGCCCGTCGGCGAGCGCCGCCGGCACCTGGAGTGTCACCGGCACCGGCCACGGCGTGCCGTCGGCCAGCCGGCCGCGCCGGTTCAGCGAGGCCAGGTCGGCCCGGCTCATGAAACCGGTGAGCGGTGCGTACGCCCCGCTCAGCAACAACTGGAGATCGGCCAGCTCAGCGGGTCTGGGCGCGTACGACGGCGCATCCCGCAGAACGTCCTCGGGCAGCAGCCACCCGTTGCTCATCGAACCCCCAACTCACCGGCCGGCACACAGTTTCGCAGCCCACCGGCGATCGGTCGAGAGCGCCACCCGGCCTCCCGGTGATCGCCTGTTCCGGCGACCGTGCCGAGGACGAGTCGGGGTCACCGAATCCTTACCGGCGGGCCGCGGCCGGTCGATCGTGCGAACGGCTGCCTGCGCGCGCCGACCGGCCGAGCGCGCGGTCCCGTATCCGCCGGACCGCTCGGCGGAGACGGGACCGGAGCCGGCGCGAGTCCTCCACCCGAGGCGCGCCGCCGTTCCCGCCACCTAAGGGCCGCGGAGGCCGAGGATCAGGGGATCGCAGGGGTCAGGAGAGGCTCTGGCGAGGCACCGGAGTTCTACGCTGAACGGCGTGACACTGCTCGCGACCGAGTCGCTGACCAAGACGTACGGAGGCCGGGTCACCGCGTTGGCCGACCTCACCGTGTCGGTCGAGCCGGGGATCATCGGGCTGGTGGGCGCGAACGGCGCCGGCAAGTCCACTCTGATCAAGATCCTGCTGGGTCTGCTCCCGCCGACCAGCGGCCGGGTGCAGGTGCTCGGCCTCGACCCCACCACCGACCCCGCCGCGGTCCGCGCCCGGGTCGGCTACATGCCCGAGCACGACGCCCTCCCGCCCGACCTGTCCGCCGCCGAGCTGGTCACCCATCTGGGCCGGATCAGCGGGCTGCCGCGCACAGTCGCCCGCGAGCGGGCCTCCGAGGCGCTGCGCCACGTCGGTCTGCACGAGGAGCGGCACCGGGCCGTCGGTGGCTACTCCACCGGCATGAAGCAGCGGGTCAAGCTCGCCCAGGCGCTCGTGCACGATCCCGACCTGCTGCTGCTCGACGAGCCGACCAACGGCCTCGACCCGGCCGGCCGGGACGCCATGCTCGCGCTGATCCACCGGATCGGCACCGAGTTCGGCATCTCGGTGGTGGTCTGCTCGCACCTGCTCGGCGAGGTGGAGCGGATCTGCGACACGCTCGTCGCCATCGACGGCGGCCGGCTGCTGCGCGCGGACCGGGTGTCCGCCATGACCACCGCCACCGACGTGCTCGCGGTCGAGGTGAGCGAGGGCACGGAGGAACTGGCCGCCCGGCTCACCGCGCTCGACCTGCCGGTGACCCGCGACGGGCGGCTGCTGCTCGTCCCGCTCGCCGACGACGCCACCTACGACCAGATCCTCGGCGCGGTCGCCGAGCTGGACCTGCCGCTGCACCGGCTGGACCAGCGGCGGCACCGGGTGGCCGAACTCTTCGCCGCGAGGGAGCCCAGCCATGTCTGACGCGACCGGGGTCATCCACGACATCGGCTACCAGCGCTACACCGGTCCGCGGCTCGGCCGCCGGCAGGTCTTCGGCGCGCTCTACCTGCACGGCGTGCGTACCGTCTTCGGGCTGGGCCGCAGCGCCAAGGCCAAGATCTTCCCGTGGCTGGTCGTCTCCGTGGTCACAGTGGTGGCCGCCGGCGTCACCGCGGTGCGCAGCCAGATCGGCGAGGTGGTGATGACGTACGCCCAGTTCGCCGACGCGATGAGCTGGCTGGTCATCTTCTTCGCCGCGGTGGCCGCGCCCGAGCTGGTCTCCCGCGACCTGCGCAGCGGCGTGCTGCCGCTGTACTTCTCCCGGCCGCTGCCGCGCGGCGACTACGCCCTGTCCAAGCTGCTGGCGCTGGTGACCGCGCTGTGGCTGCTGCTCGGCGGCCCGCAGCTGGTGATGTTCCTCGGTGCCGCGTTCACCACGAACCGGGGCGTACGCGGGGTGTGGGACGAGCTGCTCGACCTGCTGCCCGGGCTGCTCTACGCCGGGCTGTGGGCGGTGGTGTTCGCCTCGATCGCCCTGCTCGTCGCCTCGCTCACCGGCAAGCGCGCGTTCGCCGCCGGCGGCATCGTGGCGGTCTTCCTGATGACCACGCCGGTCGTGGGCGTGCTGTCCATCCTGCCCTCGCGGACGATCAACGAGCTGGCCTTCGTGGCTTCTCCGCCGACGCTCGTCGGCGGCGTGGGCAACTGGGCGCTCGGCGACCGGCTGACCCAGGGACGGGGCGGCATGCCGATCGGCGACTTCGGGCCGGTCTACGCCGTGGCCGCCGTGCTGCTGGTCGCCGCCTGCGTCAGCCTGCTGCTCCTGCGATACCGGAAGGTGGCCGCCCGATGACGGCGATCAGCACCCAGTCGACGGCCGGCGCGCCCGCCGCCGCGACGAGCACGCTCGACCTGGCGGGCGTCTCCCGCTGGTACGGCAACGTGGTGGCGGTCAACGACGTCACCATGCGGCTCGGCCCCGGCGTGACCGGCCTGCTCGGCCCCAACGGCGCCGGGAAGACCACGCTGCTGCACATGATGGCGGGCTTCCTGTCCCCGTCGCGCGGCACCGTGACGCTGGACGGGGAGCCGACCTGGCGCAACCCCGCCGTCTACCGGCGGCTCGGCCTGGTCAGCGAGCGCGAGGCGGTGCACACGTTCCTCAGCGCGTACGAGTTCGTGCTCGCCAGCGCCAAGCTGCACCGGCTGCCCGATCCGGAGGCCGCCACCCGGCGGGCGATCGAGCTGGTCGAGATGGAGGACGCGCAGACCCGCCGGATCGGCACCTACTCCAAGGGCATGCGGCAGCGCACCCGGGTCGCCGCCGCGCTCGTGCACGACCCGCAGGTGCTGCTGCTCGACGAGCCGTTCAACGGGATGGACCCGCGCCAGCGGCTGCACATGATGGCGCTGCTGCACCGGCTCGGCGACGCGGGGCGGACCATCCTGTTCAGCTCGCACATCCTGGAGGAGGTCGAGCAGGTCTCCGGCACGGTCCAGGTGATGGTGGCCGGCCGGCTCGCCGCCTCCGGCGACTACCGGACCATCCGCCGCCTGATGACCAACCGGCCGCACGTGTTCGGGGTGCGTTCCACCGACGACCGGGCGCTGGCGGTGGCGCTGATGGCCGAGGCGTCGGTCTCCGGCGTCGAGCTGGACCGAACCGGCCTGACGGTCAAGGCCGGCGACTACGGCGCGTTCACCCGGGCACTGCCCCGGATCGCGCTCCGGCACGGCATCCGGGTCCGGCAGCTCCTGCCGGAGGACGAGTCGCTGGAGAGCGTCTTCTCGTATCTGGTGGAGGCATGATGTCGACAGTCACCTGGATCACCGCGCGCGGCCTGTTCGGCCGGAGCCGGTTCCTCATGCTGCTGCCGTTGCCGCTGGTCCTGATCGGCCTGGCGGTGCTCTGCCGGTCGCTCGGCGTCGACCCGGGCCAGTGGGGACCGCCGGTGCTCGTCGGCCTCGGCCTCGCGGTGGTGCTGCCGGTGGTGGCGCTGATCGTGGGCACCGGCGTGCTCGGCGCGGAGATCGACGACGGCACCGTCGTGCACATCCTCACCAAGCCGCTGCCGCGCTGGCAGATCGTGCTGCCGAAGCTGGCGGTCGCGGCCGGCGTCACAGCGGTCACCGTCGGCGTCCCGATCTACGTCGCGGGCGTGCTCGCCGATTCGGTACGCCTCGGACTCGCACTGGTCGCCGCCTCGGCGGCGGGCGCGCTGGCGTACTCGGCGCTGTTCCTCGCGCTGAGCCTGGTGACCCGGCGGCCGGTGCTGCTCGGCCTGGTCTACGTGCTGATCTGGGAAGGGCTGCTGGGCCGGTTCGTCGGCGGCACCCGGGTGCTGTCGATCCAGCAGTGGGTGATCGCCCTGGCCGACCGGATGGCGCCGACGCCGCTGCTCGGCACCACCGTCTCGGTGCCGGTCGCGGCGGTGCTCACCGCCCTGGTGGCGGTCGGGTTCACAGTGCTGGCGATCGACCGCCTGCGCTCGTTCAGCGTGGCCGGCGAGACGAGCTGAACCCCGGGGCGGAACCCGTTTTCCGGCACGAGCGCCGGAAAACGGGTTCTGCCCTGCCGTGTCCGGTCTGTTAGTTTGCGGCGGCTACGCACACCGACACGGGGAGAACACCTTGCGTTCAGCTCGCCTCGCCCTGCTGGCTCCGGCCGCGGTCGCGATGATCGTCATGTCCGGCTGCGATGACGACAAGCCCTCGGCCGGGCCGGCGGCGCCCTCCGCCCCCGCCGCCACCTCCGTGCCGCCGGTGACCCCGGCGCCGGTGGGCCTCGACGAGGCCACCCGGAAGACCTGCGCGACGGCGGAGAAGGACATCACGGCCGCCCTGAAGGAGGTGGCCGAGGCGGAGAAGATCGGCCCGCCAGCCGGCCACTCGGCGGTCAGCGCCCAGTACTCGGCGGGCGCGGCCACGCTCTACACGCACGCCTTCACCAGCAGCGACGAGGTGAACGCCGCGGTGAAGGGGGTCGCCACCGCCATGACCGACCTCGCCGACACCTGGGCCAAGGCGCCGGGCAAGGCGCCGAGCAAGGCGGATCTGACCACCGCCCGGGACAAGCTCAAGGCGGCCTGCGCGGCCGAGTGAGGCATGCACCGCCGAGGGGCCGGCCCGGTCGGCCCTCCGGGGTGTTAAGAAGGGCCCCTTCTACAACGCCAGGCGTTAAGAAGGGGCCCTTCCTTGCATCCGGCCGCCGTGCGGCGGTTCAGAACGCGCAGGCGATGACCAGTTCCGTGGTGCGGTCCGGCAGCAGGTCCAGCTTCGCGATCCGGCCCGCCGCGCGCAGGTCGTCGGCGACGGCGCCGAGCTGGTCGAGCACCGCCGCCGGTCCGAGCGCCTCGGCCAGCGGCACGTCCGCCTTCATCGACAGCTTCCGCTCCGACTTGGCGCGGCGCACCTGGCCCAGCGCGTCAGCGGCCAGCCGCAGCAGCTCCGGGTCACCCGGCGCCTCCATGGCGCGGCCCACCTCGTACGTGGTCGGCCACGGTGAGCGGTGCACCGACCCGTACCGCCACCACGACCAGACCTCCTCGGTCACGAACGGCAGCACCGGCGCGAACAGGCGCAACTGCACCGACAGCGCGGTCGCCAGCGCCGCCCGGGCCGAGTCGGCGGCCGGCCCGGTGCCGTAGGCGCGCTCCTTCACCAGCTCGATGTAGTCGTCGCAGAACCGCCAGAAGAACGCCTCGGTGGCCATCAGGGCGGCCGTGTGGTCGTACCCGTCGAAGGCGGTGGTCGCGGTCGCGACCACGCCGGACAGTTCGGCGAGCATCGCGGTGTCCAGCGGTTGGGTCGCCGCGGCCCGCAGCGCGTCGGCGGCGCCCAGCCCGAGCGCGAACCGCGACGCGTTGAGCAGCTTGGTGGCCAGGCGGCGCCCCACCTTGACCTGGGCCGGGTCGAAGGCGAGGTCCATGCCCGGCTTGCCGTTGGCGGCCCAGTAGCGGACCGCGTCGGACCCGTTGCGCTCCAGCAGCGCCATCGGCGTGACCACGTTGCCCTTGGACTTCGACATCTTCTTGCGGTCCGGGTCGAGGATCCAGCCGGAGAGCACCGCTGTGTGCCACGGCAGCGCGCCGTGTTCCAGGTGGGACCGGGCCACAGTGGCGAACAGCCAGGTCCGGATGATGTCGTGCCCCTGCGGGCGCAGGTCCATCGGGAAGACCCGGGCGAACAGGTCCGGGTCGGTCTCCCAGCCGCCGACGATCTGCGGGGTCAGCGACGAGGTGGCCCAGGTGTCCAGTACGTCCGGGTCGCCTGTGAAACCGCCCGGCTCGCCGCGCTGCGTCTCCTCGTATCCGGGCGGCGGCTCGCTCGTCGGATCGATCGGGAGCATCGCCTCGTCCGGTGTGAGAGGGTGGGACCAGTCCGGCTCGCCAGCGTCGTCGAGCCGGTACCACACCGGCACCGGCACGCCGAAGAACCGCTGCCGGCTGACCAGCCAGTCACCGGTGAGTCCGCCCACCCAGTGCTCGTACCGGTGCCGCATGTGCTCCGGCACCCAGCGCAGTTCCCGCCCCCGGGCCAGCAGCTCCTCGCGCAGGCCGGCGTCCCGGCCGCCGTTGCGCAGATACCACTGCCGGGTCGAGACGATCTCCAGCGGCCGGTCGCCGCGCTCGTAGAACTTCACCGGGTGGGTGATCGGCCGCGGCTCGCCGACCAGGTCGCCCGCGTCGGCGAGCAGCTCCACGAGCGTCCGCCGGGCGCCGTTCACGGTCTGCCCGGCCAGTGCCGCGTAGGGCTCCGCCGGCACGCCGGCCGGCGGCTCCGGCAGCAGGCGCCCGTCCCGGCCGATCACCACGCGGGTGTCCAGCCGCAGTTCCCGCCACCAGGTCACGTCGGTCAGGTCACCGAACGTGCAGACCATCGCGATGCCCGTGCCCTTGGCCGGGTCCGCCAGCGGGTGCGCGCGCACCGGCACCTCGACCCCGAACACAGGGGTACGCGCAGCCGCGCCGACCAGGTTCGCGTACCGCTCGTCGTCGGGGTGGCAGACGAGCGCCACGCACGCCGGCAGCAGCTCCGGCCGGGTGGTGTCGATCAGCACCTCGCGGCCGTCCGGCCCGGTGAACCGCAGCCGGTGGTACGCGCCGGGCCGCTCCCGGTCCTCCAGTTCCGCCTGCGCGACGGCGGTGCCGTACCCGACGTCCCACAGCGTCGGCGCCTCGGCCTGGTACGCCTCGCCCCGCGCCAGGTTGCGCAGGAACGCCCGCTGGCTCGCCGCGCGGGCCGCTGACCCGATCGTGGTGTACGTCAGCGACCAGTCCACCGACAGCCCGAGCCGCCGCCACAGCGCCTCGAACGCCTTCTCGTCCTCCACAGTGAGCAGCTCGCACAGCTCGATGAAGTTGCGCCGGGAGATCGCTGTCGGGTTCTTCCGGGCAGCGTCGTCCACCGGTGCGGCCGGCGGGCGCCAGTCCTTGTCGTACGGCAACGACGGGTCGGGACGCACGCCGTACACGTTCTGCACCCGGCGTTCGGTGGGCAGCCCGTTGTCGTCCCAGCCCATCGGGTAGAAGACGGTGCGCCCGCGCATCCGCTGGAACCGGGCCACCGTGTCGGTGTGCGTGTACGAGAAGACGTGACCCATGTGCAGCTCGCCCGACACGGTCGGCGGGGGAGTGTCGATCGCGTATACGTCCGACCGCTCCTTCGTGCGGTCGAACGCGTACGTGCCGTCCTCCTGCCAGCGGCGGGCCCAGGTTTCCTCGAGGCCGTCCAGGCTCGGACGCTCGGGGACGCCGCCGCGAGGGCTGATCGTCGTGTCGGTCATCAGCCGATGGTAGGCAGCCACCCTGCCGCACTCCACGACTTTCCCCACCCCGCGCGTCCTCGTCGATCTTGCACTTGCCGCCCCGGCACAAGCCACTGATCGGGCATCTAGCGGGCCGCAAGTGCAAGATCGACGGGGACCTGGGCGAGGGCTAGAGGAGGGAGTCGCGCCACTGGCGGTGCAGGGCGGCGTAGCGGCCGTCGGCGGCGATCAGCTCGGCCGGCGGGCCGTCCTCCACGATCCGGCCGTCGTCGAGCACCAGCACCCGGTCCGCTGTCTCCACCGTGGAGAGCCGGTGGGCGATCACCAGGGCGGTACGGTCGCGCAGCACGCTGTGCAGGGCCCGCTGCACCAGCCGCTCGGTCGGCACGTCGAGTGACGAGGTCGCCTCGTCGAGGATCAGCACCCGGGGGTCGGCGAGGAACGCCCGGGCGAACGCGACGAGCTGCCGCTGCCCGGCGGAGAGTCGGCCACCACGCCGGTGCACGTCGGTGGCGTACCCGTCGGGCAGCGCGGCGATGAAGTCGTGTGCGCCGATCGCCCGCGCGGCCGCGACCACCGCCTCGTCGTCGGCGTCGGGGCGGCCGAACCTGATGTTGTCGGCCACGGAACCGCTGAACAGGTGCGTCTCCTGGGTCACCAGCACCACCGCCCGGCGCAGCTCGGCGTCGGCCAGGTCGCGCAGGTCCACCCCGTCCAGCCGGATCACGCCCGCATCCGGGTCGTGGAAGCGGGCCACCAGCTTCGCGACAGTGGACTTCCCGGCGCCGGTCGGCCCGATCAACGCCACTGTCTGCCCGGGCGGCACGGTCAGGTCCAGGCCGGACAGGATCGGCGCCCGGCGGCGGTAGCCGAAGTCGACGGCGCGGAAGGTGACGGCCCCGCGCGGCGGCCCGGCGGGCAGCGGCACCGGCCGCGCCGGTTCGGCCACCGCCGGGCGCTCGTCCAGCACGCCGGCCAGCTTCTCCAGCGCGGCGGTCGCCGACTGGAGCGAGTTGTAGAACTGGCTCAGCTCCTCCATCGGCTCGAAGAACCGGCGCAGGTAGAGCAGGAACGCGGCGAGCACGCCCACCTCCACGCCGCCGCCCAGCACCCGCCAGCCGCCGTACCCGAGCACCACCGCAGCGGTCAGGTTGCCGATCAGCCGGATGCCCGGCGAGTAGATCGCGATCAGCCGGAACGCGCGCAGGCTGGAGCGCCGGTAGTCGTCGTTCACAGTGGCGAAGATGCGGTCGTTGCGGTCCTCCCGCCGGTACGCCTGGACGGCCCGGATGCCGCGCAGCGACTCGACGAAGTGCACGATGACCAGCGCCACCGCCTCCCGGGTGCGCCGGTACGCCCCGGCCGAGGCGCGGGCGAACCAGCGTGACAGCACGAACAGGAACGGGAAGGCGAGCAGCGTCACCGCCGCCAGTGGCAGGTCCAGCCAGAGCAGGATGCCCGCCACCGACAGCACGGAGAGCCCGGCCATCACCAGCTTGTCGATGCCGCCGTCGACCAGCTCGGCGATCGACTCCAGGTCGCTGGTCAGCCGGGACACCATCCGCCCGGACGTGTAGCGCTCATGGAACCCGACGTCGAGGCGGAGGAAGTGCCCGTACACCCGGCGGCGCAGGTCCAGCAGGACGGCCTGGCCGATCCGGGCGGCGAGGGTGAGGAATGCGCGCCGGGCCGCGTACTCGACAGCGGTCGCGACCACGAACGCGGCGGCGACCGCGATCAGCGGGCCGGGATCGCCGGCCCGCAGCGGCTCGATACCCCTGTCGATGCCGAGCATGACCAGGTACGGCCCGGACATCGCGGCGGCGTTCTGGGCCAGCAGCAACGCCACCGCCAGCCCGAGGGCCCGCCGGTGCGGGCGCAGCAGCCGGCGCAGCAGCAGCCGGCTGCGGGCACGCAGCCGGGTCACCGCCTCCGGGGACGAGTCCTCGGCCCGGCTGCGGTCGGCGTCCGGATCGGTGGCCCGCCCTCGCCAGCGGGACAGGTCTTCACCGTCGCCGTGGCGCGCGCCGGTCGTCCCGTTACCGTTCGGCGCGTCGCGGGGCCGGGGCACCCGCGGCGCGCGGCCGGTCACGAGCGCACCAGGCCGACGCCGTCGCTCCGGCGCTCCGGCTCGGCGGACAGCACCGCCCGGTAGGCGGGTACGCGGGCCAGCAGCTCCGAGTGGGTGCCGACGGCGACGATCCGGCCGTCGTCGAGCAACGCCACCCGGTCCGCCAGTGCCACGGTCGAGGGGCGGTGCGCCACCAGCAGGGTCGTGGTGGCGGTGTCCCGCAGCACGCGGCGCAGGGCCGCCTCGACGAGCGCCTCGGTGTGCACGTCGAGTGCGGAGAGCGGGTCGTCGAGCACCAGCACCGCGGGCCGGCCGAGCACCGCACGCGCCAGCGCGAGACGCTGCCGCTGCCCGCCGGACAGCGACAGCCCCTGCTCACCGACCCGGGTCGAAAGCCCCCAGGGCAGCTCGTACGCGAACTCCGCCTGGGCCAGCGTCAGCGCGGCCCGGACCTCGTCCTCGCTCGCGTCCGGGCGGCCCAGTGTGAGGTTCTCCCAGACCGACATGGAGAACAGCGTCGGCTCCTCGAACGCGACGGCGACCAGCCGCCGTAACGACTCCAGCCGCAGGTCACGCACGTCGTACCCGTCGAGCGTGATCCGGCCGCGGGTGACCTCGTGCAGCCGGGGGACGAGCGACAGCAGCGTGCTCTTGCCGCAGCCGGTGGCGCCGACGAGCGCCATCGTCTCGCCCGGCTCGACTGTCAGGTCCAGATCGCGCAGCACCGGCGCGGACGTGCCGGGGTAGCGGAAGCCGACCCCCTCGAAGCGGAGCCGGCCGCGCACCTCGCCCCGGTCGAGCGGCCGGGCGTGCGGTGCGTCCACGATGGTCGGCGGCGTGTCCAGGACCTCCTGGATCCGGTCGGCGGCGGTCGCGGCCTCCTGGCCGTTGGCGATGATCCAGCCCAGCGACTGCACCGGCCAGATCAGCATGAGCTGGAGACTGACGAACGCGACCAGCTCCCCGATGGACAGCACGCCGTCGGCGACCGCCGCGGCGCCTGCCACCAGGACCGCGCCGAGGGTCAGGTTGGGCACCAGGTCGAACAACGCGGAGGTACGGGCCAGCAGCCGGGCCTTGCCGATCCCGGTGTCGTGCAGCCGGCGCGCGCCGACAGCGAACCGGGCCGCCAGTTCCGGCCCACGCCCGTACGCCCGCATGGTGCGCAACCCCAGCGCGGTCTCCTCGACCAGCGTGGCGACGTCGCCCTGCTGGTCCTGCATGCGCCGTGACGCCGCGTGGTAGTGGCGCGCGAAGCGGCGGCTGATCAGGAACAGCGGTACGGCGCTCGCCGCGACCAGCAGCCCCAGCCACTGGTGCAGCCGGATCAGCAGCGCCACCACCGCCGCGTAGGTGACCAGGTTGAGGACCAGGAACAGCAGCCCGAAGGAGAGGAACCGCCGGATCACCGAGAGGTCGCTGGTGATCCGGGACAACAACTGGCCGGACTGCCAGCGGTCGTGGAAGCCGGCCGGAAGCCGTTGCAGGTGGGCGTAGATGTCGGCGCGGATGGCGGCCTCCATGCCCACCGAGGACGACGACTGCGTCCAGCGGCGGATGAAGATGAGGACCGCCTCGGCCACGCCGAGCAGCAGCGCGAGGGCGCCGAGCCGGAGCAGCCCCGCCTCGTCGTGCCGGGCCACCGGCCCGTCGACCACCCGCTGCACCACGAGCGGAACGGCCAGGCTCGCCGCGGTGGCGGCAAGCGCCGCGACCAGCAGCCAGGCGAACTCCGTCGCGTACGGGCGCAGGTAGGGCCGCAGCCGCCAGAGGTTGCGCAGCGGCTGGGACCGGGCGCCGGAATGCGCCGCGGGGTTGCCGTCGCTGGACGCGGGCACTACCCGACGGTAGCCGCCGGGGGTGGCAGTCCGGCTGTCAGCTAGCCGTCACCCGTCCCTCATGCCCGAGAAGCCACTTCTTCACGTCCAGCCCCCAGCGGTATCCACCCAGCGTGCCGTCGGTGCGCAGCACCCGATGGCAGGGCACGAACAGCGCGGCGGAGTTGCGCGCGCAGGCCGCTGCGGCGGCCCGGATCGCCGCCGGTCGCCCGGCCAGCGCGGCGAACCCGGTGTAGGTGACGGGGTCGCCGGGCTTCACGTCGCGCAGCACCTGCCAGGCGTGCGTCAGGAATGCGCCGCCGGTGTGCTGCTCCACCGCTACCGCGTCGATCGCGGTGAGTTCACCGTCCAGGTAGGCCCGCACGGCGGCGGTCACCGGACCGAGGTCGGCCCGTTCCCGCAGCTCGCCGCGCAGGCTCGGGTGGATCAACGGCAGCAGGGCCGCCGGGTCGGCGGTGAAGCCCGCCGCGCGTACCGCCCCGGTCGGGCCGGCGAGCACGCTCAACGGGCCGGCGGGGGTGTCGATGACGGTGCTGTCCACAGTGCTCATGCTGCTCTCCAGAGTCGGATGGTCGCGTACGACCGCCAGGGGCGCCAGCGGTCGGCGTACGCGGACAGGGTCTTCGGGTCGTCGGACAGGCCGAGCGCCGCTGCGCCACGGCGTACGCCCAGGTCGGTGGTGAGCGCGACATCCGGGTCGCCGAGTGCGCGCATGGCCAGGTAGCCGGTGGTCCACGGGCCGATACCGGGCACTGCGGCCAGGAGCCGGACCGACTCCTCCCGGTCGCCTCCGGGTTCCAGGTCGAGTTCGCCGTCGGCGACCGCGCGGGCCAGCGCACGGAGCGTCTCCCGGCGGGCCGCCGGCATCCGGAACGCCGTGTCCGGCGCCGCGAGCACCTCCGCCGGACCGGGGAACGCCACCAGGCCGTCCGCCGGGTATTCGGCAGCCGCCCCGCTCGCTGCCCGGGTGGCGGAGAGCAGGCGGGTGAGCGTGGTCCGCGCCGAGGCCAGCGAGACCTGCTGGGTGGCGACGGCGCGGACGGCCAGCTCGAAACCGTCGACCGCGTGCGGCAGCCGGACGCCGGGCTCGGCCGCGACGGCCGGGGCCAGCGCCGGGTCGGCGGCCAGTGTGGCGTCCACCGCTACCGGGTCGGCGTCCAGGTCGAGCAGACGGCGGCAGCGGGCCACCGCGGGGGCCAGGTCACGCATGTCGGCCAGCCGCAGCGTCGCGTCGATGTGGCCGTCGGCAGGGGCCAGCGCCACCGTGGCGGGCCCGTGCGGCAGTCGCAGCCCTCGGTGGTAGGTGCCGTCGCGGACCACCTCGACGCCGGGTAGCGCGCGCAGCGCGAGGAAGTCCAGCAGCGCGCCCGCGTGCAGCGGGGGCCGGTACGCCAGCCGTAGCGAGAGCGTGCCCGCCCCGGTGGTCGCCGCCGGGCCACGTCGGCCGGCCCGCAGCTCGGACGGCGTGCCGCCGTAGACCTCGCGGACCGTGTCGTTGAACTGCCGGACGCTGCCGAACCCGGCGGCGAAGGCCACCTCGGCCAGGCCGAGGCCGGTGGTCTCGATCAGGATCCGGGCGGTCTGCGCGCGCTGGGCCCGGGCCAGCGCCAGCGGGCCGGCGCCCAGCTCGGCCCGGAGCATCCGGTGCAGGTGCCGCTCGGTGTAGCCCAGCCGGGTGGCCAGCCCGGGCACCCCGTCCCGGTCCACCACGCCGTCGGCGATCAGCCGCATGGCGCGACCGACCAGGTCGGCCCGGACGTCCCACTGGGGCGAGCCCGGTGCCGCGTCCGGCCGGCACCGGCGGCACGCCCGCAGCCCGGCCCCCTGCGCGGCGGCGGCGGACGGGAAGAACCGGACGTTCTGCCGCTTCGGCGTCATCGCCGGACAGGACGGCCGGCAGTAGATCCCGGTCGACGTCACGCCGGTGTAGAACCAGCCGTCGAACCGCGGGTCGCGGCTGTCGACGGCTCGGTAGCACCGCTCGAAGTCCAGTTCCATGCCACGATCCTGCCTCGCAGCTCCGACGCTCGGCTGGCGGGATTCAGACATGACGTGCGGCAGTCGCGCCCGCTCGGGGAAGTGGCGGTATCCCGAGCCCCGGGACACCGCCACTCCGCCGAGGTGGCGTGGATCATGACCAGCGGACCCGAGAAAGTGTCGTAAGTGGTCGGTAGCGTCCCGCCACCAACTCAAGAAGAGGTGCGGGGCATGGCGAGCGTGGCCGGGCGGGGTGTCCGCTGATGCGATCGGGGCGAGCACCGTTGGACGCCGCGGTGGTGGAGGGCTTCTACGAGCGGATGCGGGTGGTGGCGCCGGCCGCGTACGGCGCGATCGAGCGCGACCGGGCCGGTGACCCCGGTCGCCCCTTCGCGGACACCGCCTGCGGGCGGCTGGCCGGCTCCCTCGACCCGGACGGGCTGCGCGCGCTCGGCATGTGGGCGCACCACTGGTGCATGCGCTTCTACGACGACGACACCCGGGTCGGCCTGCGGCTGGTCCGCGAGATCGCCGCCCGCTCCGGCCTGGGCTGGACCGCCGACGAGGTGCGGTGGCTGCTCGACCGGTCGTACGCGGCCGGTCCCGCCGCCGCGCACCGGTTCACGCTGCCGCTCGCGGCCGCGGCGCAGCTACCGGCCGGTGTGCTGCCCGAGGGCGTCACCGCCGAGGCGTGGCCGGACGACTGGCGTCGGCTGCGGGCCGGCTGACCGCGCCGCCACCGGGCCGCCGTCCCGCCGCCTGCCCGAAGGCCGGCCGGCGTCGTTGTCGGGCTGTCCGCGCCGCCGCCCGGCTGCGGGCGCGGCGATCGACCGGGCATCTGCGCGAGCACCATCGCCGCCACGGCCACCGCGAAACCGGTGAGCTGGACCGGGTCCAGCGCCTCACCGAGCACCGCCCAGCCGAGCGCCGCCGCGGTGAGCGGGCTCAGCGCGCCGAGCACCGACACGCGGGACACCGGCAGTCGCGCCGCGCCCCGGAACCACAGCGCGTACGCCAGCGCGGTGCCGGCCAGCCCGAGCCACGCGTACCCGAGAAGGGCCGGCCCGTCGGGCACGGGCGGCGCGCCCTCGACGGCGGCGGCGACCGGCACGATCATCAGGCCACCGGCGACGAGCTGCCAGCTCGTCGCGGCGAGGACGCCCGTTCCGGGCGGCCGGCCCCAGCGGCGGGTGAGCACAAGTCCGGCGGCCATCGCCACGGCGCCGGCCAGTCCGGCGGTGACGCCGAGCGGGTCGAGGCCGGCGCCCGGGCGCAGCACCACGAGGGCGACGCCGAGCGGGGCGACCGCGGCGGCGACCAGCGCCGGCCGGGTGGGGCGGTCACGGAGCAGCGCGACTGTCAGCACCGCCACCAGCAGTGGCTGCGCGGCGCCGAGGACGGCGGCGGTGCCGCCGGGCAGCCGGTACGCGGCGAGGAACAGCAGCGGGAAGAACACCCCGATGTTCAGCGCGCCGAGCACTGCGGCTCGCCCCCACCAGAGACCGTGTGGTCGTCGGCGGGTCAGGGCGAGCAGCAGCAGACCGGCCGGGAGGGCGCGGATCGCCCCGGCCCAGAGCGGCCGGTCCGGGGGAAGGAGTTCGGCGGTGACCAGGTAGGTGGTCCCCCAGGTGATCGGGGCGGCGGCGGTGAGCGCGACGTCGGTCCAGCGGCGGTTCATGTCGGCCTCTCTCGGCTCTAAGTATCTTAGCGCTAAGCTAATCAGGCCCGAGCGAAAAGGGGAAGTGGGACGTGCGGCACAATCGGCAGCCGTGACAGGCGACGAGGTGGACGCGATCGTCGAGCAGTGGCGGCGGGAACGACCAGGTATGCGGCCCGAGCCGATGGCCGTGTTCGGCCGCATCTACCGGCTGGCCCGGCTGGTCGGCGACGGCCAGGAGAAGGTGTACGCGGGCTGGGGCATCGGCCGGGGCGAGTTCGACGTGCTCGCAGCGCTGCGGCGCTCCGGTTCGCCGTACACGCTGGCGCCGAAGGCGCTCGCCGCCTCCCTGATGCTCACCTCCGGCGGCATGACCGGGCGGCTCGACCGTCTCGAACGGGCGGGCCTGGTACGGCGCTCGCCGGACCCGGCCGACCGGCGGGCGCTGCGGGTCACGCTCACCGACACCGGTCGGCGGGTGGTCGAGGAGTCGGCCGAGGCCGGCCTCGCGGTGCAGCGGCGGATCCTCGACGCGCTGCCGCCCGCCGACCAGGACCGGCTGGCCGACCTGCTGCGCGCGTTGCTCGCGGCGGCCGAGACCGGCCCCGCGGATCCGGCACAATGATCGGCGCCGTCACCGCCCGGGAGGACAACAGTGCCCGCCACCGAACCGACGATCGTCGCCACCAGCATGGGTTTCGCCGGCCGTCGCCGCGGCCCGTGGGACGCCCGGCCCAGCGCCCTGTTCGACCTGATGGCCGACCTGGCCGGGGCCGGTGACGCGCCGCGCGTCTGCTACCTCGGCCAGGCCACCGGCGACCAGCCGACCGGCTTCACCGTCTTCTACGGCGCCTTCGCCGGCACCCGGTTCCGCGCCTCCCACCTGGCGCTCTACCCGATGCCCAACGTCGAGGACATCCGGGCGCACCTGCTCGCGCAGGACGTCATCTGGGTCGGCGGCGGCAGCGTGGCGAACCTCTGCGCGGTCTGGCGGGTGCACGGCCTGCCGGAGATCCTGCACGAGTGCTGGCAGGCCGGAGTGGTGCTCGGCGGGGTCTCCGCTGGCTCGATCTGCTGGCACACCGGCGGCGCCACCGACAGCTACGGTCCGACGCTGCGGCCCTTCACCGAAGGGCTGGGCTGGCTCCCGTACGGCAACGGCGTGCACTACGACAGCGAGGAGCAGCGCCGCCCGCTGATGCACCGGCTGGTCGCCGACGGCACGCTGCCGGCGAGCCACTGCACCGACGACGGCGTGGGGCTGATCTACCGGGGCACCCGGCTGGCCGAGGCGGTGGCGGACCGTCCCGGCGTGGCCGCGTACGAGCTGGTCCGCGCCGAGGACGGCACCGCCCGGGAGACCCGGATCGAGCCGCGCCTGCTGTCCGCCGAGCCGGAGTGACAGGCTTCGCGGACCTGCCTGCCCGGCGCGGCCGGCGAAGCGCGTAAGCTGGTTCGTCGTGAGTCTCACCATCGGCATCGTCGGCCTGCCCAACGTGGGCAAGAGCACCCTGTTCAACGCGCTGACCAAGAACGACGTGCTCGCCGCGAACTACCCGTTCGCCACCATCGAGCCGAACGTCGGCGTGGTCGGGCTGCCCGACGAGCGGCTGGCCAAGCTGGCCGAGATCTTCTCCTCGCAGAAGGTGCTGCCGGCGCCGGTCTCGTTCGTCGACATCGCCGGCCTGGTCCGGGGTGCCTCCAAGGGGCAGGGCCGGGGCAACGCGTTCCTCGCCAACATCCGGGACGCCTCGGCGATCTGCCAGGTGGTGCGCGCCTTCTCCGACCCGAACGTGGTGCACGTCGACGGCAAGGTCTCCCCGGCCGACGACATCGAGACGATCAACACCGAGCTGATCCTCGCGGACATCCAGACGCTGGAGAAGGCGCTGCCCCGGCTGGAGAAGGAGGCCAAGCTCCGCAAGGACCGGGCCGCCGCGGTCGAGGCAGCGAAGAAGGCGGTCGAGGTCCTCGACAACGGCGTGACGCTGTACGCGGGCGCCGCCGCCGCGAAGGTCGAGCTGGAACACCTGCGTGAGCTGCACCTGCTCACCACCAAGCCGTTCCTCTACGTCTTCAACGTCGACGAGGCCGAGCTGGGCAACGACGAGTTCCTCGACGAGCTGCGCGGCCTGGTCGCCCCCGCCGAGGCGATCTTCATGGACGCCAAGATCGAGTCCGAGCTGGTGGACCTGCCCGAGGACGAGGCCCGCGAGCTGCTGGAGTCGATCGGGCAGTCCGAGCCCGGCCTGAACCAGCTCGTCCGGGTGGGCTTCCGGACGCTCGGGCTCCAGACGTACCTGACGGCCGGCCCCAAGGAGGCGCGGGCCTGGACCGTCCCGGTCGGCGCGACCGCGCCGGAGGCCGCCGGGGTGATCCACAGCGACTTCCAGCGCGGCTTCATCAAGGCCGAGGTGGTCTCCTACAACGACCTGGTCGAGGCCGGATCGATGGCGGCGGCCAAGGCCGCCGGCAAGGTCCGGATCGAGGGCAAGGAGTACGTCATGCAGGACGGCGACGTGGTGGAGTTCCGCTTCAACGTCTGAGTTCGGTCTGTTGTCACAGGTCAGGAGATGCCGCCGTCGCTGCGTAACAGTTGGCCGTTGATCCAGCCTCCGTCGGGTGAGCACAGGAACGCGACGAGGTTCGCACAATCCCGCGGGCGTCCGAGGCGACCGAGCGGCGTGGCCCGTAGGATGGCATCCTTGATCTCTGCGGTCATCCAGCCGGTGTCGGTTGGACCCGGATCGATGGCGTTGGCGGTCACGCCGAGGTGGGCCAGTTCTTGAGCAGCGGCCAGGGTGATCCGATCGAGAGCGCCTTTGCTGGCTCCGTAGGGAAGGTTGCCGACGGTAGCGTCACTGGTGAGGCTGACGATGCGTCCCGTGCCATGTGACCCTCGGAACCGTCGGGCGTACTCGCGAATCAGGAGCCAGCTCGCCCGGGTGTTGACCGCGAAGTGACGGTCGAAGCTCTCGATGCTGGTGTCGAGCAGGCCTGATTTCACGCTCTCGCAGTGGGCGAGGACGAGCGCGCTGACCGAGCCCAGCTCTCGCTCCACGGCCTCGAAGATGTCAGCCGTGGTGTGAGGATCAGCGAGGTTCGCCTCGACTGCGACAGTTCTTGCCCCATGCTCGGCGGCCTGGCCGCTGAGCTGCGTCATGGCCTCGGGATCGGCTCCCCAGGGCATCCGCTCGTCGTACGGGGTCCAGTAGGTGAAGCCGACATCCCAGCCGGTCCGAGCCAGCGTCACCACCACCGATGCAGCGATGCCGGCGCTGCGGCCGGCACCGGTCACCAGGGCGACGGGTCGATGCTGTTGGTCCCTGCCGTCCGTAAGAGACATTTCGTGGTCGCACCCCCTCGACGCACCATCCTTGCTGCCCGCCCGAAGGCCGTCATCGGAATTACCCGGCCACCACAGCAGTGCCGGCGAGGCACCGCGACGGCGCTCCCGCAGTCTCCTCGTCCACGGGGTCATGGTCCCGCACCCGGACGCGGGAACACCCGTGGGCCGGCCCTCGGTGTGGCCTGACCGATGTCTTGCCGGCGCCGTGCTGGTCTGTACGCCGAGTACCGACCCACGGGAGGCTGGCACGATGCGCAAACTGACCTTCGGCATGAACGTGAGCCTGGACGGCTACGTCGCCGCGCCCGGCGACGACCTCGGCTGGGGTGCGCCGAGCGACGAGTTGTTCCAGTGGTGGTCCGACCGGGTGGGGGCGACAGGCACGGCGCTCTACGGGCGGCGACTGTGGGAGGCGATGAGCTCCCACTGGCCGACCGCCGACCAGCAGCCGGGCGTCACACCGGCCCAGGTCGAGTTCGCCGGCCGCTGGCGGGACATGCCGAAGGTGGTGTTCTCCTCGACGACCAGGCCGGTCGACTGGAACACCCGCCTGGTCACCGGCGACGCGGTCACCGAGATCACCCGGCTCAAGGCCGAGGACGGCGGCCCGATGGACATCGGCGGCGCCACACTCGCCGCTGCGGCCATGCGGGGCGGGCTGATCGACGAGTACGTGCTCGTCACCCACCCGGTCCTGGTGGGTGACGGCAAGCCGTTCTTCACGGCCCTGGACAACTGGGTGAACCTGGCCCTGATGGAGACCCGGACGTTCCCGGGTGGTGTGCCCCTGACGAGGTACGAGACCAGGCGCTGAGGTGACGCTCCACCAGGGCAGGTCGACAACCGATGCGCAAACGACCGCCGGCCCGCGTCCTGCGGACCGGCGGTCGCCGTGTGCGTAACCGTCAGGCGTTGGCCCGGCGGATGGCCGCCATGCCCCCGAGTGCGGCCGCCGCCGCCACCAGGGCGGGCCATCCCACCAGCAGGCTGATCTGGTGCTGGCTGCTCAGCCACTGCCAGATGGCGCCGAACCAGCCCTGCCAGGTGATCAACGCGACGAGCAGGCCGGTCACCAGGATCAGCGCCGCACCGGCGCCGAGCAGGCCGTTCATGCCGAACCGGACGTACCAGACGGATACGAAGACGGAGAGGAAGTTCAGGAACAGGAACGGCACCGCGTAGACGGCGATCTGCAACAGCCCGTTGTCGACGTCGATGTACGGGATCCGGAAGAACCGGAGCTCGATCCCGAAGCCGCCGGTGGCGCCCTCGATCAGGTTGAGCAGGTAGAGCAGGACGCCGTAGACGACCGCCTGCACCACGTTGACGAGCACTGTGGCGAGGTAGAAGGTGCGCCGGGTGACGCCCATGCCGAGCGCGAACGGGAACACCTGGCTGATCGAGGCGGCGGCGATGATCGCGCAGACGATGTAGAGGCTGAGCAGACCGCCTGTGGTGTTCTTGCCCGGCGCCGCCTCGTCGACCGAGGCGAAGATCAGCAGGTTGACGCCGAGCGAGATGGCCATGATGCCCCACGGCCAGTCCAGCTGGCCGACCCGGGCGATGGTGTGCATCCGGGCGACGTCGAGGATGCGGGTCATCGGGTGTTCGTCCTTTCCGTCGTCAGGCGCACCACGGCCTGCTGGAGCGACAACGGTGCCAGGTCGATGCCGAGCTTCCTGGCGCGCATCCGTTCGGCGTTGTCGAACGACCCGCGCAGCGACGCGCGGACCGCGCCGCCGAGCTGCCCGCGGTGCAGCACCCGGTGTGCGGCGGCGAACTCGTCCACCGCCCCGGCCGGGCCGGACGCCTCCATCACCTCGCCGCGCAACTCGTCGCTGGGCGCGTCGAGCAGCAGCTTGCCGCGGTCGAGCAGCAGCACGTGCTCGATCAGGTCGGCCACCTCGTCGATGAGGTGTGTGGAGAGCACGACAGTGCGCGGATTCTCGGCGTAGTCGGCGAGGAGCCGGTCGTAGAAGAGCTGCCGGGCGACCGCGTCGAGACCGAGGTACGGCTCGTCGAAGAAGGTCAGCGGCGCCCGTGCGGCCAGTCCGATCGTCACGCCCAGCGCGGACAGCATGCCGCGGGACAGCTTGCGCACGTTGCGCTTGCGCGGCAGGTCGAAGTCGTCCACGAGGGACTGCGCGAAGTCCTCGTCCCAGTTGGGGAACAGCCGCCTGGCCAGGCTCAGGACGTGCCGGACCTGGTAGGTCGTGGGGTACGTCTGGCTCTCCTTGATGAAGACCACCCGCGACAGTGCCCGCTCGTTCTCGTACGGGCGCTCGCCGAAGAGCGTGAGGTCCCCGCTGATGCCGTTGTCCTGGCCGGTGATCAGCTGCATCAGCGTCGTCTTGCCGGCGCCGTTGCGTCCGAGGAGGCCGTAGATCTTGTTGCCCGTCAACGTGAAGGTGACGTCGTCGAGAGCGGTCACCTCACCGAACCGCTTCGTGAGGCCGGCTGCCGCCACGACGCTCATCGCTGTTCCTCCCCTGTCTCGATGAGCTTCTTCAGCTCCTCGGTGCCGATGCCCAACTTGCGTGCCTCCTCGATGAGGGGCCGCACGTACTGGTCGGAGAACTCGCGCCGGCGGCGTTCCCGGAGTGTTTCGACGGCCCCCGTTGCCACGAACATTCCGATCCCCCTGCGTTTGTAGAGAATCCCGTCATCGACCAGGCGGTTGATCCCCTTGGCGGCGGTCGCCGCGTTGATCCGGTGGAACGCCGCCAGCTCGTTCGTCGACGGCACCTGGGTCTCCTCCGCGAGCGTCCCGTCGATGATCGAGTTTTCGATCAGCTCCGCGATCTGGACGAAGATCGGCCGCCCGTCATCCATCCCGGTTCTTCGGTTCATTACTCATGTAGCTAACCGTCGCACCTGGGCGCCGGAACCGTCAAGTGCCTTCGGGTACGCGCGCCGGCACGCGGGCTCGCTAGGGTTCGCGCCGTGGCTGCTACCACCACGACGGCGTGCACGAGGTCTGGATCGACGCGATCCTGGGCAGCTGGGGCCGCGACGACTTCGACGACCACGTCACCTTCGGCTGCCGGGTCGGGCCGGTGGGCGGCTCGCCGGGGCCGGCCGCGACGCTCGTCAACGGTGGTGAGGTCGCGGGGGACAGCCCGATCTTCGGCCGCAAGCTCAGCCGCGAGGAGGGCCTGACCCATCCCCGGCTCGCCGAGTTCTGGCAGATGGTCGACCTGATCCTGGAGCGGGACGCCCTGGTACGCCGCCACCTGGTCGGCACCTGACCAACCCGGTGATCAACGGGTTTACGTCACCCGGAACGCGCCGACCGGACACAAAATCCTTGATCACCGGGGCGAGGGCGCGGGAGGAGGGAGGGGTCAGATCCTAGGGCTGCGGCGTTCGATCAAGGTCACGTCTCGCCAGGTGCCGTGGTGGCGGCCTACCCGCTCGCGGGTGCCGACGACGCGGAATCCGCACGTCGCGTGCAGCGCGAGACTCGCGGTGTTCTCCGGGAACACGCCGGACTGGATGGTCCAGATCCCGGCCGCCTCGGTGGAGGCGATCAGCGCCTCCAGCAGGGCCCGCCCGACGCCGCGACCCCGCCCCTTCGGGTGCACGTAGACGGAGTGCTCGACCACCCCGGTGTAGACGCAGCGGTCGGAGACCGCCGAGCAGGCCACCCAGCCGAGCACCGCGCCCGCCTCGTCGAGCGCCACCCAGCGGTGGCCGGGCAGCCGAGCGGCGGTGAAGCGCGTCCAGTCCGGCGGCTCGGTCTCGAACGTGGCGTTACCCTCGGCGATGCCGAGGCGGTAGATCTCCAGTACGGCGTCGGCGTGCGAGTCGTCCATGGCGGCGACGGTGACTGTCATCGGCCTCTCCTGTCCGGGCCCGGCGGTCGTCAGCGTAGTCGCGCGCCGAGAGGCCGGGACGTGATGCCCGGCCCCTCGGCGTGAGCGCTACCGCCGCCGGTAGACGGAGATGTGCGCGCGGCTGTCCGCCTCGAACGGCGTCCGGTCCCAGTCGGCGTACCGCTCGGTGAGCCGCAGCCCGGCCCGCTCCGCCAGTTCGTCGATCTGTTCCGGCCAGGCGTACCGCATGGCGAACGGCTTCAGGTGCACGCCGGAGGCGTCGAAGGTGACGGTCTGCCGCACGAACGTCTGCGCCGCCCGGTCGTACCGGTGCAGGCGGATGGTGGCCGAGTCCTCGGTCACCTCCCGCACCTGGACCTGCTCGTCCCGGTCGAAGTCCGCCGGGTCGGGCACGAAGGTCTCGATGACGAACGCCCCGCCGGGCGCGAGCACCCGGGCGACGTTGCGGAAGCACGCCGCCTGGCGCTCCTCCGAGACCAGGTTGAACAGCGTGTTGAACACCAGGAAGACCAGACGGTACGGCCCGGCGACCGGGACGTCCGACATGTCGCCGATGGTGACGGGCATGTCCGCGCCGCCCGGCTTGGCGCGCAGGTGCGCCACCATCTCCGGGGACGCCTCGACACCCTCCACGGCGAGGCCGCGGGCGGCCAGCGGCAGGGCCACCCGGCCGGTGCCCACAGCCAGTTCGAGCACCGGGCCGCCCTCGGCCAGCGGCGCGAGGAAGTCGACGGCCGGGGCCGGGTCGGGATTGCCGGGGCCGTCGTAGGTGGCGGCCCAGAGCCGGCCGAACAGGCCGGGGTCGTCGAAGACGGACATCACGCGCCCTCCCGCCGGGCGGAAGGGACGCGACGCGGCGAGAGGTCAGTGACCTCCGCCGGAATGGGGTACGACAAGACGAAGCCTCGATTCGGATGAGGTGACGACGGGTCGGCTGGGCTTCGCAGCGTTCGGCATGGCGGTGCTCCCTCCGGTCGGCTTCGAGGGGTTCAGCAGATCAGCAGCCGTGCCGAGCAGACAACCCGATTAAGCCCGCAGCGCGTCGTCCACTCCGGTCTCCCGGCGGCCGAGGTGCACCGGGTCACGCCCGGTGAGCACGTCCACGGCGGCCTTCACGCACGCGCCGTACTCCCGGGTGGAGCTGATCCGCCACTGGTCGGCGTACCGGCGGGCGGTGTCGTCGCCGACGCCGACGGCCTCGATGCCGGCGTCCCGGCAGAGCGCCACCGCGCGCGGCAGGTGGAACGACTGGGTGACCACTGTGGCCCGCCGGACCCCGAAGACGCGGTGCGCGCGGACGCACGAGTCGTACGTGTCGAATCCGGCGTGGTCCAGCACCGTCTTCTCCGCCGGGACGCCACGCTCGACGAGCCAGCGCCGCATCGCGTCCGGCTCGTCGTAGTCCCAGTCCATGTGGTCGCCGGAGAGCAGGAGCACTTGGACCTTGCCGGCGGCGTACAACTGGCGGGCGATCTCCAGCCGGGCGGCGAGGAACGGCGCCGGCGTGCCGTCCGGCTCCACCTTGGTGCCCAGCACCAGGGCCACCGGTGTGTCCGGCACGTCCGCGGCGTCGAACAGGCGGCCCTCGGCGGCGCCGCGGACCCAGGTCGCGCTGGCGACCGTGGCGGCGCCGAGCAGCATCACGGCGGCGGTGGCGAGCACCAGGAGGCGGCGGAGCAGGCGTACGGCCCGCCGATGCTCGCCCCGCCAGGCCCGCCATCGCGCCCTCAGCCCCCGCATGGCGGCGATTGTGCCAGGCGGGTCAGGAGATGTGGTGCAGGATCACGTTGTGCACGTGGTGGCTCTTCTGCGCGCCCCGGAACTCGACCTCGTAGGTGTGCGTGCCGACGTGCACCGCGATGGACCCGGTGGAGAAGAACGAACCACCCCAGGACTTGTTGCTCACCACGCTCACGCTGGTGATCTTCGAGTACGGGATGCTGGTGATCGCGTACCGCTTGCCGACGAAGGAGCGGTCCTGGATGATCACGCGCCGGTCGGTCAGGCCGATGAAGCCGGTGCCGGTGCCGACCGCGTCGTAGACGGCGATGATCTGCTCACCGGGCAGCAACCCGCTCTGGATCTGCTGGAACTGTTCCTTGCGGTCGTACGTGGGGCCAGACATGCACCCGAGGGTAGGCGGGGCGTGCCAGCCGATCAGGGCTCGGTGACCGCGCGGACCGCGTCCTCGATGCGCGCCGCGAGCAGAACCTCACCCTCGGTGAGTGGCTCGCCGTCGTCGTGCCCGAGTCTGATCTGGGTACGGTCGGCCCGGCGGCTGATCTCGGGGCGCAGCCGCAGCGCGTCGGCGACCACCGCCACCCGCTCGGTGAGCGCGGCGTGCTGGGTGTCGTCGAGGACGATCGTGCGGCGGATCTGTTCGCCCTCGCGCGTCCATCCGGACAGCAGGGCTAGCGCGTCGCTGAGGTAGTCGTGCTTCGCCCGGCCGCTGAACAGCACGCGCATCACCGCACCTCCCAGGCGTCGTTGCCGGCTTGTGGCCAAATCGTCGCCATCCCGTGTCCCAGTCGACGCCCTCTAGTCTCTCGCCGCTCAGATGGTGTGTCCACGCCCACACTTCCGTGTTCTGCTGACCTGACGGCCGACGCAGCTACCCAAACCGCCGATTGATCTGGCACGCTGGTGGCCCGTGCGGACCGAACGGGTTAGCGGAAGCGGGCAGGCCGACCGGCGGGAGCCGAGGGTGGTCGTCGGGGCGGCGATCATCGAGGGTGGCCGGGTGCTGGCATGCGAGCGCTCCGCGCCCCCCGAGGTGGCGGGGCGATGGGAGTTCCCGGGCGGAAAGGTCGAGCCGGGCGAGGCCGAGACCGACGCGCTGGCCCGGGAGTGTGCCGAGGAGCTGGGCGTACGGGTGGCCGTCGGCGCGCGTGTCGGCCGGGACGTACGGATGGCGCACGGCCGGTCCGTGCTGCGCGTCTACGCCGCCCGCCTGCTGCACGGCGATGAGCCCGAGGCCCTGGAGCACGCCGAGCTGCGCTGGCTCTCCGCCGCCGAGCTGGACAGCGTCGACTGGCTGCCGGCCGATGTGCCGATCGTGGCCGCGCTGCGCCCGCTGCTCGACGCCCCCTGAACGACGGCGGCGCGAGCCGGGCCGTCCGGTGAACCGGACAGCCGGCCGGAAACGGGACGAGGGCCCGCGGCTCGTGCCGCCGGCCCCCGTCATCGTCGCGCTGCTGTTCAGTGCTTCGGCTCGTCCTGCTGCGGGTGAGCGAAGTTGAGGTGCTCCGGCGGCAGCGGGAACGTCACGTCGTCGCCGAACGGCGACGGCGCGGCGGCCTTGTTGAACGTCAGTTCGGTCAGCGGCAGCCTGCCGTTGGCGTCCACCGCCGGGGCGGTCGGGTGCGGCACCTCGCGGTGCCAGTTGACGCCCTGCTGGGCCTGACGCTCGGCGGCGCTGTCGTGCGAGCCGCCCGCGTGCGAGTGCACCCCGCCGGCGTGCGAACCGCCGCCGTGCGCGTGCGCCCCGCCCTGCGCCCCTCCGGACGTGACGGCACCGCTCGAATGCCCGCTGGTCGCGCTGGTCTGAGGCACCTGACCCCTCCGGAAGATCTTGTTACCGAGCCACACAAGGGGATCGTACCTGCGGTCGACGACCCGTTCCTTCATGGGGATGATCCCGTTGTCGGTGATCTTGATGTGCTCGGGGCAGACCTCGGTGCAGCACTTGGTGATGTTGCAGAAGCCGAGTCCCATGTCCGACTGCGCGTACTCCCGGCGGTCGGTGCGCGCGTCGAGCGGGTGCATGTCCAGCTCGGCCGCCCGGATGAAGAACCGGGGACCGGAGAACGCCGGCTTGTTCTCCTCGTGGTCACGGATCACGTGGCAGACGTTCTGGCACAGGAAGCACTCGATGCACTTGCGGAACTCCTGCGAGCGCTCGACGTCGACCTGCTGCATCCGGTAGTCACCGGGCGCCACGTCGGACGGCGGCGCGAACGCCGGGGTCTCCCGCGCCTTCTCGTAGTTGAACGAGACGTCGGTGACCAGGTCCCGGATCACCGGGAAGGTGCGCAGCGGGGTGACGGTGACGGTCTCGGACTCCTCGAACGTCGACATCCGCGTCATGCAGCCCAGCCGCGGCTTGCCGTTGATCTCCATCGAGCACGAGCCGCACTTGCCGGCCTTGCAGTTCCACCGGCACGCCAGGTCCGGCGCCTCGGTGGCCTGGAGCCGGTGGATCACGTCGAGGACCACCTCGCCCTCGTTCACCTCGACGGTGTAGTCCTTCAGGTCGCCGCCGGTCTCGTCGCCCCGCCAGATGCGGAACTGGCGCTTACTTCCCATCAGTTGTTCGCCTCCTCGGTGAGGGCGTCGAACTCGGCGAGTTCCTCGTCGGTCAGGTACTTGGCCAGCTCGGCCCGGTCGAACAGTCCGATCAGCTCCGGCCGCATCTTCGGCAGCGGCTTGTGGGTCAGCCGGACCGTGTCGCCGTCCAGCGAGCAGACCAGGTTGACGCTCCGCCACTTCGGGTCCATCGCCGGGTAGTCCTCCCGGGTGTGCCCGCCGCGCGACTCCTGCCGCTCCAGCGCCGCCTTCGCGGTGCACTCCGAGACCACGAGCATGTTGCGCAGGTCCAGCGCCAGGTGCCAGCCCGGGTTGTAGCGCCGGCCGCCGACCGCGCTGACCTTCGCCACCCGCTCCCGCAGCTCGGCCAGCCGGGCGAGCGCGTCGGCCAGCTCACCCTCGCGCCGGATGATGCCGACCAGGTCGCCCATCACCACCTGGAGGTCCTGCTGGAGCTGGTACGGGCTCTCACCGGTGTCCCGCTGCAACGGCGCCAGCGCCGTCTCCACGGCGGCCTCCACCGCCGCCACCGACACCGCCGGGCGGGTGGTGAGCTGATCGGTGTACGTGGCCGCGTGCCCGCCCGCGCGCTTGCCGAAGACCAGCAGGTCGGACAGGGAGTTGCCGCCGAGCCGGTTGGAGCCGTGCATGCCGCCGGACACCTCACCGGCGGCGTAGAGCCCGCGCACGGTGCCGTACGCCGCGCCGGAGTCCGGGTCCACCTCGACGCCGCCCATCACGTAGTGACAGGTCGGGCCGACCTCCATCGGCTCCTTGGTGATGTCGACGTCGGCCAGTTCCTTGAACTGGTGGTACATCGACGGGAGGCGGCGGCGGATCTCCTCGGCCGACTTGCGGGAGGCGATGTCCAGGTAGACGCCCCCGGCCGGCGTACCCCGGCCCTCCTTGACCTCGCTGTTGATCGCGCGTGCGACCTCGTCGCGGGGCAGCAGCTCCGGCGGACGCCGGTTGTTGTCCGGGTCGGTGTACCAGCGGTCCGCCTCCTCCTCGGTCTCCGCGTACTGCTTGCGGAACACGTCGGGGACGTAGTCGAACATGAACCGCTTGCCCTCGGAGTTCTTCAGCACGCCGCCGTCGCCGCGTACCGACTCGGTGACCAGGATGCCCTTCACCGAGGGCGGCCAGACCATGCCGGTCGGGTGGAACTGGAGGAACTCCATGTTGATCAGCGTGGCCCCGGCGCGCAGCGCCAGCGCGTGGCCGTCGCCGGTGTACTCCCACGAGTTCGAGGTGACCTTGTAGGAGCGTCCGACGCCGCCGGTGGCCAGGACCACCGCGGGCGCCTCGAACAGGACGAACTCGCCGGACTCGCGGTAGTAGCCGAACGCCCCGGCGACGCGGTCGCCGTCGAGCAGCAGCTCGGTGATCGTGGTCTCGGAGAAGACCCGGATCCGCGCGTCGTAGCTGCCGAACTCCTGCTTGTCCTCCTGCTGGAGCGAGACGATCTTCTGCTGAAGCGTACGGATCAGCTCCAGGCCGGTCCGGTCGCCGACGTGCGCCAGGCGCGGGTACTCGTGGCCGCCGAAGTTGCGCTGCGAGATCTTCCCGTCCTTGGTGCGGTCGAACAGCGCGCCGTACGTCTCCAGCTCCCAGATCCGCTGCGGCGCCTCCTTGGCGTGCAGCTCGGCCATCCGGAAGTTGTTGAGGAACTTGCCGCCGCGCATGGTGTCCCGGAAGTGCACCTGCCAGTTGTCGCGCGAGTTCACGTTGCCCATCGCGGCGGCGGCGCCGCCCTCGGCCATCACCGTGTGCGCCTTGCCGAACAGCGACTTCGAGATGATCGCGGTCTTCTTGCCGGCCAGCCGGGCCTCGATCGCCGCGCGCAGGCCGGCGCCACCGGCCCCGATCACGACGACGTCGTAGTGGTGTCGTTCGATTCGCGTCTCAGTCATGTCCAGGCTCTCAGTTGATGAACCGCAGGTCGTTGATCCAGCCGGCGGCGACCGCCATCACGTAGAAGTCGGTGAGTGCCAGGGTGCCGAGGGTGATCCAGGCGAGCTGCATGTGCCGGACGTTCAACCAGGACACCCCGGTCCACGCCTTGTAGCGCATCGGGTGCTTGGAGAAGTGCTTGAGCCGCCCGCCGATGATGTGCCGGCAGGAGTGGCAGGAGATCGTGTACGCCCACAGCATCACCACGTTGCCGATCAGGATGATGTTGCCCAGGCCGAAGCCGAAGCCCTCGGGGGAGTGGAAGGCCAGGATCGCGTCCCAGGTGTTGATCAGCGAGATGATCGCGGCGGCGTAGAAGAAGTAGCGGTGCAGGTTCTGCCCGAGCAGCGGGAACCGCGTCTCGCCGCTGTACGACTGGTGCCCGTCCGGCACCGCGCAGGCCGGCGGCGACAGCCAGAACGACCGGTAGTACGCCTTGCGGTAGTAGTAGCAGGTCAGCCGGAACAGCAGCAGGAACGGCAGGGTGAGCGCCGCGTCCGGGATGATCCACCAGCCGGGCAGGAACTGGCCGAAGTGCGAGGAGCCCTCGACACAGCGGTCGGTGACGCAGGGGGAGTAGAACGGCGTCAGGTAGTGGTACTGCTCCACCCAGTACCACTTGTGCATGAAGACCCGGACCGTCGCGTAGATGACCCACGCGCTGAGCCCCACCACTGTGATCAGCGGGGCGATCCACCATCTGTCGGTCCGCAACGTCTTCGCCGCGATGGCGGCGCGTGCCCGCCCTCCCCGCGGCTGCGGTCTCGGCGTCCTGGCCGACGTAGTTGTCATCTGAGTCATCTCCCTGACGTCACTGTCACGTCCTGCGCACGCGCGAGGCCACACCGGCGAACCGGTGCGGCTAAGTGACACACGTTACGCCGATCTTCACGGCCCGGCCGCGCAACGCAGTGTCCCGTGTGTCCCGCAGCTTGGAAAGAGTCAGTTCATGATCAATGTGGCGGGTCGGCCGAACGGTGCGCCGACCGGTGGCGTGGTGCGCCCGGCGGCGCGCCGGGTCACCCGGACGCGCCGCCGGTGAAGTGCCACGAGGACAGCCGCAGCGCCGGTGTCTCGTACCAGGAGCCGTCGACGCGGGCAGGCTGGCGGACCGCCGTCCGGCCCAGGCCGAGCACCCGGCCCGGCCCCAGCGCCCGGGGGTACGACTCGGTGAACCGGAAGTCGCGCACCGCGCGGGTCGGCACGCCGTCCTCGACCAGCCACACCCCGTTGCGGGTCAACCCGGTGACCACCAGCTGCTTCGGGTCCAGCACGCGGGTGTACCAGAAGTCGCTGACCAGCAGCCCGCGCCGCATCCCGGCCACCAGCGCGGCGGTGTCCGGGTCGCCCACCGCCCCGGTCACGCCCGCGCTCACCGGTCCGGCGGCGACGGCCGCGCCTGCCACGCCCGCGGTGCCCGTCAGCAGGCGGACGTTGTGCGGGATCGGGCCGAAGGTCGCGCTACCCGGCATGCCGTGCCCGGTGGACCCGGCGCCCGCCTCGGCGCCGCCGCGCCTGTCGTACGCCACCGCTCCTGTGGTGCCGTGCTCCACCAGCGGCAACGCCCGCCGGGGCGTGCCCTCCAGGTCGAACGGCAGCGTGCCGGCGTGCAGCGGGTCGTCCACCACCGTCACCGCCGGGTCGAACTGGGCGGTGCCCGGCTCGGCGAAGGACTGCCGTTCGGCGTACCGCTTGCCGTTGAAGCCGTACCAGGCCAGGTTCTGGAGCAGGTCGGCGACGGCCGCCGGTTCGAGCACCACCTCGTAGTGCCCGGGCGGCAGCTCGACCGGGTCGGCAGCGGCGCGCGCCTTGGCCGCCGCGCGGGCGCCGAGCGCCGCGCCGTCGAGATCGGCCAGCCGGTCGGCGCAGAGCCGCGCCACCCCGTCGGCGCCGCCGGCGCGGGCGATGCCGTCCATCGCCGCCTCGGCCGCCCGGCCCACAGCCGTGTGCCCGGCCGAGTTGGCGAACGCCCCCGACCGGTACGAGGTCCGGCAGTAGCCGGCCGCCTCCAGCCCTTCGACCGCGTCCACGAACGCGCGTACCCGCTCGGCCCGCTCGTCGGGCGAGGCGAACGCGGTGTCCTCGTCGACGGCCGGGCCGGACGGCACAGGCGTCGGGGCGGTGAGTCCCGGCCAGGCCGGGTCGGGCGGCGCGAGCCGGGCCGCGGCCCGGGTCCGCTCGACCAGGGCGGCCAGCCCGTCGGCGTCGACCCGGCTGCCGCTGCCGGTAGCGGTCCGCCCGTCCACGTGCAACCGCAGGTGTACGGCGACACCGGTCTCGGACACGTTCTGGTGGATGAACGAGTTGGCGAACCGGGTCAGCGCCAGGTCGGAGCGGGTCACCAGCACCTCGGCCTCGGCGGCCGGACCGGCCGTGTGCCGGACCAGGTCCACCACCCCGGCGGCGATCTCCAGCTCGGCGTTCATGCCGCGCTCGCTCATGCCCGCACCCCCACCCGGACGCCGCGGAACCGGGCCGGCGCGGCCGGGTGGCCGGTGTGCCCGACCTGGCCGGGCTGCCCCTTCCCGCAGTTGGGCGTGCCCCAGGCGACCGTCTCCGAGGAGAGCATGTCCATCGAGCGCCAGAAGACCGGCCCGATGCCGGTGTAGGTGGGGTTGCGCAGCATCCGCCCCCGGCGGCCCTTCTTCACCTCCCAGCCGACCTCGCAGCCGAACTGGAAGTTGAGCCGCTTGTCGTCGATCGACCAGGACCGGTTGATGTCCATCAGCACCCCGTCGTCGGTGGCCGCGATGATCTCGTCGAGCGTGTGCGGGCCGGGTTCCAGGCCCACGTTCGTCATCCGCACCATCGGCAGCCGGGCCCAGCCGTCGGCCCGTACGCTGCCGCCGTAGTCAAGGCCCGCGACGGCGGCCGAGTCCCGGCCGGCGAGCACCCCGACCCACCGCCCCTCGCGGACCGCGTCCCGGGCGACCGCCGGGGAGCCCTCGTCGTCGTAGCCGAAGCTGCCCAGCGCGCCAGGGATGGTCGGGTCGATGGTCACGTTCATCAGCTCGGAGCCGTAGTGCAGCGAGCCGAGGCGGGCCAGGTCGAGCCAGGACGTGCCGGCGAACGCCGCCTCCCAGCCGAGGATGCGGTCCAGCTCGATGGCGTGCCCGACCGACTCGTGGATCTGCAACGCGAGCTGCTCACCGCCGAGGATCAGATCGGTCTCGCCGGCTGGGCAGAGCGGCGCGGTGAGCAGCTCGCGGGACTCCTCGGCGATCCGCGCGGCGTGCGCGGCCAGGTCGAGCGAGGTGACCAGCTCCCAGCCGGTGGTGCCGTACTGCCCGCGGTAGCTCGGGTAGGACCGCCGCTGGGTCTCGCCGTCACCGATCGAGGTGGCCGAGATGCCGCCGCCGCACTCCCGGATGCGCTGGTCGATCCGGTGGCCCTCGCTGGAGACGAACCACTTCGAGGTGTCCCAGATCTGGTAGAGCCCCTCGGCCAGGTCGGCGCCGTGCTCGCGCATCGTCGCCGTGGCGCGGACCAGCAGGTCGCCCTTGTCCGACAGTGGCACCCCGAGCGGGTCGACGGCGCACTCCGAGGCCCAGCTCGCCACCGCCGCCTCGGCCGGCACCAGGTCGATCGGCGGACCGGGAACCCGCGCGCTCGCGGTGGCGATCGCCGCGGCGCGCCGGCCGGCGTCGCGGACCGCGGCGTCGGACAGGTCGGGTACGGCGTGGAAGCCCCACCCCGATCCGACGAGCGCGCGTACGCCCAGCCCGATGCTCTCGTCCTGGCTCAGCTCCTCGATGTCGCCGTTGCGGGCCGACATCGACTCGTAGCGGCGGTGCATGACCCGGGCGTCGGCGTAGCGGGCGCCCGCGTCGAGAGCGGCCTGGACGGCGGCGGTCGCCGCGTCGAACTCGCTCATGCGCTGTCCTGATGGGTCGCTCGACGCTCGCTCATGCGCCCGACCCTAGGCGAGCGCACCGACATCCGTCAGGGGACGAGATCCGCCGGCCGGATCGTGGCCCGGACGGGCTCGGTCAGCTCCAGCGCGGAACCGGGCTTGGTCACCGACACCTCGCGGTAGTGCCGACCCTGCCGCCGGTGCAGGTGCAGCGTGCCGGTTTCCTGCTCCACCAGCAGGTACCACTCGATCCCCGCGGCGGCGTAGTAGTGCATCTTGAGCACCTTGTCGGTTGCCGCGTTGCCCGGTGAGATGACCTCACACACGAGCCGCACGTCCCGCGCCTCGATCATCGGCTGGTCGAAGTCGATCGGCTCGGTGACGACCAGGTCGGGAATCGGTATGCGGCCTGGCCGGAGCCGGACGTTCACCGTCTCCAGCAGTTCCAGGCCGACGTGCCGGGCCGCGGCCTCCAGCAGGTTGCCGAGGTTCCGCTGGATTCGTTGGTGCCGCGGGGTCGGTGCCGGTGTCACGTGCAGGCCCCCGTCGAAGAGTTCGACGCGTTGCCGCGTCTCGCCGAGGGCGAGGTACTCCTCTTCGGTCCACGGGCCGTCGTGGCCGAACACCGCCGCGGTCATCGTCGCCTCCACCTCGTGCCGACGGGAATCGTCCCTTCGTCGCCGGGACCATCGTCGCACCACAAGTGCGGCGACGAGGCGACGACGGCCAGTCGCGGGCGTGGATGTCCCAGGTGACGGGGGTGCGAGACGGAAACCCAGTCGTTACGCTCAGGCCGCTGACAGGCCGCTCGATGTAGCTTATTTTCGCCTCTGGGGATTTCCTGTAAGTTCTCTTCATCACCGAAGGGGAGGCGGTCAATGGGCAGGTCGGAGGCGGTGCCGTCCGGGGAGCCGGACCGCCCGGAGGTGCCGGAGCAGCGCTCCGGCGACGGGCCCTATCTCCAGGTCAGGGACCTGCGGGTGCGGTTCGACACCGAGGACGGTGTGGTGCGGGCCGTGGACGGTGTGTCGTTCGCCGTGGAGCGGGGTCGCACGCTCGGGATCGTAGGGGAGTCCGGTTCCGGTAAGAGCGTGACGTCGCTGGCGATCCTGGGTTTGCACAACGCGAAGCGGACGACCATCTCCGGGGAGATCTCCGTCGGTGGGCGTCAGCTGGTGGGGTTGGGTGAGGAGGAGGTGCGGCGGCTGCGGGGCCGGGACATGGCGATGGTTTTCCAGGATCCGTTGTCGGCGTTGCATCCGTACTACTCGGTGGGTAGGCAGATCGCTGAGGCGTACCGGGTGCATCATCCGAGGGCCGGTCGGCGGGAGGCGCGGACGCGGGCGGTGGACATGTTGGGCCGGGTGGGGATTCCGCAGGTGTGGTCAGTCAGGTGGCTGATGACGTGTTGGTGATGTATGCGGGC